>CABUDK010000005.1 GCA_902490315.1 uncultured Porphyromonas sp. | reverse complement strand
TTGGATCCAGCCTACACAACAACGGGACGAGACTCTACTCGGCTCGTATCATCCCATTCAAGGGTTCGTGGATCGAGTTCGCTACCGATACGAACAACGAGCTATACGCTTACATCGATCGTAAGAAGAAGCTCCCCATCACGACTCTCCTACGTGCCATCGGCTATGAGACAGACAAAGACATCCTCGATCTCTTTGGCATCGCTGAGGAGATCCCTGTCACGCTAGAGTCGCTGCAGGCTAACTATGGACGACAGCTGGCTGCCTCCGTCATACTGAAGTATTACGATGAGGAGAGCGAGGAGGAAACGGGAGAGACAGAAACCTTTGCTCGATACAACACGCTCGTAGAGCAAAATGCCATCCTAGATGAAGACAATGCTCAGGTCATCCTAGAGAATGGTATCGAGACCATTCTATTGCGTCGTGACTTAGCTTCATCCGATCAGGAGTCTACAGATCAGGAGATCATGGACTACTCGATCATCTTTAATACGCTCAAGCGCGACTCTGCCAATTCTGAGCAGGCCGCTTATAACTTCATCTACAACCTCCTACGCAACTCTACTCCACCCGATGATCAGAGTGCTAAGGAGATCTTCAACAACATCTTCTTCTCGGAGAAGCGCTATGACCTAGGCGACGTAGGGCGCTACAAGATCAATAGCAAGCTAGGTCTAGACATAGATCCCGATGTCAAGATCCTCACCGCTGAGGATATCGTTGCGATCATACGTCATCTGATCAAGCTAGTCAATGGTAAGGCTCCCGTCGATGATATCGACCACCTATCCAACCGCCGTGTCAGAACCGTTGGCGAGCAGCTATATAACCAGTTTAGTATAGGACTGAGTCGTATGGCTCGTACGGTCAAGGAGCGCATGAACGTACGTGACAGCGAGGTCTTCACACCAGTCGATCTAGTCAACTCCAAGACGATCGCATCGGTTGTCAACAGTTTCTTTGGGACCAACGCGCTCTCACAGTTTATGGATCAGCAGAATCCACTCTCTGAGATCACGCATAAGCGCCGTCTATCGGCACTAGGTCCAGGCGGTCTGACTCGAGATCGTGCTGGCTTTGAGGTGCGAGACGTACATTACACCCATTACGGTCGTCTCTGCCCTATCGAGACGCCTGAGGGTCCAAACATTGGACTTATCTCCTCGCTATGCGTCTACGCTAAGATCAACGAACTAGGATTCATCACAACTCCTTATCGTAATGTCAAGGATGGTACCGTAGACTTTGAAGACTCCAAGCTAGCCTACTTTACCGCTGAGGAAGAGGAGGACAAGACAGTGGCTCAGGGCAACGCACCTCTAGACGATGATGGACACTTCATCCGCTCGCGTGTCAAGGCGCGCTATGGCGCAGACTTCCCCGTGGTGGAGCCTGAGGAGGTAGATCTGATGGACGTCTCTCCGACGCAGATCGCTTCGATTGCAGCTTCGCTCATTCCATTCCTCGAGCACGATGATGCAAACCGTGCTCTCATGGGATCTAACATGATGCGTCAGGCAGTACCTCTACTAACACCCGAGGCTCCTATCGTAGGCACGGGCATCGAGCGCAGACTAGTCTCAGACTCTCGTACTCAGATCGAGGCTGCGGGCGATGGCGTAGTCGTTTATGTCGACGCCACCAAGATCGTGGTCGACTATGACCGCACAGAGGAGGAGGAGCTTGTCAGCTTCGAGTCCTCAGAGGTCACATACAGTCTTCCCAAGTATCGTAAGACCAATCAGTCTACAACGATAGATCTAAGCCCCATCTGTCGCAAGGGAGACCGAGTCGTCAAGGGACAAATACTCTCCGAGGGCTTCTCCACACAAGATGGTGAGTTAGCACTCGGCCGCAACATTTTGGCCGCTTACATGCCTTGGAAGGGGTACAACTACGAGGATGCGATCGTGCTCAACGAACGTGTTGTCTCAGAGGATCTCTTCACTTCTATACATGTCGATGAGTACTCACTCGACGTACGTGAGACGAAGCGTGGTATGGAGGAGTTTACGGCAGACATCCCCAACGTAAGTGAGGAAGCTACCAAAGACCTCGATGCCAACGGTATCGTTCGCGTCGGTGCTCGCATTGTCCCAGGCGACATCCTAGTAGGTAAGATTACACCAAAGGGTGAGTCTGACCCCACTCCTGAGGAGAAGCTCCTCTTAGCCATCTTTGGCGACAAGGCAGGTGATGTCAAGGACGCTTCGCTCAAGGCTTCCCCCTCGCTCAAGGGTGTCGTCATCGACACGAAGCTTTACTCACGAGCCAATCGTAAGGGAGGTATATCAGCTACGCGCAAGATCACACAGCGCTATGAAGAGGAGCTCTCCAAGCTTCAAGCTGCACTCAAGGAGGAGCTAGTCTCCAAGCTTCAGATCATACTCAAGAAGCACAAGACCACGGCAACGGACTTCGTCGACTACATCGGTGTCGTCAAGGTCAAGGCTGGTACACGCATCTCCAAGTCTCTGCTCCTCGAACTAGACTACAATGATCTGAGAATGTCTGACTGGACCAATGACGAGCATACTAACGAACTTGTCAAGCAGACGATCGCTAACTATATCAAGAAGGACAAGATCACGATTGCAGAGGTTAATAGGCGCAAGCTCGATGAGACTCTCGGTGATGAGTTGCCTTCAGGTATCATCCAGACCGCTAAGATCTTGATCGCTAAGAAGCGCAAGATACAAGTCGGCGACAAGATGGCTGGACGTCATGGTAACAAGGGTATCGTCTCCAAGATCGTACGTCGTGAAGATATGCCTTACCTGCCAGACGGTACGCCAGTAGACATCTGTCTTAACCCGCTAGGTGTGCCTTCACGTATGAACCTAGGACAGATCTTTGAGGCTGTTCTAGCATGGGCTGGGCGAAAGCTCGGAGTCAAGTTTGCGACCCCTATTTTCGATGGAGCCACGCTTGATGACCTCAATGCATGGACGGACAAAGCTGGTCTACCACGAGGTGGTCAGATGAAACTCTATGATGGCGGTACAGGCGAGCCCTTTGATCAGGAGGCGACCGTAGGTGTCACCTACTTCCTCAAGCTCGGTCACATGGTCGACGACAAGATGCATGCTCGCTCTATCGGTCCGTACTCACTGATCACACAGCAACCTCTCGGTGGTAAGTCCAACTTCGGAGGTCAGCGCTTCGGAGAGATGGAGGTGTGGGCACTTGAGGCCTTCGGTGCGGCACACGTCCTTCAGGAGATCCTCACCATCAAGAGTGATGACGTCGTAGGTCGCTCTAAGGCTTATGAGGCGATCGTGCGTGGCGACAACATGCCCACGCCAGGTCTCCCCGAGTCTCTCAACGTGCTACTCAATGAGCTCAAGGGTCTAGCCCTCAGCGTACATATTGAGTAATCCCTCCCCTATCCTTACACACTATATATAGTCAGACTTAAGTTATGGCATACAAGACAGCCCCTAAGAGCAAGACCACCTTTTCATCCATTAGGCTCTCCCTGGCATCCCCTGAGGAGATCCTAGCGGCATCACATGGAGAGGTTACGAATCCGAATACTCTTGACTATAAAACATACAAGCCAGTACGTGACGGACTCTTCTGCGAAAGAATCTTCGGTCCAGTCAAAGATTACGAGTGCAACTGTGGTAAGTTCAAGCGCATACGCTTCCGTGGTACCATCTGCGACCGTTGTGGTGTAGAGGTTACGGAGAAGAAAGTGCGTCGTGAGCGTACTGGACATATCAAGCTCGCTGTACCCGTAGCGCATATTTGGTATTTCCGTAGTCTACCTAACAAGCTTGCCTCTCTGCTCAACCTCAAGTCTAAAGACCTTGAGGCGATCATCTACTACGAGAAGTATATCGTACTGCAGAGCGGTGTCTCTGATCTAGAGGTCAATACAATACTTACCGAGGAGGAGTATCAGGCCAAGCTAGACGAGATCGATCAGAGCCATCCAGACAACTACGACCTGCCAGAGAGTGACCCAGACAAGTTTGTCGCAAAGATCGGTGCAGAGGCACTCTATGAGATGCTCTCCAATCTAGATCTAGACACTCTCTCCTACGAGCTCCGTGACAAGGCTCAGACCGAGACCTCACAGCAGCGCCGTCTAGACGCACTCAAGCGACTCAACGTCGTCGAGTCCTTCCGAGCTTCCAAAGATATCAACCGTCCCGAGTGGATGATCCTCAAGGTGGTACCAGTCATACCGCCCGATCTACGTCCACTTGTACCGCTCGATGGTGGTCGCTTTGCAACAAGCGATCTCAACGAGCTCTATCGTCGTGTCATCCTGCGTAACAATCGTCTCAAGCGACTTCTAGAGCAGAGCGTCCCCGAGGTGATCATTCGCAATGAGAAGCGCATGCTCCAGGAGGCTGTCGACTCACTCCTCGACAACTCACGTAAGTCAAGTGCATTCAAAGGCGAAAACAACCGTCCTCTCAAGTCTCTCTCAGACAGTCTCAAGGGTAAGCCCGGTCGTTTCCGTCAGAACCTACTCGGTAAGCGTGTAGACTACTCTGCACGTTCCGTCATCGTCGTCGGTCCTGAGCTACAGATGCATGAGTGCGGTCTACCCAAGGATATGGCTGCTGAGCTCTACAAGCCCTTTATCATTCGCAAGCTCATCGAGCGTGGAGTCGTCAAGACAGTCAAGAGCGCTAAGCGTATCGTAGATCGTCGTGACAACGTCATCTGGGAGATCCTTGAGAACGTTATGAAGGGGCACCCCGTATTGCTCAACCGTGCTCCGACACTACACCGTCTAGGTATACAAGCCTTCCAGCCTAAGATGATCGAGGGCAAGGCTATTCAGCTACACCCCTTGGCTTGTACCGCTTTCAACGCCGACTTCGATGGTGACCAGATGGCTGTACACCTACCCCTAGGCAACGAAGCTATCCTCGAGGCTCAGCTACTCATGCTCGCCTCACATAATATTCTCAACCCTGCCAATGGTGCACCTATTACCGTGCCTTCACAGGATATGGTCTTGGGACTCTACTATATCACCAAGATCCGCAAGGGAGTCAAGGGTAGCGGGCTCACCTTCTATGGAGTCGAGGAGGCTAGGATTGCATACAACGAGGGCAAGCTAGACATTCACGCTCCGATCAATGTCCTGATCCATAACGTCCTCGAGGGCGACCAGCTCGTCAGCAAGATTATCGAAACCTCTATGGGACGTATCATGGTCAATGAAAACGTCCCCACCGAGGTTGGTTACATCAACGAGACCCTAGGTAAAGGCACTCTCCGCTCCATCATCTCCAATGTGATCAAGGTGTGTGGCTTTGCCAAGACCGCACAGTTCCTGGACAAGATCAAGAACCTCGGATACCACATGGCATTCAAGGGAGGTCTCTCATTCCGTCTGCAAGACGTCGTCATTCCTAAGGACAAGGAGAAACTCGTTGCTGAGGGCAATGAGCGTGTCGAGGAGATCTTTGCTCAGTACAACGAGGGCTTCATAACCAATACGGAGCGATACAACCAGATCATCGATACGTGGAGTAATGTGTCGAACAAGATAACTGCTTCGCTGATGAGGCAGCTAGCTCAGGACGACGAGGGCTTCAACAACATCTTCATGATGATGGATTCGGGAGCTCGTGGATCGAAGGAGCAGATTCGTCAGCTCGCTGGTATCCGCGGTCTGATGGCTAAGCCTCAGAAGAGTGGTTCAGGCGGTGGACAGGTCATTGAGAACCCTATCCTCTCCAACTTCAAGGAGGGACTCTCCGTGCTGGAGTACTTTATCTCCTCTCACGGTGCTCGTAAGGGTCTAGCCGATACCGCCCTTAAGACGGCAGATGCTGGTTACCTGACCCGTCGTCTCGTAGACGTTTCGCACGATGTCGTCATCTCTGAGGAGGACTGCGGCACACTACGAGGCATCGAGATGTCTGACGTGATGAAAAACAGTACCGTCGTCGCTACTCTAGGTGAGCGCATCCTCGGTCGTACCTCCGTTCATGACATCAAGCACCCCGAGACTGGAGAGTACATCGTACGTGCTGGTGAAGAAATCAACGAGACGGTTGTGGCTGCTATCAACGCTGCTGGCATCGAGACCGTCGAGGTACGCTCTGTACTCACCTGCGAAACGAAAAACGGTGTCTGCGCCAAGTGCTACGGTCGCAACCTCGCTACCAACAAGCTCGTACAGCGCGGTGAGGTAGTCGGTGTCATCGCAGCGCAAGCTATCGGTGAGCCTGGTACGCAGCTTACGCTACGAACCTTCCACGCTGGTGGTACAGCAAGCAACCAAGAGACCGATGCTACCGTACGAGCACGATTCTCTGGTACCATCGAGTACTCAGATATACGCTACGTAGACGTGGAGCGTGCTGGACGAGATGGTAATATGAGACCCGCACACATCGTGGTCAATCGTACTGCTGAGCTACGCATCCTAGACCCCAAGACTGGCGTCATACTTCAGCACGAGCTGGTACCCTATGCCAGCACCATCTTCTTTGCAAACGGGGCTACCGTCAGCAAGGACGACACGCTGCTCAACTTTGACCCACACAATACAGCTCTTATCTCTGAGTTCTCTGGGCGTCTTGTCTTCGAGAATCTTGTCGAGAAGGTCACCTTTGAGTACGAGACTGACGAGAGTGCTTCGCACAAAGAGATCGTCATCATTCGCAAGCAAGGTGTCAAGAACAATCTCATCCCGACGGCTCAGATACTAGACGACAAGGGCAATGTACTGCGCTCGTACAATCTCCCCGTCGGTGCTCACCTCGTCAAGGAAGATGGCGATATGATCACACAGGGCGACATCATCACCAAGACGCCTCGCGCTATCTCGGGTGCTGGTGATATCACGGGTGGTCTACCTCGCGTTCAGGAGCTCTTTGAGGCACGCAATCCTTCGAGTCCTGCTGTCGTAGCAGAGATCGATGGTACCATTGACTTCGCTGGTGTCAAGCGTGGCAATCAAGAGATCTCCATCACCTCCCGTCTAGGTGAGATCCGTAAGTACTTCGTACCACTTACGAAGCAGATCCTCGTACAGCCTGGCGACTATGTACGTGCCGGTATGCCCCTCTCCGAGGGCGCTGTCACGCCAGCCGACATCCTCGCCATCCAGGGCCCCACGGCCGTACAGGAGTACATCGTCAACGAGGTTCAGGACGTCTATCGTCTACAAGGTGTGAAGATCAACGATAAGCACTTTGAGGTGATCGTCCGTCAGATGATGCGCAAGGTACAGGTCATCGATCCAGGAGACACCCTCCTAATGCCACAGCAGATTGTGGACAAAAACGAGGATTCTGAAGAAAACGACAAGCTCTGGGGCATGAAGGTAATCACCGACGCCGGTGACTCCACCACCATGAAGCCTGGACAGATCATCTCTAGCCGTAAGCTACGTGATGAGAATAGCTCCCTCAAGCGTCGTGACCTCAAGCCCGCTATAGCACGTGATGCGATGCCTGCTACGACCAATCAGATCCTACAAGGTATCACAAAAGCTGCGCTACAGACGAGAGGATTCATCTCAGCTGCATCCTTCCAGGAGACCTCTAAGGTACTCAACGATGCTGCCATATCGGGCAAGGAAGACAAGCTCGAGGGCATCAAGGAGAATGTCATCTGCGGTCACCTGATCCCTGCCGGTACAGGTCTACCCGAGTATGACAAGCTTCTCGTAATGTCGCAGAAGGAGCATGAAGAGATCGAGGCACAGAGCCGTCAGACAGGATCTGACGCCAGCTACCGCGCCAAGAAACTCGACGAGGAGAAAGCCTCCGAGACCGCTCCCGCTAAGTAACAAGGGCCTCACAGATCTTCTCGCACGACAGCTCTAAAGTAAAGATTATCTCAGGAACGCTCTCTATAGCCTCCTCATAGATACAAGCAACGAAAAGGAAGGCTCGCCTTACAGGTCCACACGACCTCATGAGGCGAGCCTTCCTTTTGTTATGCCCCTTCGACCGAGCCTAGATATAGGAAGACGAGACGTGTAACCCATTGTAGGGACGCTCGGTCTGAGCGTCCGTTGTAAAACGTCATGACGGGTATTGGGCACCGTAGCCTTTGACACAACGGACGGTCTTCCGCTAGACACTGCCGTACGTTCCTACAGCGGACGATACGCCACGCGTTCTTACGGGACGATCACCTTGCTGTTGTCCACGATATAGACTCCTGGCGGTAGATCACGCATAGCTTCATCGTAAGCCTCAGCGATGCGCACGACTTCACCCGACATCGTGTAGACGATGTGGCGACCAGCGGTCGGCACTACGGGCGCAATGGCATTAGGAGTGACTGGCAGGTGTTTATCGAACCAGTCTACATTCCGCCGAAGGGCAGTCGTAAGCTCCTCTGCTGCACTATGCAGGGGCTTAAAGGTTCCCCCAGACCAGCGCTGCTTGTCCCGCTGATAAGCCTCCTCATAAGGGGCAAAGCAGCTCTCCAAGTAGCGCATCCACTCATCAGAAAGCACGGGGTGCGCCTCTTTCCATACCCTGCAGACGGCTGAGCTAAAGTCTTCGTCCTTAAGTAACTCCCCGATCCAGTGAGGCGCAAAGACATAGTGCACCTTCATCCTAAAGGTGTAGTCCGTTTTCTCACGATTCATGCAGGTAAGATCCCAGATAGGACCTGCCACCCACTTGCTCCCCTCGCCCTGATCTTTGTGCAGGTAAAAGCTCCCGTGGAAGCCATCGGGATTGTCCATAACCTCCTGAATGATGAAAAAGCGAGCCATCGCATCTACATCGATACGATCCTTCCAGCGACTAGTCGCTTTGTTCGGAGCATAGATATCATCGTTGATTCCCTTAAACTCATCAGTCAGCCAATCCCGCTGTGCCGTCGAGAGCACCTTCGGTGAGTGATAAGTGATGTTGATGATCCAGAGGTCATTCTCTCTAAAGCTAATTTGGTTCTGCTCCTTATAGTTGTCCACCTCTACAAGCCAGCCCCCCGGGATGGTAGCTGCATCCTCGTTATTGTCCGGCTGCTCGTAGATGTTGACACGATTCTTTCCGATCCGTATCGTCTCCGTCAGCAAGTAGAGACCGATATAGTCGCCATTGAGCATCACCTCAATCGGCTTTGTGGAGGGCGTCCAAGCCATCCCCATCAGCTCGCCAAGCTTCATGCCAGCCATCGTCGGTGCCCAAAACTTCAGGAGTGCCCAGTGCTTATTCTTCGGCATACCCATGAGTGACAGCTTCTCGTCCAGCTTGAGCTTATAGGGCTTCTTGTCCCCCTTCCACGAGGAGTGACCTCTGCCACGAATGTTCATCCCTAAGGGCTCAGTGGCAGTGCCTAAACTCACCTTCCCAGCGGGGTCGGTAATGTAAAACGTAGCTCGCTTATACTCTTTCTTCGTAATGATCGGCTTGCCATCGGCCGTAGTGATATACATGATAGGGATAGTCTGTGACGGCTCCACCGTAGCGTCGGAGGGCAGCTCCGCATCACTCTGTCCACGACAAGGCAGCAGCACCGTAAGCATCACGCCCAGCGTCAGCAGGATCACTGTACTAATTGAATTGCGTCTCATAGCTTGATAACTTGTAGTTGACTGTGGAGAGAGTGCACTTTCAACCCACTAATGCAACTTCCCAACGAGGAGAGATCCTCTAAGACAAAAGAACATCGCAAAGCCGTGGGGAATCATATCCGTGGGTCGCTTGGAAGGGTAAAGTTCCAAATGCCCCATGGGGCAAAACACTTCAGTTTACCTATCTATTGTTGCGGAGGAGATCCGAACGATCGATAGCAAGTCAAGTAGTCAATGAGGTGCAATAAGGCTAATTTCTATTTTGAGGTGCTGGGGGAAAAAAGCCTTCCACAAAAAAACTAACTGAAGTGAACGGCGATACGGTAAAGGAAGAAGTCACTGTTTCGAGTTCCATAGTTGATGGAGATAAGGCGTTGGAGGAGCTGTAGCTGAGTGTCTCCATTGTATCTGCAACAGTATCAAAATAGGGATTAGCCACAATCGAGGTGTACCTACCTCTTTGGGACATAGACCTTATTCCCATTACTATTGATATAGTACTGCCCTCCCCTAGGTCCCGTATAGATAGTTCTTCCAGAACCATAGTTATATGCCTCTATGGAATAGTCTTTAGCTCTAGTTCCTTTTGAACCAGTAAAAGGATTTCTATTACCTTTAGTAGAGAAGTTATCCCAATTTGTGTCGTTACGCCTAGTTTTCATATGTCCATTAACGTAAGTTCCATTTGAACGAAAATAGCCTTCTTGAAATCTAACACTACTGTTGGTTCCAAAGCTTGTATTTCTTCTTTCTCTTTGCCAATTAGACCTATGATTGGAACTGACATTTACGACACGCAGAGTGTTTTGTGAAGATTGAATATTTTGAATAGATCCAAAATCTACGTTTAAGGACCCATTTTGAACCACAGTATTACTATTAAGAACTTCCCTTATCTTTGGAGCTCTAGTTTCATTATTGCGTCCAAAGTCTACGTGCATGACGTTGCTCTGAACACTCGCTCTACTATTAGTCCTGCCGCCAGTATTAAGAAAGATGGTCGGCTTATAGGTTGAGCAAGGATCACTAAACTTGACGTTAGACTGTGCATGCATGCCCCAGCTAAACAGAAGGGAAATAAGAATTATTAGAGTACTGTTTTTCATCATATGGGTTTAAAGTTGTTTGCAAATCGTCTCCAAAAAACTTCTGCAAAGATACATATATCTTCCAGAACCTCCTAGTCTCTGCGAGTCTTGTCTAATGTCGTACATTCCACCCACTAATCCAACTTCCCAACGAGGATACCAGAAAATCATAACCGTGGGTCGCTTGGAGGGGTAAAGTTCCAAATGCCCCATGGGGCAAAACACTTCAGTTTACCGATCTATTGTAAAGCGGGACTGAACGATCAATAGAGAGTAAAGTCTTAAAGCTGTGCAACAAGCAGATCACCGAGTTATAGCGATGCGATATGCCTCTCCATTGATTCGTAAGAGATAGACTTCCTCTGCTAGGCTAGCAACAGGGATCGTAAGCGTATCAGCGCCTTCTCCGACGGTCTGATAGACTACAACACCATCCATCGTATAGATAGAGATAGACGACCCAGCCTCTACACCAGACAGATAGAGAAGGTCCTTTGCAGGTATAGGTCTGACATTGTATTGCTTATCCGTGGTAGAGGGTGTTGCGACAGCGTTATCCTTTTTGACAGGTTCAATAATCATGAAGAAGACCTTCTTCTCTATCCAAAACTTCAGCGATAGCTCCTTAGTTGCCGTAGCGAGTCCTTTGGAGCCATCGTTTAGTGAGATGACCTCTAGAGGATCTGGGAAGCCGTTTAGCTGGAGCCACTGAGCGAAGGCTTGAGATGTCTTAGCCTCTTCTAGAGACCCCATACAGTTTATTTGTCCCGTAATATAAGGCGAGCCTCCATCTTGAGGTTTGTAGTAGTAGTTTACTCGATTGAAGTTGGTCTGAGATACTTTTTCCTTTGGAGTTACATATAGATGAGCATACTCATCCCAACGAGTAGACTCGTATATGCGGAGTCCTAACTTAGTCTCATAAGCTCTAACCTTGTCTGTGTCGACTGATCCTGTAAGCATCGAGAGATCTGGGAAGTCTTGCACATCAGCAATAGGCGCATGCAGGATCTCCAACTCGCCCTCCTTGGGAACAACCGTAAATGCGACCTCTTGAGTCACCTCCGTATTGTTGATCTGGAAGGTTACAATAGCCTCTCCGACAGACTCCCCCTTTAGCTCTTTTGTCGTAGGATCATAGCTCACGACACTTGGATTACTTGATGTCACCGTATACATATCGATATACTCAGCAGGAGTTATATCTACATGGTAGTCCTTAGCAAGAGCTAGTTTCTGCCCTACTTTGATACGGAAGGCATTTGGTGTCACAGAGATTGTAGGCTCTTGGGGCTTCTCCCCTCCTGGCTTGTCCTTAAAGAGTCGTACCGTGCATAGATTGGACTTGTCAGGAAATTCGCCGGTCGAGATACCACTGAAATAGATTGTTGTGTACTTTGCCTTGTCCGTAGCCCAGTAAAAGCCCCCCGAAGCATAGTTATAGAGCTTTCCGCCCACTTTGATGCCAACCGTTGGGATAATACACTCCTCGACCTGGTCCGCACGTTCAGCCCACCACGCTTCTGAGGCAATATCAGATATAGAGCCTGTGAACTCTTCGCCTAGATAGCATACAGATATCTTTATATAAGCATCTACCGGTGGTTCTTGCTCTGTCTGAGTCATGCCCATACGCTCATACCTATAAGCACAGCGATACTTATTGTCAGGCGCTGCTGGGAACTTTTCATCCCATGACTCTGTTGGTTTGCAGAGACGTAGCGCATAGCTCACTCCATCACCTTTATTGTAGTAATCACTCGCAAAGCTGTACTTCACATCGCCAAAGCTAATAGTCTCAATCTCACCCTGGATCAAGCCTTCCTTGATAAAGTTGACACCATACTCATAATAGACGGAGAGGAGACCGTTCCACTCAGCACTAGAGGGCAGGTGGTATGCGACGTCATCTATAGAGCAATGTGCAAAACGCTCATTAGCATCAGCATAGGAGAAGTATCCACTCTCTGAGGCGGTCTCATCTGTAACAAAGGAAGCCCCATCTGCTGCTAGATTGTACTTCGCAACATAGTCTATCGGGAGCTCGGGGCGCGTGCCTGTAGTCGCTCTCGCTGCTTGACCATTAGGACGATAGACCTGTGCAGTAAGACCCGTTAGTGACACTAAAACGAGTAATAGGATTTGGATAGCTCTATTCATATTTCACTTAAGTTATTGATTGGAACAAAGGTACACTTTTCCCAATAAAGAGTGAACTTAGTGCTGTATGGGGGCTGACGCATTATTTATACAGGATGAGTTCATCCACATCTCTATGAGGAAAATCGAATTCTCAGGATGTTGAACAATTCCTCCGTGGAAATCTTTGATTATCCAGGGAGGAAATGAAAAATTCTTCCGAAGAGATTTTTCTTTCCTCCGAAGTATCGTTTGATTCTTCCGAAGTATTGTTTGTTTCTTCCGAAGAATTTTTTCTTTCTTCGGGAGCTATTTGGGAAATTCCTCGGGAGGAATCCGAATCATCGGAGAGGTAGGCGTAATCAGGGAGGATTTTTTGCAAAGCGTTTAGGACACTATTGATTGGTGGGTGGGATGTGCGGGCAGCTTTATGGAATGTACAGTATTGACTTGAATAGATCTTTTTTACTACCTTAGGGGCGTTATACTCAACTGATATCGTTACAATGAAGCAAAACTACCTGTTTCTCTTTCTCTTGTCACTCTTATGTGCGACTTCTGTATTTGCTCAGAATGACGGCACCAAGCGCGAGGTAACACTTGCAGAAGCTGGTACGCTATCGCAGCAGATACCAGAGAGCGAATATGCCACCCTCCAGCAGCTCACACTAAAGGGAGACATCAACCACAAAGACATCATCTTCATACGGAAAAAGCTCAAGGAGCTACAAAGCCTTGATTTTGCAGAGACCAAGATCTTGCGTGTAGAGCGTGTACCAGGCTCTGATACGTACTATCCCGCCGATACTCTTTTTGACTATGCTCTAGAGGAGATGCCTGCGCTACAGAGCGTCAAGATCTCTAAGAACATTAAGGCGATTGGGATGAAAGCTTTTCACAACGATACTGCACTCACCGAGGTTGAGATCCCCGAAGGAGTCACTCACCTAGGTGGATACGCTTTCGCCTTTTGCAAAGGACTTAAGCACGCTACGGTCCCGGGGACTGTCAAGACAGTCGAAAACTACGCATTCCTCGGTTGTACCGCGCTCGAGGATATTTCCCTAGGCGAGGGCATGACAAAGCTCGGGGGCGATATGTTCAATGACTGCAAGAGTCTCACACAGATCATCCTACCTAGCACGATAGAGACTATAGGGGGGCAAAGCTTCAAGGGATGCATCCTACTCACCGAGCTGACCATCCCTGCAGCTTGTAAGCAGGTAGGCATGCAGATTCTGAGAGACTGCCCAGCGATGAAAGTCATAACCTCTCTCTCCACGAAAGCTCCTGAGACTTCTACAAAGAGCTTCTACCCAGAGCAGTTTGATGATATAGAGCTTCGTATCCCCGCGGAGGCGCTTTCTAGCTATCTAGACTCTCCGGTCTGGAGTCTCTTCAAGCGCACCTGCGACTTAAATGGTAAGCCTCTCTCAGTTGCTATGCCACACGAAGCGACCGCGCCTACTGCATTCTGGCAAGATGGATACCTACACATAGCTCATGTCTCTGGGCTCACGATTGCTGTCTACGATATGACGGGGCAGCTATTTATACAGGACACACCAGCAGAGGAAATTGCATCCTACCCACTACCACAAGGTCGCTACATCGTGCAGACACCCTATGGTGCTCTACAGGCTCTCTAATCAAACCAGCTATCAATTCACACTACTACCAGATAAATGAAACGAATACTACTACTCACATCAGCTTTACTATTGAGTCTACTAGGGCTCACGAGCGCCTTGACTGCACAGGAGACACTTCGTGCAGGTGACGCCTATCTTCCCTTGGGGCATTGCAAGTACATCGATCCGAGTCCTAAAGGGCTTGGATGGCTTATGAACACTTTCGGTGATAGGCCTGTCGGCTTATGGGCTCGAGCTAGTCGCTCTATGCTAGCTCCCTATGAGGGATGCCAAGTAGTCGGTGTACGCATCGGTGTAGCTAAGGGAGTCAAAGACATAGATGTCTCACTCCTCAACAACATCGTAAAGCGTGAGAAAATTGTTACCAAAAAGGCTGATGTCGAGTTTGGATGGAATGAAGTGCGCTTTGACAAGCCGGTAGAGATCACCAGCGATCTCAATGAACTCGTCTATGGATTCCAGTTCTTAGAGAAAAACATCATTGACCAGCAGGAGCCTTTCTTCTTCTTGTGTGACTATAATTTCGATGCTCCTAAGGATGCCTATTACGTCAATGTGTCGAATGGTCCACTTGACTCACGAGTCAGGGACAATGGAGCCTTGCTATGTCAGCTGATGATAGCAGGTCCTGCAGACAAGATCAACGATAGAGCGAGTCTCTTAGAGCCGCGCCTTGACAAGGCTCTAGATGCCTCTGGTAAGCTTGGAGTATCTTATATCGTACATAACGATGGTGCTAACGACATCAACCAGCTAGAGATCACCTACTCCATCGGAGGGAAAATCGTATACACAGATCTCCAAACTCAGACGATCAAGCACATCAAGGAGCTACGTGTCAAAACAAAGGGTATACCCGCAACTAACGGACAGACCCTCACGGCTCGTATCACCAAGGTCAATGAACGCGTCACCGATCTGCCTGGTTTTCAGATCAAGGTAGAGGGTGTCGCAGACAAGCACTTCGCACGCAAGGTACTCTTAGAGCAGTTCTCTACTGAAAACTGCTCCAGTTGCCCCGCAGGACACAAATACCTCAACAAGGTACTCGCAGAGGATGCTTACGCCGACCACTTCGTCTGGGTTACGCATCACGTTGGCTTCGGACGAGATACTTTCTCTCTAGCAGAGAGCGAGGCGCTTCTATTCTTCTATGAGGAGAAGACCGATGATGGCAAATACAGTGAGTACGCTCCCTCGATGCTCTTAGACCGTACACACACGGAGCTAAAGCACTTCTATGAGAAGTACGCCTACACGATGCTTCCGATTATGCCTAGTCAGGATGAATTCAATCGACAGCTACTCGATGAAGCTATCGCACGTCCTGCCTTTGTCACGGTAGACATCAAGGAGGAGTGCAAGCCTGACACACGCCGGCTCGATCTGACCATCTCTGGGCATACTTATCGTGAGTATCTAGATGCTAACAACCTATACCTCAACCTCTACCTCGTCGAGGATGACATCTATTCACGCAGACAGGCCGGCTCTGGCAAGGCTGACGATGGTGGTCGCAAACCAGTCTACCACCACGGCGTGATACGCCAGATCTCTCTCGGAGGCAATGGGCAGAAGCTTACCCTTGATGACAAGGGCGAGTACACCTATAGTACCTCCCTACAGATACCTAAGGAGTGGAGTGCTGCCAATATGCGTATTGTCGCTTTTGTCTCCAAGAGTCTTAAGGGCGGAGCTAGGAATGCGGAGGTACTCAACAGCAACGAGACCAAGATAGCCGCTTATCGGAGCATCGCACCTACACCTGATCAGGAGATGATGGTACAGCTCTATGCGCAGGATGGACGTATCTACGTATCAGGTGAGGGAGCGACAATAGCAGCTATATATAATATGTCTGGAGAGCTGATGACCAACGAGGCACTCCTTCCTAGCATTTACATTGCGATGGTAGAGACCTCTTTCGGTTCTTATATGCGCAAGGTCATCGTCTACTAACAATCACGCTATACACTTTCTAATAAAGACTTAACTCAATATCTACTTATGAATAAGATTATAAGCAAACTATTTATCACCCTCGGCACCTTAGTAGCAGTAACACTACTGGGAGTGCCACAGGCACAAGCGCAGACAGAGCTCAGCCGACTCAGGACATCCGAATATGTCGCCAAGGACATCAATGGTAAGGAGCACAACATCGATGCTATCCTCAAGTCTGGCAAGGCTATCCTGATAGACTTCTCTGCCACTTGGTGTGGTCCCTGCTGGTCTGTACACAAGCTTGGTATTTTGGAGAGGGTCCATGAGATGTTTGGTCCCAATGGAACCAATCAGATTGAGATCCTCTGGGTAGAAGCATCAAGTGAGCCTATTGAAGCTATCTATGGTGATGCTAGCAAGTACAAAGATGGCCCGACGAGGGGCAACTGGACGAAGGATACCAACGGCAAGCCTGTACCCTACCCCCTCATATCAGACAGCCAGTTAGCCGCCAAAATCTTTGGATTTAGCATCTTCTCCTTCCCCACCTTCGTACTCATAGGTCCTGACAAAAAATGGACTAACTGTGACGAAGCTATATATGACTATGATGATCAGGCTCGTATGATCTTCGACCATGACTTCAAGAAGCTCAAGCAGATGCTCACGCTCTTCCTGACAAAGGACGACAAGCCTGAGGAGGTTGAGTTCTCTGGTATGACAGAGATCTATCTAGGTGAGACCACCACGCTAGACCTTCACTACACAAGCGTCGCCCCAGTCACCTCTATTGAGTACGATGCACCCGAGGGTATCAGCGTCACCAAGATCAGTGATACACAGTACAAAGTCTCCGCTCAGCGAGTTGGCACTTATGAGATCACGGCAACTGTAACTAACAAAAACGGATCGGCAAAGGGTCGTGTCACGCTGACCGTCTCGGAGCCAATCTCTACCTTCCCCATCTTCAGTCCTATGGACAATAAAGAAAAGATGGACAAGGGGTGGCGCTCTGTCGACCACGATGGAGACGGATTCGCTTTTGACTCTGCTCTAGGACGTGGATTTTACGAGCGCGTCGGATTCATCCCCGAGGAGACCTACAATGCAGGTGCTGAGAATAGTAAGGATTGTCTCATCTCATGGGGTAAATTCTTCCCAGTGACTATGGACGAGAGAGGCCGCGTACAGGGCTACGAGATCTCTCCGCAGAATGAGCTGCGCTCAGCCCCTATGAAGATCGACGCCAGTGCATCGAAACCAACTTTCTCCTGCTATATCAGTCACTTCCTAGGTGACGACAAGCCAGACCAGCTGAAGGTGATGATCTCTGAACCAGGCGGTACACCCGTAGAGTTGCTGGCTCCACAGACTTCTACTGAGGACTGGAAGCAGATCAAAGCAGATCTCTCTGCTTACAAGGGCAAGACCATCTACCTCTCACTAATACCAGTCGTCAATGGCTCTAGTGGCATCGCTGTAGACCAGCTCCGCGTGACGATGGACGGCTCGACAGATGTCGAGACTCCTACACTCATGCTTCAGACGTCGCTCTATCCCAACCCTGCGACTGACTACATCACAGTCCGCACAGTAGAGGGTAGCGCCATCGAGCTCTTCGCCAGTGACGGCACAGTCGTAGCTACTGCTCAAGCAACTAGTACTGAGACTATGATGACCGTATCACAGCTACCTGCAGGGCGCTACCTAGCCCGCATCACAGCGCCTGATGGCGAGACCATACTACGTCCCGTCATCATCCGCTAAGCTTTAGATAGGATAGCCATCCACTCTTACCCCCTATAGAGGGGTCGAGAGTGTGTATGTGCAGAAGCTCCTCTTTCAAGAGAAAAGCTTGTACAAGGCATTAACAACTCAACTTTATCAATAGTTTACTATGAAACAGATTGCTTATCTAATCACTACCCTAGCACTCCTCATCGGGGTTGCTAGTTGTCAGAGAGAGTGCCCAGATGCCTCTCCAACGAACATCTCGGTAGTTCCCCAGTCGCTCACAATGCACGTCGGAGAGTCTCAGACCCTGCAGGTGACTTATGAGCCTAAGGATGTGAGCTTCCCGATCTCGTATGAGAGCCAGTCGGTAGACGTGGCCACTGTGACAGAGCAAGGTGTTGTACACGCTGTCAAGGAGGGTAAGACCAACATCATCATAAAGGTCGCAGATAAGGAGGTCTCCTGCCCAGTCACAGTCGTTGCCAAGGAGGTGCCCGTCGAGACTACACTAACCGTGACGACCCCAGAGCTCACTATCATGAAGGGACAGAAAGCTCAGATCGAGTATGTCGTCACACCAAAGGAGACACCAGTAACCTTCGAGTCTGATACTCCTGAGGTAGCTTCTGTCAGTGAGTCTGGTGAGGTGACAGGCCTTCTCATGGGACATGCCACCATCACGCTGACTGCCAATGACAAGAGCGCAACTTGTACAGTCATCGTAGAGGATGATCCTGAGAACATCAAGCAAGAGATGCCTCTGCTTAAGTTCTCTGCTAAGTACAACAAAGAGCTCCACATCACAGACCCAGAGGTTCTAGCACACGAGAAGGCTCTTGGTCGTACAGAGCAAGGCATTGACTTCACCAATCATCAGAACTTCCTAGGCTTTGTCAATACCGATCTCTCTACTATCACCGGAGTCCTTTACGGACTACGTGCTAAAGGTGTGGCCGACTACATCGTAGCTTATAGCAAGGAGTACCTAGATGGATGCCCACGCACGAAGACAATGCTCAACAAGCTAGGCTTTAAGGATTTCAAGGAGACAGTCGTCTCGGTCGATGATCGTCAGGAGAAAGCGCTAGAAGCTGTCTGCGAAAATGATCCAGAGGTCACCGTAACTATATACAATGACCCCAATCCTAAGCTCAAGAGCACACTATATGTACAGTTTAGCAAGAAGCTACCACCCGATCCTATCAAAACACAGCATGGTATCCTGACTGATGTCAAGGACTTCCCATCCGTGACGGACTTTGCTACACTGGATCCTGCTAAGATTAAGGCTTTCGAGAGCAACCTCGGACTACGCACTTACGATGATAAGAAGTCCGCTAGTGGGACCACTCTTTACTTCAATACTAAAGAGGATAAGATCGCCAAGAGCAACATAGAGTACGTGAGCTACTTGTTGGAGCCTCCGCTCTTCCCACCTGTCTTTATCAACTGTCGCCTGCTCTGTGTGGGTAGTCAGGATGACCTAGAGTCCGAAGAGATGAAGAGCTACCTCAAGGCCAACGGTTTCGACCAGAATTACAAAATCACTGAGTACAAAGAGGTCGAGGTCTACAACGCTCAGGGAGATCAATGCATCGTCGCTATCAGAGACTACGAGAATCCTCCTATCTGCCTCATGACCATCACACTCAAGAAAGACTTACAAAATAAGTCCAGGGCTAAGCGAGCCGTACGCTCCTATCCGAAGGTCGTACAGTGTGTCAGATGAGACTGACCGTCAGCAAGGCTGACGCCTTATAATAAGGATTTACGGCACCCCCAAGACAATAGACGCTCTTGAGGGTGCCGCTCCTTTTTGGTTTAGGACAAACATTAGTCTCAAATAGTCTCAGAATAAAGGAAAATCGTCCAAGCACCCTCATTTGAAAATTTATAACTATATTAGCGGGCAGTTTGCTAAGAGGAGACTCTTAGCGGTCTTTTTATGTGTCCTTTTAGGACTGTAGACACGCACACTAGACTCAACATTATAACATTACATTTACTATGAAGAGAATTACCACTTACTGGCTATCTCTGATAGCCCTCCTGCTCCTTCCTCTGGGAGTGACAGCGCAGACGGTCGTCCTGGAGGAGACTTTCGACGAGATCACATCGGGCAGCAATACGAAGAACCCGCGCTTCGCAATGCTCTCTCGCTGGCAAGGCAATGAAAACATCCTTTCGCCAAAGAATCTCTACCAAGCTGATCACGCCATCCTCGCTGGTAGCCCTTCAGGCACAAGTGTTGGCTCTTTTGAGCTCAAGGAACTGGATCTATCGGACAATGCTGGAGCCTTTGACGTGACACTACAGATCAAGGGTAGTAACACTGACGGATCTGGCATTCTCAAGGTGTCTATCGTAGGCAACGATGGTTCCGCTCAGGAGTATATACCCACTAAGTATCGTGAAGATGAGTGGGAGACTTACACGTTTTCCTTCACTGGTGGACAGAGTACTACGGCTATCCGTATTGAGACGCTCAACAACACTGATGCTGGCAACTGTAAGGGCGTTTTCATCAACAACCTCGTAGTCTCTCAAAAGCAAGGAGAGCCTACACTCGTATCTGATGTTAAGTCGGTAGACTTCCGCAGAGTCAATATTGGTTACACCTCTGTAAGCCGTGTCGAGATCGTCGGGACTAATCTGACGGCTCCTATTGCTACTGAGATTCAGGGTGCAGGCAAGGATGCCTTTAAGGTAGCAGAGATGACCAACAATGGAGATCAACACACACTCACCTTAGAGTTTACACCAGCCACTGCTGGTAAGTTCGAGGCTACACTACACATCACCTCTGGCGATCTAGCTCTCGACATCCCACTGACGGGTGTCGGTGTAGACCCCGAGAACCCCTACGGCTTAGACCCTAACGCTACTCCTACTGAGACCCTCAGTGAGACATTTACCAATGATCCGCTACTCGCTGGCTGGCGTGAGATCGCCTTCGAGGATGAGGTACACTGGCAGCGCGCTATGCCTTACGATGACGAGCCCGTTATGTCTATCGAAGTTGCTGGCACTGGTCTGAAGGCACGCTCAGCACTTATCACCCCTCTAGTCAAGGTGCCCGGGAGCAACTACAAGACCGTCCTGACAGCCGACTATCGAGTAGGTAGCGCGAAGGGTGGAGAATTCCTTATCAAGCGCTTTAACAAGCAGGGCAAACTCATATCACTCCTGAAGTCGATAATCCCCACAGAGCCTACCGATGGTATCGCATATAAGTCGACTCCGCTTTCTATCCCCATCGAGTCTGATGGCAAGGATAGCTACTTCGTCTTTGAGTATGTCGGTGATGACTCTCCAGAGGATGAGGCAGAGCGCAAGACGCTGACTATCCTACTAGATAATGTCAAGCTCTCTGCTGAAGAGATCCCAGCACCTGTGATCACTACAGACCTAGAGCAGATAGACTTCGGCTCTGTCAATAAGGACTCTAAGCTAGTCAAGGCCATTGTCGTCACGGGAGAGAATATCATCTCACGTATTACAGCTGAGGTCGTAGGTCGTGATAAGGATCTCTTTGAGCTAGACAAGCTCGGTATACCCGCCATGGGAGGTACGATCCAGGTCACCCTCAAGGGAACTAAGGAGACCACTCTCGAGGCAAAGCTTGTCCTAACGGCCAAGGGTGAAGGGATCAATATGAATGCCACCAAGGAGATTCCTCTCGTAGGTAAGATCGTCACGAGTACCCAGGAGATCCTAGCTGAGACAGCTCCCGTACGCTTTACCGCTGAGGGACTTACCATCGTCTACGATGCCACTGTAGCACTATACAGTGCTGATGGGCGCCTGCTCCTAATGGGTAGCTATCGTGCTGGAGACAATATCCGTGTAGACTACACAGGTAATGTTATCGTATATGTAGAGGGTGTTGCCTACAAGGGTACACTTCGCTAATGTTAACCCGTGAGCTTGTTGTACAGCAACAAGGCTCACGCTATTAGAATCACACAACAGCTTATTTGTATATGAAAAAGAATTGCAGATGGAGCCTCGGGGTACTGCTCTCAGCGCTCATTCTCCTCGTTGGGTGTCAAGACCCAAAGCCTCAAGCAGAGAGCTTAACCCTATCTAAGACGACGGTCTCTATTGCCGTCGGCGAGGAAATTACGCTGACACGTGCCGGTGAGGGAGGTGCTGTCGAGGTCACACTGCCAGCTGGAGAAGACTTCACACTGTCAGTAGATAATGGGCAGATCGCCCAAATAAATGGTAAAACCATCAAGGGCCTTGCCGCGGGCAAAGCCTCCGTCACCGTAACAGCAGGCACACAGCATGCGACCCTGATTGTCGAGGTACAAGCTTCTAACAACAAGCCGGAGCAAAAGCTAACACTCTCCCCTACATCGATCAATGTACCAGTGGGTCGTGCAGTCGTCTTCGGGACACAACAAGGGAATGGTGTCGATGTGGTTGTCACAACAGAGCCTGCATCTGACTTTGCAATCTCCACTTCGGAGAGTGACAAGGTCCAGATCGCAGGGCACAAAGTGACGGGTCTTGCTGCAGGCACCTATACGCTAGAAGTCTCAGCAGGGAGCGCCAAGGCGACCTTCGAGCTTACCGTGGAGGATAAAAGTCTAACAGGCACATTCCTCAAGAACTCTGGCAAGAAGACTATCTTCGTTCCAGACAAGCTTGACAAGGTGTGGGACCTTCAAGAGGAGCTCAAGAATCTCATGGAGTCAAACACCAACTACCTGTTTGATCACCTCGACGAGGAGCACAAAGCAATCTGGTTTATCGACAAGAATGCTAAGGAAGGTCGCTTCACGATGGCCTATTCACATATCGCTTACGTTATCAACCCTGGAGGTGGTGAGATGCCGTACCTAGAGGGGATTTACTTGGATCAGCTCGAGGGAATGTTTGAGCTCATTTGGGTTGGTCTTTTAGAGGATGTAGGCTTTGAGATAGACCCCAATAGTCCTCCCGAACTGCAGGTGGATCAGGATGGCAGCCACTACTTTGAGGATGTCCATCCCACGCTACCCTACATGGTGCGGATGTTCTACAAAACTCGCACCGATGACTCTGGAAGCAAAGTCGAAGACATCTACGTTCGTATGACTCCGATAATCAGTATGTAAGTACAGAGGCTTACTTATCTGGCCACATAAGATGAGGGGGGCAAGATCAATCTTGCCCCCCTTTCTTTCATCATGGGGCGACATTCCCCTCTTCCTCAAGTTTTCACCTCGGATTTAAGGTGCATGCCAAAAGTTTTTCTGTGGATTATTTGGTGGTTTGGTTTTTTCTTTCTACCTTTGCACTCACAAACGATGACAGAAGTGTCTGTCGGTAGTAAAAGGATTTGTCCCATGGTGTAATGGCTAGCACTACAGGTTTTGGTTCTGTCAGTCAAGGTTCGAATCCTTGTGGGACAACGACTCCCGCAGGGGGCGGACAAAGGTTCAGCTCTTTACTACAATATCGTAATACAAAGCATTTACTCCTCTCTAGGGAGACTCTGTGATTGGGTGTCACACACGATGGTGACGAGCTAATCGACAGTAAGTTGATACAGATTGTCCTATGGTGTAATGGTAGCACAACAGATTCTGGTCCTGTTTGTCAAGGTTCGAATCCTTGTAGGACAACTGCCTATCACACTTACACTGTCGCTAAAGTATCTCGGGGAGCTAGATATATGAAAGGGCCCATAGCTCAGCTGGTTTAGAGCATCTGTCTTACAAACAGAGGGTCATAGGTTCGAATCCTATTGGGCCCACTTTTACACACATCATCTTTTTGAACAGACCTGAGAGAGCTTCATCCGTGAGGGTGAGGCTCTTCTTTTTTGTCTGTCGATATGTGGTGGCATCATGAGAAACGATCGCTTTATTCGATAGCTTCCTAGTCGCTCTACCATGGGAGACTCACAAGAGTAAGGTATTTTGCCATGCGTGACTAGCAATATGTAGTGATTGATTGAGATATTAATCGTATCTTTGTGGAGCATTTAGAGATCCGACCAGTGCAGCGCGGGTCAAAAGCTTAAATATCACTTGATCGTATGACCTATATAAACAATGTAATGATCGTGCGCCATAAGCTCCTCTCGACCATGGTGGCTAGATGGCGTCAAGACCAATTGATTAAAACGATAGACCGGATCCCGCTGGAGCTGAGTCCTCGTAAGAAGCGCAATGTGCTGGGACGTTGCTGCCCTCATAAGGAGCGTGCCGTATGGAAGTATAAGATGTTTCCTCTCCTAGGCTTTGATATGCAGGATGAGCAGGATGAGCTGACCCCGCTGTCTGAGTATGCTCACACGGCACTGCATCGGCCACAGCCGACGAAGGAGAATGTGCTCTGCGTCATCGATGAGGCCTGTACCTCGTGCGTACAGATCAACTATGAGGTGTCTAATCTCTGCCGTGGTTGTGTGAGCCGTGCCTGCTCGAGCAACTGCCCGAAGAGCTGTATCTCATTCAAGAAGAATGGTCAGGCACAAATCGATCACGATGTCTGCATCAGCTGCGGTCAGTGCCACAAGAACTGCCCCTATCATGCGATCGTCTACATACCAGTGCCTTGCGAGGAGTCGTGTCCTGTAGGTGCGATCAGCAAGGACGAGGATGGCATAGAGCATATTGACGAGTCTAAGTGTATCTACTGTGGCTCCTGTCTGAATGCTTGTCCTTTTGGTGCGATCTTTGAGATCTCGCAAGTCTTTGATGTACTAGGAGCTATAGAGCGTGGTGAGCAAGTCGTAGCTATCGTGGCTCCTGCTATCCTAGGTCAGTTTAAGGCAACCCGTGAGCAGGTCTATGGAGCGATCAAGAAGATAGGCTTCCACGATGTCATCGAGGTGGCTCAGGGTGCTATGGACACTGTGAGTCATGAGGGTAAGGAGCTTGTGGAGAAGATCGAAGCTGGCCAAGCCTTTATGACCACTTCGTGCTGTCCCTCCTTCTACGAGCTGGTGGATAAGCATGCTCCTGGGCTCAAGCCTTTTGTCTCTAGCTCACACTCGCCGATGGTCTACACGGCAGAGCGTGCACGCAAGCTTTACCCCGATAGCAAGATCGTCTTCTTTGGTCCTTGTGTGGCTAAGCGCAAGGAGATCAAGCGTCCCAACGTGGATGTCGATATGGTGGTTACCTTTGAGGAGCTAGGCTCTATCCTAGAGGGACTAGATATAGACATCAACACGGTAGAGGGCTACAAACCAACCGTCGAGTCGGTACGTGAGGCACACGCCTTCGCTCGTAATGGCGGTGTCAAGGATGCTGTCATCTCCTATCTGAGCAATACGGAGGAGTACAAGGACTTCGTAGGTCGTCTCACAGCTGAGGAGATCGCAGGTCTAGACAAGAAGGCTGTTGCCAAGCTCAAGGCCTACGGCAAGCGTGGCAAGGCCGACACCCAGTTTGTCGAGGTGATGGCTTGTCTCGGTGGATGCGTGACAGGTCCAAGTGCCTTCAACGACATACTCGCTGGTCGTCGCCAGCTACTCAAAGAGGTGGAGAAGATCGACCTCACCTATGCCAACTACAAAGAGAAGGAGTGATACGCTGGACCAAGTAACAGCAGCCTCCATCCCTGAGCTGAAGGCTCTATTAGACAGTAACGACACGCACCTCGAGCATGAGCTTCAGGTGCGTGCCGAAGCTATTGCGGAGCAGCACTTCGGACGGAGGATCTATCTGCGAGGTCTTATCGAGATCTCAAACGTCTGTCGCAACGACTGCTACTACTGTGGCATACGCTCTACCAATGAGCGTGTTACCCGCTATCGGCTTACTGCCGATGAGGTACTGTCGGCCTGTGCGAGAGGATACGATATAGGCTTTCGCACCTTCGTGCTACAGGGTGGCGAAGACCCCTATTGGCGAGGAGAGCGCCTGCTCTCGCTCGTACATAGGATCCGCTCTAGCTATCCAGAGTGTGCCATCACGCTCTCACTCGGAGAGATGGAGTATGAGGAGTACGAGGCTCTCTACCGAGCTGGTGCCAACCGCTACCTGTTGCGTCACGAGACTTACAACAAGGAGCATTACCAAAGCCTACACCCCAGCACGATGGCGCAGGAGCATCGACTACAAGCCCTCCGGGACCTTAAGCAGATTGGCTACCAAGTGGGGACGGGCATCATGGTTGGTTCGCCAGGCCAAACGACGGCACACTTAGCGCAAGACTTAGACTTCATCCGTCGCTTACAGCCTGCAATGATAGGCGTTGGTCCTTTCATCCCTCATGAAGATACGCCTCTAGGGGCATACCCTGCAGGGAGCTTGTCCATGACGCTTCGCTTCCTCGCACTCTGTCGGCTCCTCAACCCACGGGCTCTGATACCCGCCACGACAGCTGTTGCGACGCTCCACCCTGAGGGGCGCCTAGCCGCCATACGATCAGGATGTAACGTGGTGATGCCCAACCTATCACCATTAAACCATAGAGCAGACTACGCTCTCTATAACAACAAAGCCTACTCAGGCTCTGAGGCTGCCGAGGGTGTCGCCCTCCTACAGGCACAGCTTGACACGATAGGTTACCAACTAGACTGGGGGCGTGGAGACGCTCCTACCAGCTAAGAAAGTGAAAGTATGAGTTACAATAAGCAATCGCACGATGCCTGTGACTTCATCAATCATGATGAAATCATCGACACCCTCCGCTATGCGGAGCAACACAAAGATGATGAGAAGGTGATCTCCGACATCCTACGCAAGGCTGCGGAGATGCGTGGACTAGATCACCGAGAGGCTGCCGTACTGCTCCTCGCTGAGGATCCTGCGACACGACAACGAGTAGCACAACTGGCCGAGCAGATCAAGCTACGCTTCTATGGTAAGCGCATCGTACTCTTTGCTCCGCTCTACCTCTCTAACTATTGTATCAATGGCTGCGTCTACTGTCCTTACCACGCCAAGAACCGTACCATTCCACGTCACAAGCTGACTCAGGAGCAGATACGGCAGGAGGTGATCGCACTACAAGATATGGGACACAAGCGTCTCGCTCTCGAGGCAGGCGAAGACCCACGCAACAACCCGATCGAATATATCCTGGAGTCGATCCAGACGATCTACTCCATACATCATAAGAACGGGGCTATCCGTCGTGTCAATGTCAACATTGCCGCAACCACTGTCGAGGAGTATCGTATGCTTCACGAGGCAGGCATCGGCACCTACATCCTCTTTCAGGAGACTTACCACAAGGAGCACTACGAGGAGCTACACCCGAGAGGTCCTAAGAGTGACTACGCCTATCATACCGAGTCGATGGATAGAGCGATGCAAGGTGGTATCGACGATGTAGGTCTGGGCGTGCTCTTTGGCTTGAGTACCTATCGCTATGACTTCGTCGGACTGATGATGCATGCAGAGCATCTGGAGGCGACTTTTGGTGTAGGTCCTCACACGATCAGCGTGCCGCGCATCTGCCCAGCCGACGACATCTCGCTCGACTCCTTCCCCGAGGCAATCCCCGACGATACCTTCCTCCATATTATAGCGGTGGCCCGACTAGCGGTACCCTACACCGGTATCATCGTTTCGACCCGTGAGCGCGAGGCAGTACGCCAGCGAGCACTCCACGTAGGCGTGTCGCAGATCAGCGGAGGCTCCCGCACCTCTGTGGGAGGCTATGCGCAGACGACAGAGGCAGCCCACTCAGAGCAGTTTGAGGTGAGCGATCCACGCACACTCGATGAGGTGGTCTACTGGCTTCTCCAGCAGGGACACATACCGAGCTTCTGCACCGCTTGCTATCGCGAGGGACGTACTGGCGACCGCTTCATGTCGCTCTGCAAGAGTGGTCAGATCTCCAACTGCTGCGGGCCTAATGCCATGCTCACGCTGCAGGAGTACCTAGAGGATTACGCCTCACCTACAACCCGTGAGCTGGGACTAGAGATGATCTCGCAGCAACTCCCCACGATCCCCAACGAGCGAGTCCGAGCCATCGCTCAGCAGCGTCTCCAGCAGATTCAAGCGGGAGAGCGTGACTTCCGCTTTTAATGAACAAAGGATATGGCTCTAAGAGAAAAAGGCACTAGCGAACGTAAGCGACTCCTCCTCGTAGGGCAGGTCAATAGTGGCAAGTCTACGCTCTTCAACCGCTTGCTACGACAAGAGCGGTCACTCGTGTCCGACCAAGCTGGCACCACGACCGACAGCGTGGAGAAGCTCTTCGAGCTGCCCAGCGTGGGACCCGTCCTATTGGTCGACACCCCAGGACTAGCCGACGACACCGCTCTCGGTGCCGAGCGACAGCGGGTCACGCAGCAAGTACTGCGCTCTGCCGATCTAGTTCTCTACTTACTCAGTCGTGAGGAGTCTCTCGACACGCCCATCATAGCGGCTTTGCGAAAGGCTAACGTGCCGACGCTCCCGATCATCGCTCGTGCCGATCTTCCGGAACAAAGCTCTTGGCTAGAGCGACAAGAGGAGATCACTCAGTGCTTCGGCCATGCCCCGCTCACGCTTCGTCAGGACGATGAAGAGAGCCTCGACACCTTACTTGAGGTGATTAAGCTGACGCTCCGCGACGAATCCGAGCCAGAGCCCTCGCTCCTAGGTAATCTCTGCGAAACGGGCGACCTCGTACTCCTCGTGATGCCACAAGACAGCGCAGCAC
The DNA here is from genome assembly GCA_902490315.1 of uncultured Porphyromonas sp. GTDB lineage: Bacteria > Bacteroidota > Bacteroidia > Bacteroidales > Porphyromonadaceae > Porphyromonas. The sequence goes on along the minus strand of CABUDK010000005.1, from coordinate 25,161 downwards.
CCGCAGGACGACTGATCTTGCCACAGGTACAGACCATTCGTGCGCTGCTAGACAGAGGTTGTCACGCGCTATGTGTCACTCCAGAGCAGCTCCCCGCAGCCCTATCACAGCTGGCAGCTTCGCCTCATCTCATCATCACCGACTCACAGGTCTTCGCATCCGTCGAGCCACTAGTTCCAGAGGGATGCAGACTCACCTCTTTCTCTATCCTCATGAGTGCCCAGCGTGGCGACCTCGAGCGACTTGTTGCAGGCGCATCAGCCATTGGTCGGCTCACACCCTCCAGCCGTCTGCTCATAGCGGAGGCTTGCACCCACGCTCCCGAGGGCGAGGATATCGGCACCGTCAAGCTACCCCGCCTCCTACGTAAGCGCATCGGCGAGACGCTCACCATCGAGCATGTCTCGGGTCGAGACTTCCCCGAGGATCTCACGCACTATGACCTCGTCATCCACTGCGGTTCTTGCATGTTCAACCGTCGCATGCTCGTCTCCCGCCAAGACCTCGCCACGGCTCAGCAGGTGCCGATGACCAACTACGGGCTAGCGATAGCCTACCTCACCGGCATCCTCGACAAAGTGACTCTCCCGTAGCCCTTCTCAGAGGAGTCAGGCTACAAGCTGAAGGCCTCCATCGATATCCACCGAAGAATTTCGAAATTCCTCGGTGGATATTTTTTATTCTCCACGGAGGAAAAAGAAAATTCTTCGGACTTATCATTTCATTCTTCCGAAGTTTCATTTGATTCTTCCGAACTATTTTTTCGTGCCCACGTGGAGAATCTTTTTTTCCTACGGAGCTATTTGAAAATTTTCACGTGGATGTTTTTCAGGCTCTCACAAGAAGTGTCTCGGTGTGACATACCGGGAGCTTGAGAGTGAGAAGACTTTCGTATAGCGCGCTCTCGTAGGTAGCAAATTAGTATCTTTGTGCAATAGTACTACAAGTAGACCTCATGACTGATCACAACTCTCTCGAATCTATCGCCACGGAGTGTCCCGACATCTCGGTGGTCATCCCCTTGCTCAACGAGGCTGAGAGCCTCCCAGAGCTCTACGAGCGTATCGTGGCTCACACCGCTGAGGTGGGGCTGAGCTACGAGATCATTTTCGTCGATGATGGTAGTAGCGACGGCTCGTGGCAAGTGATCGAGCAGCTGGCGGCACAGGATGAAGCGGTGCATGCGATCAAGTTTCGCCGTAATTATGGGAAGTCGCCTGCGCTGCAATGTGGCTTCGCTCGGGCTCAGGGACGAGTGGTCATCACGATGGATGCTGATCTGCAGGACGCTCCCGAGGAGATAGGCGGGATGTACAATATGATCGTCGATGAGGGGTACGACCTCGTGAGCGGATGGAAGAAGAAGCGCTACGATCCACTCTCCAAGACGATCCCCACGAAGCTCTTTAATGCAACGGCTAGACGGGTCTCAGGGATTAAGAACCTGCACGACTTCAACTGCGGACTCAAGGCGTATCGTGCAGAGGTGGTGCATAGCATCGAGCTGTACAACGATATGCACCGCTACATCCCTTATCTGGCGAAGAATGCGGGCTTCGCCAAGATTGGCGAGCAGGTGGTGCACCACGCACCTCGCAAGTATGGGCACTCGAAGTTTGGGCTGGATCGCTTCTTCAACGGATACCTCGACCTTCTGACGCTTTGGTTTACCCACCGCTTCGGACGTAAGCCTATGCACTTCTTCGGTTTCTGGGGGTCGCTCATGTTTCTCGTTGGGTTCATTGCGCTCATCGTGGTCCTCTCGTTCAAGCTCTCCGCTCTTATCAGTGGCACACCCGCACCGCTCGTGACTGATCGGGTCTACTTCTACATCTCTCTCGCAGCAATGATCATCGGCGTGCAGCTCTTCTGTGCAGGCTTCATCGGAGAGATGATCACGCGCCGCGATCCCAATCGTGACAATTACAATATAGCAGCAGAACTATGACTAAGACCTTCGACCAAATCATCTCTACACGGCGCACCGTACGCCACTTTGACGCGACCAAGCCGATGACACGTGCTGAGCTTATGCCGATACTAGAGGCTGGGCGACTAGCTCCCTCGGCAAAGAACTTCCAGCCCCTCCGCTTCGTCGTCGTACTCTCCGAGGAGGAGCGTACGAAGCTTCACGCTGTAAGTCAGCAGCCTTGGTTTTATCACGCTCCGAGCTATATCGTCATCATCGGCGATCACGACAAGGCGTGGCAGCGTCCCCACTGTGACCTTACCTATGTAGACACCTCGATAGCGCTGACGCACATGCTCCTCAAGGCTGAGGATATGGGACTGGGGGCTACGACGGTAGCAGCTTTCGATCAGGAGATCTGCCGTGAGTTACTCCAGATACCTGAGCATGAGGAGCCAATACTGATCTTAGCGGTGGGGCATCCCGACCCAGCCTTTGCCGGCAAAGAGGGCAATCCACGTCGCAAGACGATGGAGGAGCTGGTCACCTTCATCTAAGCTTATCGCATCACCATGCGTCGCACCGTCACCTTACTATTCCTCTCGCTCATCCTGCTGAGTGGGTGCCACAAGGAGGCGCCTTACAGGAGTGCCGAGGGGCTCATCTTCGGCACGCTCTATCGCATCACCTATCAGGCTGACGAGGACTTGTCTGATCAGATCAATGAAGCACTGCAAGAGGTCAATCATGTGGCAAATCCCTTTGACTCGACCTCTATGATCTATGCGGTCAATAACAACCTGTCGATGACGGTAGACAGTACCTTCTACGCGATCTACAGCGTAGCGCGGAGGGTCTACGAGCAGTCTGGCGGTGCCTACGACGTGACCATCGCTCCGCTGGTCAATGCGTGGGGCTTTGGCTTCGAGCAGGGCTATCCACTCACGCAGCCACAGGTAGATAGTTTGCTGGAACTGGTCGGTATGGACAAAGTCTCCTGCACCCCCACAGAGCTGACCAAGGCGAACCCCGCCATGGAGCTAGACTTCGCTTCCGTTGCCAAGGGCTATGCTTCTGACTTAGTCGGCGAAAAGCTACGCAGGGCGGGCGTGACCAACTACCTCGTGGAGATAGGCGGCGAGATAGCTTATTCGGGGTGCAACCCTCGGGGTGCGGCATGGCGTGTAGGCATCTCTAAGCCTGACCTGGACTCGTTGGGGATAAGCCAAGAGCTACAAGAGATCATTGACTTGCCAGGTGAGCGGGGAGGACTAGCCACCTCAGGCAACTATCGTAACTACAAGGTCACAGCCGACGGAAGAGTCTACGGACACACGATCTCCGCTCTGAGCGGCTACCCTGCTGAGACCGACATACTGAGTGCCTCAGTAATCGCCCCTACCTGCGCTGAGGCGGATGCGCTAGCGACAGCTTTCATGGCTCTGGGATACGAAAGCTCCAAGGCTATGCGTACGCAACTTTCGTCTGACATCTCCTACCTACTCTTCGTCTCGACTGGCGATTCCCTAGCTTTTACCCCAATCTCTAGTCCGTCCTTTCCTCGATCGCATTGACGCTGGCTTGCTCCCTAGCGATATCGGACGGACTTTCTTATCTTTGCACCATATAGCCATACATTATGACCCAATCATCGTTTCCCAATAGAGCTGTCTACAACGAGCCAACTCGTTCTGACGAGGGCACACGACCGACCTTCTCGCAGATCCTCCGTCTGATCCTCAAGCAGTGGTACTGGTTCGTGCTCTCTTTCGTACTCTTCGTCGTACTCGGCAAGATCGTCGCTGACCATCGTCCCCTAGGGCGCCAGACGTACTACATGCAGCTCTCCTCACGAGAGCCTCACGAGCTGACGAACCCGATGATGACTCTGAGTGACTCAGCGTTTAAGACCTCCCCCTGGACTCCTGAGTACATCGCTACGCTACTCAATACGACAACAGCGGTCGTAGAGGCGGGGAGGCGTATCAACTTTCAGGTGGACTACTTTGTCAAGACACCCTGGGGGATGCGTGACTACTACAACCAGACGCCTATCATCGTACACTTTGACGATCTACTCCCGACAGACAAGGTGCATTGTATCGCTAAGCTAGACGATCCCGTTCACCCGCAGCAGGTCACGCTAAGCGGATTCTTGGGTACTGCGCAGGGGATCTCTATTAACGAGCCGTACGATGTCGTCATCCCTGTCGGCTCTACTCAGGAGACTCCCGTGGGGCATGTCTCCATAACCTTGGATAACCCCAAGCATCACTTCCCCTATCACATCGATCAGAAACATAAGAAGATATCCCTCTCCTACTCTACACTTCAGGACATACGAGCCGTCTATGAGACAGAGATGCAAGTGACGATGAAAAAGGCGGATCTGCCCCTCTCCTCGGTCATGCGTGTCGAGATGCTCTCCAATCGCTCCGAGCGTCGCTGCCTAGACCTCCTCTACCAGATGTACCTCGTCACAGATAGCTTAGGATGGGTCGAGCAGCTGAGCGATGAGGGCGTGACAGACTCACTAGGGCAATTCGCAGGGACTGTACCACCCGCAGGACTTTCGCCTTTTAGGCTTATTGATGAGCCACGCATAGCTAAAGATCTAGAGCCAGACCTATTTATCATCGCCGGTATGGGACTCTTGGGTCTACTCCTACCGCTACTCTTGATGTACATCTACTGGGCTATACGAGGAGTCATCTACTATGTCTCCGAGTTACCCAGTCTCCTACGTCATCGTCTCACACTAGACCTGAGGCGAGGTCGTAAGGGCAAGAAGCCCCTTTATCCTAACCTTGAAGAACTGTGTGCCCTCGTCATGCCACCACACGGCGAGCCATGCACCATACAGCTCGCTACGCCCAATAGCACGAAGTATCACGACCAGCTCATAGCGGAGCTACAGCAAGCCTTAGAGCAGAGAGGTATCTCCTGCGCTGTGTGGCACTTAGACTTAGCAGAGCAAAAAGCCGTTAGCAAGGCGCCTAGTGACGTCTACCACACTACGCTCACACCTGGTCTGATAAGCTCTACAGCCTTCCAGCAGCAACTCAAGCAGCTACAGACGCAGCACCAGCTCACGATCATCGCTTCCCCAGCACTCATGGAGGATCCGACCGCTTATCTCCTCTCTAGTAGCGTGGAGCAGAGCCTTTACTGCATCTATCGTGGTAGTACGAGAGTTAGAGCCATCAAGCGTATCGTCCATCAGCTACAGATCAGACAGCTGCTAGACCGCTCCCGCATAGAGATCCTTTGGATTGAGTAGCTAAGCATAACTACCCTACTTTTTATCACTCAGACTATGACTCCTGACGGTAAAGACTCTAGGGACAAGACTCTCGATCTGACCCATTTGTGTCCTGCAGCATCGGACGTTAGCGGGACTGTCGGACTCTTTGGGGGGAGCTTCGACCCGCTCCACATCGGGCACCTGGCTCTCTGTGACTACATCTTGGCTTATCCAGAGCTGTCAGGATTAACTCAAATATGGTTTATGCCTACCCCGCAAAACCCGCTCAAGGAGTATGGCCCCACGCTACCCTACACGCTGCGTTGTCGCATGATCGAGCAGGCTATTCAGTCCGATCATCGCTACGAGTTATGCACGATCGAGTCTATGCTCCCTGAGCCACACTACACGCTAGAGACGCTCACCGCTCTAGAGGAGCATTACCCGCACTGCTCCTTTAGTCTCATCATCGGTGCTGACAGTCTAGCATCGCTCTCCCAGTGGTATCGCCACGGAGAGCTCATGGATCATGTGCCACTCGTAGTCTATCCGCGGAGCGGGTACGACCTCTCCCAGCTAGTCAAGCAGTACCCCACAGCTCAGATACGACTGCTCAGCGAAGCTCCTCAGATAGAGATCTCCTCCACAGCCATCCGTCAGGCGCTCCACGAAGGGCGCGACCTGCGCCACTGGCTTCCTCAGCCTGCACTGTACGACACACTCCCTAAAATGACTACTCCTTATGAACGATGACCGAATGGTACAACTAGCCTCCTATCAGGTCGAAGAGGAGGCTCTCGAACTCCTCGATCTCCTCTCTGATCATGACATCCCAGCCACCATACGCAATAGCTACAGCGCACGGATGCTCAGCGCATTCGTTGACGTAGGCGGCTTCATCATCGAGGTGCCAGAGAGTGCCCGCCCACAGGTACAAGAGCTCATCGACAGTGGCGAGCTCATCCTCCCCGACCAGAGCGACGAGCCTACGACCCGTCTCACGCAGTGGGTCACCAGACTACCCCTCCCAGCTCAGTGGTCTCTGGAGAAGCGACTCACTATGCTCCTCCTACTACTCGTTGCCATCGGGATCATCATCGCTCTCGCAGTCCTTATCTTCTCGTAGAGATCGAAGTAGATCCAAAGGGCAAAACAAAAGAATCTCCTTTCGAAATCCGCTACTACGGATATTCGGAAGGAGATTTCTTCTGTTAACCACAAATATGAAGGCTCAAAAGACAACCACGCCCTTTCGAGCCCCAAAAACAAAACAACTCAGTGTAGCAACGTCGCGCTCCCTCTTGGACTTGAACCAAGGACCCCCTGATTAACAGTCAGATGCTCTAACCAACTGAGCTAAGGAAGCAGTACGAGACTTAACTGCCGCACCAATGACCACCTTTTGCGCTCCCTCTTGGACTTGAACCAAGGACCCCCTGATTAACAGTCAGATGCTCTAACCAACTGAGCTAAGGAAGCGTTCCAAATGTGAGTGCAAAGGTAATACATTTCTTCAACACGTGCAAGTGATCACACCGCCAGATTTCGAAAACTTTATCGCAAGCCCAACCAATACATTGAAGTATAGATGGTTGCAGATGACTCTACCTATCTTCATTCTGCGAATTGTTACTCATCTCAGCGAACTACCCGATTTGTGGGACCTAGGTCGATCTACCGCAAAGGGAAATATCCGTATCTTTGTAAGCGCAGAAAAAACTGCATATAGGCTTGACTGAAGACTTATTTCCTCCTCCATGACTACAGATAGAGATACGACAACCACCCTACCCCACCTGAAGGTTATCTACACAGGCGGGACCATCGGGATGGTACAAGATATAGAGACCGGTGCGCTCAAAGCATTCCAATTTGACTACCTACGGGAGCATGTGCCAGAGCTTGATCAGCTCCACTGCACCTTCGACATAGAGCAGTGCGACCCGCCCATAGACTCTTCGGCTATCACGCCCGATCTCTGGGTTTGGCTGGGAGAGATGATCCAGAGGGAGATGCATGAGTATGATGGCTTCGTCATACTACATGGCACGGACACGATGGCTTACACCGCCTCAGCGCTGAGCTTTATGCTACAGGGACTAGACAGGCCCGTCATCTTGACCGGTTCGCAGCTACCCATAGGTCGGCTGCGGACGGATGGTAAGGAAAATCTGATCACAGCCTTCGAGATCGCGCTGGCTAGACGTGCAGATGGCTCTCCTATGATCCCCGAAGTAGCGGTTTACTTTGAGGACTACCTCTACCGTGGCAACCGCACGCTCAAGTATAGTGCTGAGCACTTTGAAGCATTTGCCTCGCCCAACTATCCGCATCTAGCTTTCGCTGGAATCGATATTAAGTATAGCCCGAGCGCTATAGGCTTTGACGAGCCTGTTTTATCACAAGCGTGGCGACCAGCCTTCGATGGGCACGTGGTGGTGCTCAAGCTGTTTCCCGGGTTATCAGCTTCGCTCCTAGATCATATCCTACACACGCCAGACCTCAGAGGAGTGGTATTAGAGACCTTCGGTAGTGGTAATGCCCCAACCAGCGAGGCTTTTCTCTCTGCGATAAAAGGGGCTGTGGCACGTGGCATCACAATCGTCAACGTGACACAGTGCTACTCCGGATCGGTCGTCATGGGGCGCTACGAAACGGGCAATGTGCTTAGCCAGACGGGCGTTATCGGTGGAGGCGACATGACCACCGAAAGTGCCACAACGAAGCTTATGTACCTCCTAGCGCAGGATCTATCCCCAGAGGAGGTGGCGCATCTGATGCAAGTCTCTCTGCGTGGCGAGCTGACGATATGATACGATTTATGAGCCTAGCGAGTGGTAGCACGGGCAACTGCTACTACCTCGAGCACGATGGCCAGGGGCTCCTCATAGATGCGGGCATAGCACTCTACGACATCAAGACTGGTCTAGAGCAAGCGGGCCTCTCGCTAGAGCACGATGTGCAGGCGATCCTCCTGACTCACAATCATGCCGACCATGCACGCACAGTGGGCAAGCTGGCCAATCGCTACGAACTACCTGTCTATGCGACTCATCCAGTGCAATGCGGGCTAGACTATATGAGAGGCATGGAGCGCATCAAGCACGATAGACGCTATGCGATCGAGCCGGAGGTGCCCTTTGAACTGATAGGACTCGTGGTGACCCCATTCTCCGTACCTCACGATAGTGCAGACAATGTGGGGTACCATATCTCTTCGGAGGATGGTTTTTCCTTTACCCTAGCGACAGACATAGGTCATCTGACCCCAACGATAGAGTACTACGCTAGCCTGGCGCACCATCTGGTGCTGGAGTCCAACTACGATCCCGAGATGCTCCGGATTGGTAAGTACCCGCCCTTCCTCAAGAAGCGAATCAGTGGACCTCTAGGGCACCTAAGCAATGATGAGTCAGTGGAGTTCCTCTGTCGTATCTGGAAACCGACGATGCGCAATGTCTTCCTCTGCCACCTCAGCAAGGAGAACAACCACCCCGAGCTAGTCCGCAAGACCTTCGACATACGTCTCTTCTCTGAGGGGATCCGTGTCGGCAAGGATGTCTACGTCACCCCATTGCAGCGCAACCACTGCAGTCCTATGTACTTACTAGAGACCTAGAGTCAAGAATTATCTAACTAATCTCAAGCTGGTCATATCACACAACGGCTTGTTTCCATCGCCTCACTCTTGCATAGCCACGGAGGAAATCTGAAATTCCTACGTGGCTATTTTTTATTTTCCACGGAGGTATTAGAAAATTCTTCGGACTTATCATTTGATTCTTCCGAAGTTTCATTTGATTCTTCCGAAGAAATTTTCCTTTCCTCCCAAGGAAATGATTATTCTCCAGCGAGCTATTTGAGAATTTCTTCGGAGTTGTCAGAGAGATCCAAGTGGTCGGTGACTAGCGCACGCATCTCTAGTGGTCTTGGTCGTTGTCGTCAGAAAAAAGTCTCCACTTGGTCTATGCCAGGTGGAGACTCTATAATTACTGTGCTGAGCTAGTGGCTTACGCTACTAGCTTATAATGCACTACTTGTATATCTTGCTGAGGAGCTCGTCGATCTGCTCTCCACGCAGGTCACGCTGCATGATGACGCCGTCAGGCCCTATGAGCATAATCTGTGGGATGCCCATGATGCCGTACAGTGAGGTGGCGTGATTGTTTTGCTCATCGTAGATCTGTGGATAGGGGATCTGTAGCTCCTTGACAGCCTGTAGGTGGGTCTCGTGGCTATCCTCCCATACACCGACACCGAGTACGAGTAGACCCTTGTCCTTGTACTTCTTGTGCATCTGGATGAGCGTGGGGATCTCGCGACGGCAAGGGCCACACCAAGAGGCCCAGAAGTCAACGAGCGCATACTGTCCCTGACCAACGTAGTCAGAGAGCTTAACCTGCTCACCCTCTGTGGTGATGCCCGCAAAGTCTGCAAAGGACTTGCCAGCTTTGGTGTTGATCATTCCTTGGATTAGCTCTACTAGGGTTGTATAGCTTGGGAGTCGCTTGACGTTTTCGCCCATCTCCTCTAGAGGCTTCTGAAACTCAGAGAGGTCGTCAAAGAGGTACATAGCATACTGCATAGCACGCAGTACGAGGGGGTTGTCTTTTTGCTCTGCGATATACTTACGGACGATCTCCTGACCCGCAGCCTGATCGATAGAGTCAGCCTGCATGATGACCATAATGTCTTGCTCGAAGGCGTTGCACGCATCGTTGGCGGGAGATCCGCTGACACGTCCATCGCTGAGGTTGTAGTCTAGAGAGGTCTCCTCATAGACAAACTGGGCGTTGAGCGGTGTCCCCTCGCAAGAGAGGAGGTAGAGGTACCCTTTCTGCAGGTTGTCTAGGGATAGGCTAGCGACTGTGTCCTGAATGACAATACTGTCGATCGGTGTCTTTGGATCTGCCTCATCGTAGAGATAAGCTGTCAGACCAGATAGACTGCCCTCGAGCCCGTGGAGCTGTAGCGTATTCTTCTTGTCGCGATTACAGCTGCTAAGCACTAAGAGCGAGCCTAGTACGATCAGCAGAGAGGTGAGGGATAGAGTTCGTTTCATATTATAGGTTGTTTGTTGATGATGATATAAATCGGTTGGAAGGTGAGGGTCACTCGACCTGTCTCGTCTGCAAAGTTAGTAATATATCTTTTTGTAAAGTCTCTGAGCTGCCTCGGTGTGTGTATCTTCTGCGGGGCGTTGGGCAGCTGTGCGGTGCCTGTGTGGCGGAGATGCTGTAGTACAGCCATAGGATCAGCAAAGGGGATGACAAGCCGCTCCGTATGAATTTCATAGGAATAGCCAAGCTCCTGCAGAGTGCTGCGCCATGTGGCTAGCGAGGGGTAGTGTAGCCCTTGTCCAGTGAGCTGTCTTAGCTCGAGGAGGTTGTCAGGGCCGAAGGTGCTGACGGCTACTGTAGCCCGTGCTGAGAGCTCGTGGACGGTGCGCTCTAAGTAGGCGCATGGGTCGTCGAGCCACTGTATGGCACTGCTGGAGACAAAAAGATCGATGCCGAGCCCCTCTAGAGAGAGCTCGGAAGCATCCTCCACACGTAGCTCGGGGTGCGGGTCTCTCAGTCTGGGTACCTGCGCTAGGAGTGCTGGGGATAGGTCGGCGAGGGTCCAGTGGTCTACCTTAACGAGCTGATCTATACGCTCCGTCAGTAGTCCAGAGCCCGTCCCCATCTCAAAGGCATGGGCAAAGTGACGCTCCGACTTGGGTAAATGCTCATCAAGCAACTGAACAAGACGATCGATCACTAGTCGCTGAGGCTCGGCAGCCTCGTTGTAATGCGCTGCTGCACGGTCGAACTGATTGGCGAGAGAGGTCATAGACGCTGGCTGTGGTGGATGAATGGTAGGACTCACTGGTTTACTGGATGGGTGCCCATAGCTCACTCCACGATTGCCACAGGTCAAAGAGGTAGTGGTAGCCGTCGGGGAGTAGCAGCGTTGGAACATTTACCGCCTTCCATAGCGTGGAGAGATTTTTCGCTGGGAAGATTTGATCACGCTCTCCGATGATCGCTAGATCCCATGCTAGACGGGTGTGGGGCGTTGACTCGGATGCTTCGGGAGTAGCTAAGCTGTCGTAGACCGCTTGCAGTTCGTCGCGAAGCTCTGTGGTAGGTCGCTCGGATAGGATGTCGTAGAGCTGCTTGTATCGCTTGCCTCCACACATACGGCGGTTGAAGCGCTGGCGGTTTTCGTCTGTTAGTCCCTCCAGTGTCCCTACGAATATTTGCTTTGGGATACCCCACTGATCGTGCATAGGATAGGGCGAACCAGCGACCGCTATCAGACGTTGTTTAGTGGGTAGTATCGACCAATGCGGTACGACCTGCTCGGCAGCCCAGACGCCTAGCGACCAAGCTACGATGGTGACCACTTCGTAAGAGCCCCAAGGTAAGTCTGCGAGGTCGTCGCTCTGCTCGAGGTCCCGATAGTCGTAAAGTGCGAGTAAGTCACACTGGGCTGGTAAAGTTAGGTGCGAAACCGTAGCAGGCGTCATGCCCCATCCGCAGAAGTATATGATGAGTTGGCGGGCGGGAGCCTGGTCACTGTTTCGCTGGAAGGTGTACTGCATAAGCTCTAGGCAAGGTGTGCTAGGATGACTTGGCAGAGTCGCTTGACGTCTGACGAGGTTAGGCCTGCCGTGAGTGAGATCCTCAGACGCTCAGAGCCGACAGGTACGGTCGGAGACATGATGGGGCGGATGAAGTAACCCTCCTCGTGTAGAGCTTGCGCCACGGTTCTAGCTCGCTCACGACTCCCGCAGAGGAGTGGTATGATATGGCTGTGAGGAGTGGGTAGGAGTTGCTCCGGGAGTGAAGCTAGCTCATCGGTCAGCAGCTGTTGTAGCGTAGCTAGGTGCGCTCTTCGCTGGGAGAGTGTGGGGAGAGCTTGCCAGACTGCTAGTACCCACTGAATGATGAGTGGAGGCAGCATGGTCGAGTAAATGAGACTTCGTGAGCGTGTGATGAGTAGTGTGCGTACCGCCTCAGAGCAAGCGACATAAGCGCCCATAGATCCGAGAGCCTTGCCAAAGGTCCCGACAAGTAGGTCGATCTCTGGAAGTAAGCCTAGCTCTTCGCAGAGACCATAGCCATGGGCTCCACGAACTCCGATGGCGTGCGCTTCGTCTATATAGAGAGCCACCTTGGGGTATTGCTTTTTGAGAGCCACGAGAGCTTGTAGCGGGGCGAGATCACCATCCATGCTGTAGATGCTCTCGGCCATGACGATGATATGCTGGCAACTCTCGGAGCTGTGATGCTTCTCGATGAGACGCTGGAGCTGCGTTACGTCGTTGTGACGAAAGCGTTCGAAGGGCAGTCCAGAGAGACGTATCCCATCGATCATACTGGCATGGATCAGTTTGTCGGCTATCACTACCATACCTGGTAGCTTGAGTGCTGGCAGGATTCCGACGTTAGCGTGGTAACCACTGTTGAAGAGCAAGGCAGCCTCGTGCTGTAACGACTTTGCGATGAGATCCTCCAGCTGGTGCATCACTGCCCTGTCTCCCGAGAGCAAGCGCGAAGAGGTAGAGCCGACATCCTTCGCAGAGAGCGTCTGTAGGCTGTCGGTCAGATCGGTCTCATCGGCAAAGTGACAGGTAGCGTCGTGGAGAGCTAGGTAGTCGTTGCTGTTGAGGTTAATGAGCGGTTGCTGTTGCGCATCTTCGAGGGCTTGGTAACGTCCATCCTCTAGAGGCTCAATGGGGGAGAGCGAACGGAGAGCCCGCTCGTCACGTAGCGTGGCGAGGATCTGCTCTATATGTGACTCGAAGTGAGACATAACCCTTAGCTAGTGTGGAGAGCGTTTCGTCAGAATTGTAATACTTGAGCGAGCCCATTGATAAGCCCTCTCTTCTCTTGTGAATAGACCTACACGGGATCTAGTAGCACGACGTGTGCCAACTCTAGATACTGTGTAGGTCCAGATCAGTCAGACGCATGAATGTCTTAAGTCTTCATGCATGGCGACAGTGCGTCGCGCTGATTACTTCTTCTCTGCGGGGATAACCTCTAGGAGTGTCACGTCGAAGATAAGCGTGGAGAATGGCTCGATAGAAGCCCCACTACCATTAGCCCCGTAAGCTAGGTTGTAAGGAATGTAAGCGATCACTTGGTCGCCTTCCTTCATCAGTTTGAGAAGCTCAGTCCAGCCAGGGATAACCTGATTGACTCCGAACTCGATAGGCTCCTCGCTCTTGTCAAACTCAGTGCCATCGACCAGTGTACCACGATAGGTCACCTTCACCTTGTCACCATCTACAGGAGATTTGCCCGTACCCTTCGTAGCGTAGCGGTAAGCGATACCAGACTCTGTCGTGATGACGTTATCTTGCTTAGCAAAGTCCTCGATGGCCTTCTTGCCCTCCTCGATGTTCTTGCCGTACTTCTCCTTATTCTCGATCTCCTGCTTCTTATTGTAGTAGTTCTGAATATAGTTGTACGCTGTCTCTTGATCCATTGTCATCTTAGTCGTGTCGCCCTTGAGAGCATACTCGAGGTACTGGGCAAAGATCTTAGCATCGATGCCCTCCTTAGCAAGACCCATGCCAGTTTGTACTCCCTGGATCTGTCCTGCGTAATAAGAGAACTTCGTTGTGTCGGCGATACCCTTCTTGAAGCCCTTGAGGAACTCAACGGTGTCTACAGGCATGCCTTGCATAGCCATCATCATAAACTGCTGACCTAGCTGCTGACCAGTCATATAGCCCTGGATCATAGCTACACTATCAGTCATAGATGATAGTTCGTCGTTTGTGTCACTCTTCTGAGCCGTCTTGTTACAGCTAGCAAAGGTGCAGACCATTGCCACCACTGCGAGGAGTGAGAGAATTGATTTCTTCATTGTAAGTTGTATTTAAGATATTTGTTCGCGATGTATTGTTCAGATTACTTATCCGTTGGGGTAGCGAGGGGAATAGGCTCGCCCTTGATCACCTCTAGTAGCTCGATCTCGAAGATCAGCGTCGCATAAGGCGGGATCATATTACCCGCTCCACGCTCACCATATGCAAGACGTGCGGGGATGTAAAGCTTAGCCTTACTGCCCTCAGGCAGTAGACATAGTCCCTCAGTCCAGCCTGGGATTACTTGTAAGAGCCCAAACTTAGCAGGCTCGCCACGATCCACGGAGCTATCGAACTTCGTGCCATCGATGAGCGTACCCGTGTAGTGTACACGAACTGTATCCTCGACCGTAGGACGAGGGCCCTTGCCCTCAGAGATGATCTCATACTGTAGTCCGCTTTGGGTCGTCTTGACCTCGGGACGCTCCCCATTGCTCTTGAGGAAAGCCTCGTTCTTCTCCTTTGTCTCCTGCATCTGTAGCTCTTGGAGCTGCTGGAAGTACTTGGAGAGGAAAGCCTGCGCCTCCTCATTGGACATAACCGTAGGTTGCTCTAGGAGAGCTGCCGAAAAGCCTGCTAGAAGCAACTCCTTATTTACAGGATCGCCAGGCATTTGGGATAGGTTTTGGGCAAAGCCTACACCATTAGCCACGCCTAGTGCATAGGCTGCTGTATCAGCAGATGAGCTGAGACGTGGAGGCTCAGCCGCTGTGAGTGCGCCTACGCTTACGAGGAGCGTCAACGCAATGGTAAAAATGCGATGTGTCATAACTTTAGTGTGTCTATACGATATCTAGCAGCTCGATCTCGAAGATGAGCGTCATATTGGGTCGGATTACGTCGCCAGCGCCACGACTTCCGTAGGCTAGCTCAGAGGGTATCACGACGCGCCACTTACTGCCCACAGGCATCAGCTGTAGGATCTCCGTCCAGCCTGGGATGACCGCATTGAGGGGAAACTCTGCTGGCTCGCCACGCTCTACGGAACTGTCGAAGACAACCCCATTGATGAGCGTGCCGTGGTAGTGTACACGTACTTTGTCAGTAGCCTTAGGCTTAGCCCCTGAGCCCTCCTTGATAATCTCGTATTGTAGACCGTTAGGGAGCGTCACGACACCACTCTTGTGGCGCATGATCTCTTGGTACTCCTTGCCAGCAGCTGCGTTGAGCTCTGACTCCTCTTGCTGCAGGCGCATAAACAGTTGGTTGATCACCTCACGAGCTCGTTCGGTGGTCATCTGTGGCTCACGCTCAGCTAGAGCGTCTTGGAGACCTGCGATAAAGTCCTCAGAGGTGATCGCCTTGATTCCGGACGCTTTGAAGTTCTGACCGATGCTTAGGCCTAGTGCGTAGCTTACTTCGTCTTGTGGCATAGGGGTTATTCTGTTTTTAGATGAGAAATACTCCTGCAAAGGTAGCAATTCTTCACGAGATGAGCTATCTAATGACCAACGGAGAGCGACTCCCTCAGGCGAGAAACGATCTCCTCGAGTGGACACTCCTGCTGCGTGCCGAGGGTCATATCCTTGATCGAGACCTTGCCATCGCTCAGCTCTTGACTTCCAGCGATGATGACGTAGCGACAGCCACGACTATTGGCGTAAGAGAGCTGCTTCTTCATCTTGTCTGCTGAAGGGTAAACCTCCGTGGGGAGTCCCGCCTGGCGTAGCTGACGTGCTATGGGGAGTAGCTTCTGCAGCTCCTCCTCGCCAAAGTTGACTATGATGATGCGCTCTTCGGGAGCCATCGCTGTCTCAAACTTACCCAGCGAAAGCATAATGTCGTAGATACGCTCTGCGCCAAAAGAGATGCCGACGCCTGAGACGCCATCCAGCCCGAAGATACCCGTCAGATTGTCGTAGCGTCCGCCACCGGAGATAGATCCCATCGGGGCATCGAGCGACTTGACCTCTAGGATAGCGCCTGTGTAGTAGTCCAGGCCACGTGCCAGCGAAGGCGAGAAGGTTAGATCTGTCATCAGGTCGCTCGTGTCGACATGGTCCAGGACGTACTCGAGCTCTTCCAGCCCCTTGAGCCCTATCTCGGAGTCAGCGAGCAGCTGTCGGAGCGTTGTCACCTTGTCACGATTGCTCCCCTCTAGCGTCAGCACCTTGCGAACGGGTTCTAGCGAGTCTGGATCAAAGCCACTCTCGACGAGGTCCGCCAAGACAGCTTCCACAGAGGTTTTGTCCAGCTTGTCCATACAGATGGTCAACTGGGCTAGGCGGTCAGGAGCCTTGATCACCTCAGCAATGCCCGCCAGTATCTTGCGGTTGTTGAGTAGTAGTGTGGTACGCAGGTCAAGCCGACGGAAGACTTCGTCGATCATATAGACAAAGTCCACCTCAGGCATCAGCGAGTCGGTACCGATGACATCGGCATCGCACTGGTAAAACTCGCGATAGCGACCCTTCTGCGGTCTGTCGGCACGCCATACGGGTTGCATCTGGTAGCGCTTGAAGGGAAAGGTTAGCTCGTTGCGGTGCATCACCACATAGCGAGCGAAGGGTACGGTCAGATCGTAGCGTAGCCCACGATCACAAAGACGAGCCGCCAAGGCTGCGGGAGACTCCTCCGTAAAGGTCTCAGCGTCAATCCCCGCCTTATAGTCGCCCGAGTTGAGGATCTTAAAGAGTAGTCGGTCTCCCTCTACACCATACTTGCCCGTGAGCGTAGTCAGCTGCTCCATAGCGGGCGTCTCGATCTGCTCGAAGCCGTAGAGCGCGAAGACAGAGCGTATCGTCTCAAATATATAGTTGCGTCGGCGCATTTCCTCAGCACCGAAGTCTCTAGTCCCCTTAGGTATCGAAGGTTTACTCATAGCGTTTAGCCGTTTCGATTCGTTTGTATAGCGTTTGTGTCACGGGGTAGTCATTGCGTTCATCAGCTGGATAGTGAGTCTCCTCGAGCTTAGACCACTCCGCCAGGTTGATCTCTGGGAAATGTGTATCGGCATCAGGCACGAGCGTGTCCACCTCTGTCAGATTGAGGTGCGTAGCATATGGTAAGCCACTCTTGTAGAGCACCCCTCCCCCCATGATGTAGACCCGGTCGTAGCCCGCCTGTTGGCAATGTCGTAGAGCCTGCTCTAGAGTGGGCGCGACATAGTGCGTCTCGGCATCGCCCTCGGTCAGAGTGCGAGAGACTACTATGTTGTAGCGATTGGGCAGTGGACGAGCGCCTATGGAGTCCCAGGTGTGTCGCCCCATGATGACCGCGTGACCTGTGGTTGTCGCCTTAATTCGGCGCAAATCATCTCTTAGACGCCATGGCATTGCGCCATCACGTCCTATAGATCTGTCACGAGCGGCCGCCACAATAATCCATATTTCCATATCCAGACAAACTAATTTGGGGGCTAAGGTACGAAAAAAATGCAGTATATCGTTTTTTTAGAACTTTTGAAAAGCAGGAATGACGCATTATACGGGGTAGGTTTCCCTACGTCTTGATGAAGGATCTCGGGGAATGGAGGAAAACGAACAAGCCTCCGTGGAGATCTAGGATTATCCAGTGAGCAAATAAAAAATTCTTCGGACTTATGGATTGATTCCTCCGAAGTTTCATTTGATTCCTCCGAAGTTTCATTTGATTCTTCCGAAGAATTTTCTTTTTCCTCCGTGGGGATTTTTTATTTCCCAGCGAGCTATTTGGAAATTCTTCCGTGGAGACGATGAAGCATCACAAAGAGACGTCCTATAGGGACATCAAGTCTGAACATTCTTGCTAATCGCCATACATCCATCCGCACCTACACAAGTCATTCGTCACTCCAAAACAGACACTTACTCTTTTGATTTCTAGCAAATTGGATGGATCCGCAATCACTCTAGACAAAAGTTTTTCCTCGTAAAGCTTGCAAGTTAAGAAAATTGTCGTACCTTTGTGATCCGGGCGAGTGCCACACGGCCAGCTCCTCGTGAATCCCCCAGGGCTTGACCGCAGCAAGGGTAGCGGGTTGTAGCGGCGCGATGTGGATTGCTCGCCCCTTTGCCTCTTTAGCTCAGTTGGTAGAGCACGTGATTTGTAATCTCGGGGTCGTTGGTTCGAGTCCGACAAGAGGCTCTCTAAGACTAGTCCTAGAGACTATTATATCCACAATTGATGAGCAGATTGCTAAGCTTAGCAGTCTGCTCGTTTTTTTGTTCAAACTGTCTGAAGAGAGCGAAGAGATCAGAGTGATCGGTCGGCATTAAAAGGAATTAGAAGGTGCGGGGGGAGGCGAGTTATTTCGTTTTTCTTTTGTACCTTTGGTCCGACAATGAGCTTTTTACTAGATATGCATACGCTTCGCTGCTCTTCACTTAGATGGTTGATACTCTTGATGATACTCGTGCCTAGCTACGTAGCTGGGTCTGACGTCTCTCTGTGGGACATACCGCCCACGGGACACCGTGTGACGGTCGTACCCACCTCTGCAGAGCGACAGCAGATCAATCAGCTCTACCAGCAGATGGGACTAGAGGGAAGGCTCTCGTTTGAAGCCTTTAGCCTAGGCGTACGGGGATATAATCAGATCTCAACCAAGCATCGCTCACGACTCACCATTGTGGACTTTTCCAAGCCTTCAACTCAGGAGCGTATGTTTGTCTTCGACATGGAGCAGGGTAAGCTCCTCTATGCTACGCTTTGCGCACACGGACGTGGTAGCGGGGAGAACTACGCTACATCCTTTTCCAATAAACCTAACTCACATCAAAGCTCTCTGGGCTTCTACCTAACAAATGAGACTTACAGCGGGAGCAACGGCTACTCGCTACGTCTCGACGGACTAGAGCGTGGGTACAACGATCAGGCGCGAGCTCGTGCTATCGTCGTACATGGTGCGGCCTATGTCAATGATCAGATCATCCGACAGGGTCGTCTCGGGCGCAGCTACGGTTGCCCCGCAGTGCCTCGTGCGCTGGCTCGTCCCATCATCGATGCGATCAAGGGAGGCAGCGTCCTATACATCTATGCCAATCGTCCTGACTATCTCGCCCAGAGCATGGTGCCACGCTCCGAGATGGAGACTGCCAGAGCCGATCAGGATAGTCGCACGCAACTGATCAACTAGCTTAGCGTCGTCATCTGACGGTAAGCCTCTATATAATAGTCGTAATAGTGTGTCCAAAGCGCATGGGAGGCAGTCTTCCGTGCCTGCTCGTAGCACGCTTGCGGGAGCCCTGCAGTAGCGCGGTCTAGGATCGTTGCTAGGGCTTTTGTCACGGATGCATCGTCATGATCACGACGCGGGATGACCTGTACGCCGTGATTCAGGCTGTCCGTAGCTTGCTCGCCATAAAGCTCTAGGATCGCCTGACCAAAGCCAGACAAGTCGGTCGTTACCGTCGGCACGCCATAGGCGATGCTCTCCAGTGGCGTGTAGCCCCACGGCTCATAGTACGAGGGGAAGAGCGTCAGATCGAGGGCGCTCAGCAGATCATAATAAGGTAGGTCTAGGATACCATCGTGACCATCGAGGTAGGTGGGCACGAAGATCGGATAGATGCGCTGCTCTGCAGCACCTCCGCTTCGGAGTAGCTCGCCTAGGCGTCCTGCGAGGGTGTCCTCCCGCAGGTTGTGCAGCCAATGCGTTAAGTAAGGATACTGTAGCGAGAGTTTGCCACTCCCTGGGTCGGTATGGCTTAGCAGGTAAGCTAGGTCAGCTCTTGGTTCAGCAACCCAAGCGGGGATAAAGAAGTAAAGGATGATATCAGACGACAGCTTCGTCTGCTGCTGGAGGAGGCTCTCGAGAGAAGCGACAATGAGATCGATCCCTTTGTTGCGATACTCGTAACGTCCTGAGGTAGCGACAAGCGTCGTGCACTCAGGGTCAAAGCTCTTGCCATAGAGTGCGCTGGCAACGTCTAGTAATCGCTGGCGAGCCTTTGACTTGAGTCGGCTTGTAGCCAACGCATGGAAACCATTGGGCAAGACTACGGGTGTACGCTCCAAGAGCTGCGTGCACTCTAGAGCTGTCACCTCGCTGACCGTCGCAAAGATGGTTGCGGTATGGGCAGCCGCTTTCTCTAGTGCGTGCTTCGCCTCGACATGTAGTTCGCTCGCCATCTGGTCTCCGTGATAGCCTGTGAAGTAGCGGTAGAGATCCTTGCCATTGCTACAGATAGAGCGCCCCACGGTCGTGGCATGGGTGATAAAGAGCGAGCGCAGGTCGGGCTGCTGCAGGTGATGATAGAGCAGACCCATGCCAGTGATCCACTCATTATAAATGGCTATCGGCTGACTACTAGGCGGCGCAAGCTGCGGTGTCACGACGAGCAGTGTCGCTGCCGCTGCAACGGCAAAGAGACAGGAGTCATCATAGTCGCCATAGCCTAGATCGGACTGGATGCCGTACTGCTGCCACATGAGGTAGTAAAGCTGGTCACGGACTGTGGCGAGCGGCTTGTAGTCCACAAGAATCGTTTGCGCTTCGCCCCCAGGGGTGAGCCAGTAGCCCTGGGTGATCGGCAGCTCCACCCCTAGTAGCGAGATATGACTCGGCAAGGTGATGCAAAAGGTCTCCGAGCGAAAGTCCACCATCTCCTCCGTCGGTCGTAGATGAGGACCTACAAAAAGAACCTGCTCCGCCCCGTGGCGATGCATCATCTCGCCCGCCCGTGACGAGAGAACGGTGTAGATACCACCCACCTTATTGGCGACCTCCCACGACACCTCTGTAATAAAGTATGCGTCAATCATTGCTTGCTGTGCGCTCTTCTAATGTAATCAGCAGATCATACGCTACACGACGGCAATGCATCGGTAGCTCTTCGGCAGAGACATAGGACTCCAGTGCCTCCGTCAGTTTCTCAGGCAAAGGCTTGTCAGGCTGTCGCTTCGTATAGTTTGCGATGGTCAGGAGCGCCACGTAGAGCCTCGACTCATCTGTAGCGTTGCTTAAGACAACCTCCTCCGCCCAGCGAATGGCTAGTGGCGCGTATGATAGGAGGTTAAAGGCGAGCTGCTCCTGTAGCTCCACATTGGTTGCCTTCTCGAGGAAAGCCGCTACGTCTTGCTCCGTAAGTTCCTCATGGGGGAAGAGCATCGTGGAGAGGATCAGCAGCTCCCGCACGGAGGTGTCCCGCAGTGCCTCGGCAAGCTGTCGGGAGGGCTGGTACTGCGCAGCAAGCTCTAGGAGATAGCCACGTGTCCAGCCCCAATTGTAGCGGTAGTCCAGTCCCGACTCCCGCATCGACTGCGCCACAGAGCCATCCATACGTGTGCGGAGTGCAGCACGTATGGCGGCAAGCTGTGAAGCGATTGTCTCTTCGTCTATCGGGTTAGGCACGTGCGATGAGCTCTGCGATGAGACCACCCATACGCTTGGAGGCAGCATTGGCGGCAGCAACCACCTCGTCGCCATCGTTCGTGTAGTCACCCTCAAAGTGCCACCCCTCGTTGGTGATGACGGACATACCGAAGACGCGGATACCCGCATGGCGAGCCACAATCACCTCAGGCGTCGTGCTCATGCCGACCGCATCAGCGCCGACGGTCTGCCAATACTTATACTCTGCAGGCGTCTCATAAGAGGGTCCCGTGAGGCTTACGTAGACACCCTTTTGAAGTGCCAGCTTTTGCTCCTGAGCGATGGTCTCAGCGAGTGCGATCAGTTCGCGATCGTAGGCACGTGTCATATCAGGGAAGCGGACGCCAAAGTTCTCATCGTTAGGGCCAATGAGCGGGTTCGGCAACATATTAATATGATCTCTGATGATCATCAGGTCACCCACGTGGAAGTTCGAATTGATTCCGCCAGCAGCGTTAGAGACAATGAGTATCTCGATGCCGAGGAGCTTCATCACCCGCACCGGCAGCGTGACCACCTCCATCGGGTAGCCCTCGTAGTAGTGAAAGCGTCCCTGCATCGCCACCACAGGGACGCCGCCCAGCGTACCGGAGATGAAGTTGCCCTTGTGACCGATAGCGGTCGAGTGAGCGAAGTTGGGGATCTCGCTGTATGGGATGACGGTTGGGTTAGCGATCTCGTCGGCTAGTCCGCCTAAACCGCTACCTAATATGATGCCCACGCGGGGCTGCGCCGATATCTTGCTTTTGATGTAGTCGGCTGCTTGCTGATATTTTTGAAAGTCCATAGTGTATTCGTTTGATAGTGAATAGGTCTTTACCCCTTACGATGAAGTAGGTCGTGAGCCGTGCGACGAGCCATCTCGATGATGCGCTCCATGCCGACGATCTCCCGGTCACGCATGAGGATTGCTCCGTCCACGATGGTCGTTGAGACAATCGTCGAGGAGCCTGCGTAGACGAGATTCGAAGTCAGATTGTGACAAGGCACCATGCTCGGCGCCTTAAGGTCTATGAGACAAAGGTCGGCCAGATAACCCTCCTCGATGCGTCCGCCCTTGAGGCCCAGCATAGCATAGCCCACCTCCGTTGCCGAGCGGTAGATGTCGGGAGCACAGACCGCTGTCGGGTCGTAGCGCCACACCTTGCCCAGGAGCGAAGCCATACGCATAGCGATGTACATGTCAAGGTCGTTGCTTGAGGAGCATCCGTCCGTACCGATAGCCACAGGGATGCCCCGCTCCTTCATCTCTTCGTAGCGAAAGCGTCCCCCACTAGCCAGCTTCATATTGCTTGCAGGGTTGTGCACTAGCGTACAGCCGTGACGTGCTAGGATGTCTAGTTCCTCATCGTCCAGCCATAAGCTGTGTGCCATAATGCAGCGAGGCGAGAGCGCATCGATCTGCTCCAGGTAGCGGACAGGTGTCGTGCCGTGCTCGGCAATGCAATCCTTCACCTCACGCTCTGTCTCCGAGAGGTGTAGGTGAATGGGGATCTCATGCTTCTCGGCAAACTCCTTGGCAAAGTGCAACTGCTCGCCCGAAACGGTGTAGATAGCGTGTGGTCCCACACTCCAGTCGATCCGCTCGGGGAGCTCCGCAAAGAGCTCTTCATAGCGGTAGCAGTTGTCCCGATCTAGCTGCGCCCGCTCCGCATCGCCACGGTCGAAGAGCGTGTAGCTCAGATTGGCTCTTATGCCAGTCTCCAGCACCGCACGAGCGGTCGCCTCAGGAGCTGTGTACATATCGAGGAAGCAGGTCGTACCGCTCTGGATCATCTCCACACAGCCGAGCAAAGCACCGACATAGATATCCTCTTCCGTCATGTGCGCCTCCACGGGCCAGATGTAATCCTCCAGCCACGTCTGCAACGGCAGGTCATCGCCATACCCTCTGAAGAGCGTCATGGCACAGTGTGTGTGTCCGTTGCAGAGTCCTGGCACGACCGCCTTATCACGGCCGTCGAGGATGATCGTATCTTCATCGATCGGGAGCAGGTCCGTACCGATCTTGTCGATACGATTGTCCACGATCAAGAGATCTTGCGTCGCCCCTCCGATGAGCGACTCCTTAATTAGTATACTACTCATGCCAGCTTAGTTAAATAGTCGGTAAAACTCAGCTACCGCCTCGACACCCTTGCGGAAGACGCCTACCGAAAAGCTCTCATTGGGCGAG
Source organism: uncultured Porphyromonas sp. (assembly GCA_902490315.1). GTDB lineage: Bacteria > Bacteroidota > Bacteroidia > Bacteroidales > Porphyromonadaceae > Porphyromonas. The sequence continues at coordinate 1,675 of CABUDK010000005.1, read as the reverse complement.
TGGATCGCATCCTCCTCTAGGCCAAAGCCCATCAGCACTGTCTTGAGCCCGAGGATCTCCTCAAAGGCGGCAATGATCGGGATACTACCACCACTGCGGATCGCTAGAGGAGCAACCCCGTAAGCCTTCTCGACCGCCTGAGCAGCTGCTTGGTAAGCGGGTAGGTCTAGCGGACAGTAGTAGCCCGCACCGCCATGCATCGGTGTCACCTTCACATGGACAGACTTAGGTGCTATCTGCTCGATATACTCCTTCACCAGGCGAGAGATCTCCTCGTGATCCTGATTAGCCACCAGACGGCAAGAGAGCTTAGCGTAAGCCTTGGAGGGTAGCACCGTCTTGGCGCCCTCGCCCTGGTAACCGCCCCAGATACCGCACACGTCAAAGGAGGGACGACAGCTGTTGCGCTCTAGCGTGATATAACCCTCCTCTCCCTGCGTCTCACGAATGTCAAGCGCACGGCAGTAAGCCTCCTCAGAGAATGGTGCCTTGCGAATCATCGCACGCTCCTCATCGGAGAGTGGCAGCACCTTGTCATAGAAGCCTGGCACCGTGATACGTCCCTTGTCGTCTACGATCTGAGCAATGATCTTGCACAGCTCATTGATCGGGTTGGCGACAGCACCGCCGAAGTGACCTGAGTGCAGATCCCTATTGGGCCCCGTCACCTCCACTTGCCAGTAAGCGAGACCACGCAGACCAGCCGTAATGCTCGGGGTCTCCTCACTCAGCATCGTCGTGTCAGAGACGAGGATCACGTCAGCTGCCAGCAGATCTTTGTGCTCACGGCAGAAAGGCGACAAGCTCCCTGAGCCGATCTCCTCCTCACCCTCGAAGATAAACTTCACATTGACCCCAACCAAGCCAAGAGCCTTAGCGGTCTCAAAGCCTTTGAGCTGGATCATAATCTGCCCCTTGTCGTCATTAGCACCACGAGCGTAGATGCGGCCATCGCGTATCTCAGGCTCGAAGGGTTGGCTTTTCCACAGCTCCAGAGGCTCTACGGGCATCACATCGTAGTGACCATAGACGAGGATGGTCTTCGTCGCACCAGGCTGCTTGTAGTGTCCAAAGACAATGGGGTTGCCCTCCGAGGGCATCACCTCCGCCTCCTGTACGCCTAGTGAGAGCAGGTGGTCACGCAGATACTCGGCGGCACGCTGCATATCAGCCTTGTGCTCGCTCTGCGCGCTGATCGATGGGATACGTACGAGACCATATAGATCCTCGTGAAAGCGGCCCTCATGCTCCGCTATATACTCTTTGATATTTGCCATAGTAACGTTTTCTTGTTTTTCGATTACTCCGTAAAGATACAAAAAGCGCCCGACAAGGGACAAGCCTTCTACCCGTTCGTCACGGTTACTCGTCAATGCTGACACATTTTCGACTCCTCCCGAGGAATTTCCCAATAGTTCGCTGAGAAATAAAAAATCTCCACGGAAGAAACGGAAATTTCTTCGGAAGAATCAGATGAAACTTCGGACTTATGATTTCATTCTTCCGAAGTTTTGTCCCATTCCTCCCGAGGAAATAAAAAATTCCTCCCGAGGAAATTCTATTTTCCTGCGGAGGAAACTCCTCACGGCATCCAAGCGCATAAAAACGAAGATGCGCCAAAGTACGAACGACTCTGACGCATCCTCTCCAATCACATACTAAATGTAGCCTTACG
>CABUDK010000004.1 GCA_902490315.1 uncultured Porphyromonas sp. | reverse complement strand
ACCTCCTCTCCCTCCTGAGCATCAAGGTCATACTTGAGATACTTCTTACCATCGCATAGGTCGTACGCCTTAGCACCTTCATAAAGCACCAACCCTGTCTTGCGATCGAATAAATGTCCCCGCTCGTTATAAAACTCCGTGACAGTCTTAAGACAGGGGATCTCATCTACAATTGTGTCTCGAACGATAGCCACTTTGACACACCCATACTCATATCCGTAGGGGACTCTTAAGGTGGCATAGTCATAATACCACTCCGACCCCACGCCAGGATGCAGGGGCAGAGCCTCTTGTGCTTGCAGGGTTATAGCACATAGCATTCCCATCACAAGTGATGCTAAAATAACTTTGCTATTCATCGTCTCTTTACCTTTCAATGTTAATAACGAAGTAACCTCCTTTCTGTACTCTGAAATCTCCTTGAATTGAAACTTCGGAACTATTTAATATCATTGACTCCCCTTCTCCAATTTCCATCTGAGATGTAGGAGCGACATTTATATATTTTGAAGTAAATGAGTTGTCTCGTTTCTCCATACTCGAAACAATCAGCTTGTCTATCTCATAATTGGTAATCGTTACATCTTTTAGATCGTGAGAGAGGGTGTAGTGAATCTTCCCAAGCTGTTGAGATGTTATTGCCCAATTGCCATAATCCATTAGATTGTTGGTTTTGGTTAGTATTATTGTCTGTCAATATCGTTTTAGGCAAATGTACAAAAAAATGGATCTTTCGAGATTCGAGATGATCTTGACTCAGAAGTCGTCAATCTCCACGTGGATATTCTCAAACCTCCACGTGGGAAAAAAACATTCTCCACGTGGAGACGAAATGAAACTTCGGAAGAATCAAACGATACTTCGGAAGAATCAAATGAAACTTCCGAAGTATTTTTTCTTCTCCACGTGGAGAATAAAAAATAGCCACGTAAGAATTAGAAATTTCTCACGTGGCTATCTGTGGAGGCTGTCACTTCTTGTGACGCTCTTCTGGTGCCTTCGCCATGATTTGGACTATAGGCGGTGAGGTGTGCTACCTCTTGACAAAGTTATAGGTTTGGACTCCTACCTGTACGATGTAGGCTTCCTGTGGTAGATAGCCTACGATTGTGTTCATTTCCAAGTCTCACTCTCGAAGCAGCTAATCAATACAAACGGGTCTCCGAGCACTAGTGGCAACAAAACTAAAAGAGTAGCTCCTAGAGGAGGAAAATGAAACCTAGGGGTGGGCTATCCCTATCAACAAGGGGGCGATTTTTATGGTTACAAACTCAACCTGGTCGCCCAGAGTCAGTTCATGGGCTTTTGGCGTAAAGGTCGGGCTTTTCAACAGTCTCCTTTTGCACTTGCAGAGACCTTGCAAAAAAGGATGCATCCCTTCGAAAGCAGGGATACATCCTCTTCTGTTTATTCTGATGGAAGAAGCCCTTTAGGGGCTTATGCTTTGTCCATTACTTGACCACCACCTTATGGAAGGTTGTGGCGCCCTGGGAGGGACTCACTGCTACCACATAGCCGCCAGGGGGTAGCAGTGCGGGTAGGCTCTTCGCTGCACATTGTCCATCGAGGCTGTAGACCACTACGCGCTCGTGATCTCCTTCGATTTGCAACAGTCCCGAGGCATCTTGATAGAGCCTTGTAGAGCTCTCTTTACCTTGGGGAGCTATGCCCACAGAGAAGCTGCCACCAAAGGGGATGGTTTTGCTACAGTAGGCATGGCAACTAATCTTATTGGCGTAGGCTGCATCGCGATGCAGGAAGAGTACCACTTTCAGATTCTCTTTCTTCCACGATGGGTAAAGGTCAATCTCCGGAGATTTATACTCGAAGGATCCGTCAGCCTCAGGCATAATCTTAGTACCGATATTGCTCGTGTAGTAAGTTCTCAGCATATGCTGGTGCAGATACTCTTCCCCCGTGCCTATACCTTTTTGGTCTTCTGCCTTCACGTTGTCTTCGGTCACGACAGCTGTAATGTAGAGGTCGGCTGGGTCAGCGTCATAGAGAAGCTTACCCTTTACCTCTAGGCTGGTTGTTCCTCCAGGTAGGTCGTGGCATACGATATCGGAAATGAGTGCTCTCTCCTTCTCTTGAAGGAAAGGCTCCAGTAAATCGGCATCGGCCTTTTGATCTTCGCCAAAAAGCCGGTTCTTCGACACAAAGACAAAGACTCTATTCTCCGAAAGATAGGGAGCCCTGTTGATGGAGAAATAGGGGAGCTGGGAAGGCGTGGGAAACGGAGCTTGTCCTAAGAGCGTGGCAAGCTCCTCGTTGCAAGCTTCTTCGGCAAAGGCGACCTCTTCACCACCCACGGGATATGCGACGCGAGAGACTTCGTAGCCCTTCGCCTGCAGCTCCTCTGCCATTTGATTGATCAGAGCATTGTACTTTGGTGCATCAGGAGCACTCTCGGAGGTGTAGTACTCTACAAGTACCGACTTACGCTCCACACTCCCCTTTTCAGTAGGATTGAAAGCATCAAATACCCACTTTATCATTCCTTTTTCGATTACTGACTGGTCGTTGATACTCAGCAATTCAACTGACCCCTTGGAGGTGCCTTCTGGGTAAGGAGGATGCATCCAGCCAACATCGCAAAGTCCTTTTACGGGAACCGTAATCTCAAAGGGGGGATACTGCTTCTCTTGCATCCCGTAATCATGATTGAACTTCTCGAGGAAGATCATCTTTGTAATCTCCTTAAAGCCGATATTGCGAACCAAGATATTGTAGCGGAAATATTCTTTGGTAGTAAGGAGACTGTAACGTGGTTGCTTAAGAGGATAGACTACATAATCGTAGTGCCCATCGGGGTCGTCCACAAGTGCGTAAATAAGCGCCGAGCCCAATTTGAAAGGCTCCGTATCCTGCACTTGGCTGAAACTGTAGCTCTTCCCCTTCTCGTAATAGGCGGTGGATACGGCTGCCAGATTGGCTTCTGGAAGACTATTCTCCTCATCGCCATCGTACAATACGGGTGAGGACTTGCTCCCCTTCACGCTACTGGCGGGGCAAGAGTATCCGACCAGCACAAGATCCTTTGCAGAGACCTTTAGCGGCTCATCCAGTAACACTTGATTGTATCCCTCTTGGAGGGTGGCAGGCTGGCTCACCAGGATCTCTTGCCACAGGTCATTCGTACCGTCTTGCCTTACACGTGCTACGACCACGCGGGCATCCGCAACCGCTTCGTCTACGACGCACTCGATCCCTTTGATCGTTATATTGTCAAAGAGAGGAAGCATAATATAAGGCGTCACTATGCCCTCAGCACCCTCTTCAAACTCCAATGCTTGGTGAGTGAGAGACGGCTCGATAGAGGCATAGCCAAAGCCTTTAACGAGGGGCACAAGGTTTACCGACCTCTCGCAAGGCACCCCTCTACCGAGAATATGCGGGGGCGTGCGAAGATCGAATAACTGCTTGATAGAGTGTGAGGAGGCCCATAGCCCTTGAGAAGGATCGCCTGTCATAGGTTTCCCCTGAGCAAGAAGCACCAAGGGGCTAAATAAGAGAAGGCTAGCTATGCTCCTCCAAAGGTTGCTCATAGTTCTCATATCGTGAATTCCAATTAGTTAGTTATTACAAGCATGCAAAATCGACTAGCTCACATTCTTTTGGATTGGGGAGCTCGCAACTTTCGAAATGCTTACACTTTAATCTCCTTCGATTTTGTAGAGATAGCGAGCTTGGCAGTATAGGTAGAGTCTGCTACACGATAGACTAATAGGCAAAAGCTACAGCCTCCTGGGCAAATACTCTAGAGTAGTGTGTGTCAAGCTCGCTAGTCTCTCTTTATCGTTTGAAGAGAGGTAGGGATTCTCTCAGACTGTTGTGCTCTATTACCAGTAAGTAGTCTCCTTGCGCGAGGCTACGAAGATCTACCACTGTGCCACTTCCAGTCAGTTGCAGTTCGCCCGTGAGGGAGTATAGAGCCCATACAGCGTCATCGCTTGTACGAATATAGACGAAGTCTGTGGCTGGATTGGGATAGATAACAGTGGAGGGATTACTTGCTAAGACATTGTCGATAGCGGTTGTATCTCCTTCGTACTCTTCAGTATTGTCGATGCTCCCTCTGAAGTCATAGCAAGTCCAGTTTTTGTCTTTTGCTATGGCCACATCGCTCACGAGACATAGATTTTCTTCGTTATTCGCATTGGTGTCGACGATGGTTATCTTTCCCTTATCGTTGGCTTCTCTTTGTGGGAGCGACTGCATCATGGAGGTCATCTTTTCCCCTCGGATCGCATTGGTATGGCACACCACGGTCATCAGGAGAGGAGTAGCGCTGAAGTCTAGCTCTTGGAGCTGATTGTCTGCTACATTGAGTGTCTTGAGCTTTGGGTTATTGGCAAGGTCGAGCGAAGTGAGTCGATTGGCGTGAGCCATCAGTTCGCTGAGTGCGGGGAAAGCTGAGACATCAAGTGTGGAGAGCCTATTGCGGTAACACCAGAGGCTGCTGAGTGCTGGACAGTCATCGAGCTGTAGCGATAAGAGACCATTCCCAGAGCAATCGAGAGTGGTGAGTTCTTTTTGATGGCTTAGGTCGAGCCTTTCCAGTTGGTTCTTCCCAATATAGAGCTCCTCTACTGCGGGACAGTTTTGGATAGTAAATTGGGCAAGTTTATTGGTGTGCAGCTCCACATAGCTGAGGTTGGGGAGGTCTTTGAGATGTGCTGCTGTCAGCTGCTGTCCGTTGCAGTCGAGCTCGGTGATATCTCCAGAGATAGAGATAGACTGCGAGGTGATCGTGTAGAGGTAGCGTCCCTCCTCGTAGTCGCCTTGCTGATAGGCCTCTTTCACACCCGTGAGTACGACTCCCTTGCTGTCTCCCAAGTTGATGGCGATTTGTGCGCCAATGGGGAGGTCAGTCTTCAGTGCGATGTTGACCTCTTCGTTCTGAATATCACTTTTGTGCAGTGTCACCTCGTTGGACTTGAGAGGAGTGGTTTCGGAGCCAGTAAGCTCTTTGAGCGAGAAGAAAGCGGGCTCGAAGGTGGCTTGCAGGGTAATGCTCTCTTTGTCGGCGAAGAGCGATTCCTTGAACTTAAATATCCCATCTTTCAATGTGTAGTGATCGGCGGATATGACCTCTCCACTACTAGCATCTTTCCATATAATGTTGGGGTGCTGTGGCTGACCTGCGAAGTCGTACTCTGTTGCCATCTGCGTGAGGTCTATGCTTGTTCCGACAATGTTTTCTTCGGGGATAACGTAGCCTTCTGGGGCATAGGTGAGGTCGTATTCGTCGTATTCCAAATCGGGATTTTTGGCTGGAAGGCTGCTAAGCGGGAGCTGGTGCCCCGAGATATTGAGTCGCTTGAGTCCTTCGTTGTGGAGAGTAATCTCTCTTAGCCCAATGGCATTTTGTATACCTCCGTTTTGCCAGCGGAAGAAGTTGAGCTTCGTAAGACCAGTAAGGTTGATCTCCTTGATCTCTTTCTGGTCGGTTACCCACACATACTCCATCTCAGGGTAGCGTGAGAGGTCGAGGTCAGTATTGGCAAGGGTAGCGTAGGCAGGGCTATCTTTCTTCCTGCTCGATTGGATCATGATGTGCTTGAGGTGGGGGTGGTACCCTATCTTAAGCCGTGGGGCATCCTGAATGCAAAGGTACTTGAGCTTGGGGCTGCGGGAAAGGTCTACCACACCATCAGTGGATTGTGCTAGGGTGCCGCCCTTGTACGACATATAATAGAAGCTGAGGAGGTCGGGAGCATCTATCTTGCCTACACCGATGATGGAGCCAGACTCTTTGAAGTTGCTTTTGAAGCGCTCGATGCCTTTAGCTTCGAAGGAGACGATGCTATTCTTCGCAAGCGGTGTTGCATAGGTGTGCACAATGGTTTGGGTAGCATCGGCGTCTACTTCAATAGGCTCGGTAGTGCCGTCGCCCCAGTCGATGACAAGGGATGCTTTGCCACCCAACTCGAAGGAGACCTCTGTGGCCCCCTCTTTGACAAGGATTTCAAATGGATGGGTAAGGCTTTGGGCATGGAGGGAAAGGATCCCGGCAATGCATGTTAGAAGAAGGGTAACTATCTTTTTCATAAGCGTATAACTAGTAAGTTTTGAATGGGGGCTTAAATTGGAAGGTGCTAATGCACATCTTCGACCTAAGTGAGGCAAATATAACGTTTTTTCTAGACATAGGGCCTATCGATACAGTGAATATTTGCATCGTACATTCCATCGACTGCTTTTTAGTTCTGAACACTCTGATGCATTCGGGTTACTTCGATTCTTCCGAAGAAAATCACAAATAGCTCGCGAGGAAATAAGACATACTCACGGAGGCGATGGAAATTTCTTCGGAAGAATCAAACGATACTTCGGAAGAATGAGATGATAAGTCCGAAGAATTTTTTCGTTCCTCCCTGAGAAATAAAAAATATCCACCGAGGAAATTCGGATTTCCTCGGTGGATATTTTGAAGAGCTAACGCCTATCGTACGATTTGGACTATAGGCGGTGAGGGCTTGCTACCTCTTGACAAACTTATAAGTGGCGTCTCCTACCTGTACGATGTAAGCTCCTTGTGGTAGATCACCTACGTATATAGAGCTATCGTCCTGGTCGTACACTTCGCTCAGGAGCTCCTCGCCAGAGGCTGCATAGACCTTCAGTAGGGTAGCGGGCATGGTTTCAGCGAGACGTACGTAGAGACGCTCGTCTGCGGAGTTGTAGTAGATAGCTGTCTCAGCCGTAGTGAGTTGTGTCACGGAGACGGTACTTCTACCAGGATATGGCTGTGGATCACCAGCATTGCCAGACATAAGTACCCAGCCCTTACCAGTAGCGACCTTAACTTGTCTATCTGTGATGTCATTTTTCTCATCAACTTCTGCTGTGTCAATGGCGATAAATCGGCCTGCAGCAAGGAATGTCGGATCTACCAGCTTGAACTTAGGGATAGTATTCACGACTACCTGCATCGCATGCTCATCGATAGCATTGACAGAGATGTCGGCATACTGAAGCTCCTTACAAGCTGCGAAGTCTAGCTTGGTAAGTTTGTTCTCGAAGGCGATGAAGTCTTGAAGCTTAGCTGTCTTCGTCAGATCGAGCTCGGTAAGCTCATTCCTCTCGCAGTAGAATCGACGTATCATAGGATTGTGAGAGAGGTCTACCTTCTTAAATCCACAATTAGCCATATTGATATAATCTAGCTTGGGATTCTTAGAGAAGTCGGGATCGGCTGTAAACTTGTTTCTCTTGATGGTGAGCATATTTAGCTTAGGTACATCTGAGAGAAAGTCTAGTGAGGTGAGCTGGTTGTTGTTGAGGTTCAGCTCCTCTAGTAGCGGATTCTTTGATAGATCTAGTGCCGTCAGTTTATTACCTCCGAGGTGTAGCTGCCTGAGCTTGGGGTTCTTGGATACGTCTAGTGACTCCATCCCTATTAAGTCAGCCTTGAATACCTCTAGCTTGGGTAGCATAGAAACATCTACGGTCTTGAGCTCACGATTTTCACTGCACTGTAAGAAGATGAGGTCGGGACACTTAGAGAGATCTAGTGAAGTAAGATCCATGTTTTCGCAGAAGAGTATCTTTAGCTTAGTATTGTGCGTTAGATCCAGTTTGCCGACTTTATTGCCATTGAGGGCAGCCTCTTCTAGCTCAGGGCAGTTAGAGAGATTGAGTCTTAGGATATCACAATATTGCACACCAAGTTGTTTTAGTTTAGTGCTCTTGGATAGGTCTAGATAGCTAATCCTATTTGAGTAGCAAAAGAGCTTCTCAAGGTCAGGTTGTCCAGTCACATCAAGTCTGGTAAGTCCTGTCTGGTAGCACCATAGCTCTTTAAGGGTATTGATCTTGGAGAGATCGATAGAGGTGAGTGCTGTCTTATTGAGATTGAGGTAGGTGATAGGGCCATAGATCGTTGTCTTGGCAAGATCCTTAGGGAGGTCTATCTGCTTTTTGTCTGTGCCTTTGGCAATCTTCTCATTGTCTTGGCACTTACCGTCACCGTTGAGGTCTATCCAGCATCCATCTGTCGGAGCCACGACGAAAAAGACTAGAGAGGCGTTTTCATTTCCTGGCTCGAAGGTGAGGTTTATACTAGGCTTCGTGAGGGGTGTCTGAGCCTTTGCCTGTGTGGCTACTCCTAGCAAAGTCATAGCGAGGAGTAGGAGTAAGGTGTACTGTTTTTTCATATGATAAAGTGTGTGTGTATAGTGAATAGTGCTGATCTACAAAATGAGCAATAACCCATGGATCAGACGAACCATCTCCAAAGGTACGAAAAAAGGGGGAGAGGAGCGTCTCAGCCCTTTGCTACTAGGCGCGCTTACGATAGGTGAGGATGGCGGCCGTACCGTTGACCACGGCAAAGACGGAGAGCGCCGTCAGCTCACGCCACAGCTCGGTGAAGGCTACTGGCTTGAGATAATAGGTACGCATCAAAATATTGTAGTGCGTGAATGGGTGCGACACGGCTAGGGCACGCGCCCACGACGGCATTCCCTCGATAGGGGTAAAGAGCCCCCCAAGGAGGACGAAAAACATCATGACGAAGAAAAAGGAAAACATCGCCTGCTGCTGTGTGTGTGCGAAGTTTGTAATGAGCAGGCCTAGTCCGCTCATAGCAAGAACATAGAGTATGGTCGCCACCATCATCATACCCATGTTGCCGTGAGGCCACAAGCCGTACATCAGCCCCACTATCGGTAGCGATATGAGTGCCATACCGACAGATATAACTAGATAGGGGAGTGCCTTAGAGAGCATGAAGACGAGCGGGTGGATCGGCGTGACATTCATCTGCTCGATGGTGCCGATCTCTTTCTCCTGCACCATATTGAGTGCTGGCAAGACGAATGCTGTGATCGTTATGAGCATGGCGACAAGGCCTGGGATGATGTAGTTCTTGTAGTTCGCCTGAGGATTGTAGCGATTGACCTCGACGATGCGAAGCGGTATGGTGGCTAGCTCCTCCAGTCCTGTCGACTCGTTGAGCTGAGCGACAAACTGCTGTACGATCTGCTGTGTGTATCCCCCAGCGATGGCACCTTTCGTAGCATTAAAGGCATTGATTCTTGCCTCGAGCTGAGCTTTTTGATCACGCATGAGTTGCTCCTCAAAGCGTGGCGGGATCGTTATGATGAGATCGGCCTTGCCATCCTCTATAAGCTCCATACCTTCCTGAAGAGTGGGGGGGAGCTTTCCCTGCCAAGCGTTGACAAAGTAGCCCGAGCTAAAGAACTGCTGCTGTAGTCTCTGCGACAGCGACGTGTGATCGTGATCGATGACGACGGTCTGCAGATTCTTGATATCCGTAGTCGTAGCAAAGGGAAGTAGCATCAGGACGACGATAGGGTACATGACGACCATACCGAGTAGCAACCTATTGCGGAATAGATTGTATATCTCTTTGCGTATGAGAGCTAGTAGCATAGGATATCAGGGAGGAATTTACTCTAGTTTCTTCTTAAAGTTGAGCAGCGCTAGGATGACCAATACAACGCTCATACCCATCATGATGAGCGACTCCCAGAGTATCGAGGACCAGCCGAGACCTTGTATCATCAACTTCTTGACCGCTATGGAGTACCATGTGGCGGGGATCGCACGGGCGAAGTATTGTAGCACTATCGGCATACTCTCGATCGGAAAAAACATGCCCGAGAGCATCGCTACGGGAAGCAGGAGTCCCGCGCCACTGATGAGCATGGCGGCGGTCTGATTGTCCGTTATGGTGCTGATGAGCATGCCGAGGAGGAGCGACACAAGGATGAAGAGGAGCGACACGAAGAAGATGGCACTCACCGACCCTAGTAGCGGCACTCCCAGCACGAAGCGTGACAAGAGTAAGATGGTGACCACGTTAAAGATGCTCAGCGTGAAGTAGGGGACGGTCTTAGAGAGCAGGATGGTGATCGGATTGACGGGCGAGGTGAGTAGGACCTCCATAGAGCCAAACTCCTTCTCACGAACGATCGAGACAGAAGTCATCAAGGCGCAGATGATCATCAGGACCAAGCTCATGACGCCTGGCACGAAGTAGTAAGGTGCCCGCATCTCAGGGTTATAGAGTAGCGTCGTGAAGGTCTCTATCTGGTAGGGTCTCACGGTCGCCATACGCATTGCCATGAGCGCACCAAACTGCTCTAGATACTGCTGCACGGTCGTGTAGATGATCCCCTGTACCTGCGCACTGATGAGTGCCGAAGTATTGGGATCGCTCGCATCAAGACGGAGCTGCACGGTAGGCTCAGTGCCTGCGAGCAGCTCTTTGTCTATGTCGTTTGGTAGGACGATGATGACGTGCGCTGCGCCTGTACGTAGTGCCTCGTCCATATCTTCATACGGTGTGATCAAGCTGACGGAGCCTACTGCATCGCTCTGGTCAAGGTGTGTAAAGAGTCTCTCGACAAAAGGGGTTCGCGTCGGTGTCGCCACGACCACATCGATCTGCTTTACCTCAGAGGTGAGCGCAAAGCCGAAGGCTAGCACCAAGACGATGGGCATGCCTATCAAGAGCATCAGCTTAAGCGGATCCCTGAAGATGTGGATGAACTCCTTGCGGACGAACTTGAAGAAGACGCGCATGATGACTTAGAGGTTAGAGATTAGAAATTAGAGGTTAGAGATTAGAATGGAGAAGAGTCTCTTAGTCATTGTCCTAACTTCTAATCTCTAATTTTTAATCTCTAAAGGCTATACAGAAAGCCCTCGGCGACTTGTTCGGCGGTCTTACGACCTGCTACCTCCTCTAGGAGTCTGAAGGCAAAGGGTAGTGCCAGTGCTGGACCACGTCCCGTGACGATATGTCCGCACACCTCTACATCGGCACCTGTCAAGACGAAGCCTGGTACCTGCTCCTCAATGCCTGGATAGCAGGTTGCACGCATCTTACCATCGCCGATACCAGCAGCGCCCAGTACTCGTGGAGAGGCACAGATAGCAGCGATCGTACCGCCCGCCTCGTGCTGACAACGTATCAGCTCGAGGAGTGGCTCACACTCGTTGAGCTTGGTCAGCCCGCCAGGTAGGGCGATAGCCTTGGGGAGCGCACCACTCTGTAGCTCCTCGAGGAGCATATCTGCTTGGATAGTCACATCATGCGAGCCTCTTACAGCGAGAGAGCCTGTGATGGATACTGTGGTAACGGGTTGATTGCCACGTCTTAGTACGTCAACGATGGCGAGTGCCTCGACCTCTTCGAAGCCCTCGGCGAGGAAGACTAGTATGTTGTTCATGTTACTCATGCTGTTTGTTGTGAAGTTGTTAGGTAATTAAGAGTTTCTTGTCAAGGTTGCTCAGCAGCTAACCCTTGACATCAAAGTGATAGGTGATCGTGCCCTTTTGATCAGGCACACCACCCAAAGCGTTAAAGCGAGTCTTGCGGGCTGCCTTGACAGCCGCCTCTCGGAGTGCACTATCCACCACGTTGGTACCACGCAGGCGCACCTTAGCGTCAATCACCTGCCCAGCGGCATTCACCGTGATCTCGACAACGACCGTACCACGTATGTCGGGGACTCGTGTCGGCATGACAGGTCGTCCGCCATTGCCCACGATAGAGCGCCCGTCGAGGGACCAGCCAGCGGAGGAGCCAGCCCTCCCCTTGTCAGCGACACCACTACCTGCGTCGCTCTTGCCCGTGCCAGACTCAGAGCCTGTCGGCTTCTTACGGTCGAAGAGTCCAGCCACCTTGTTATCCACATCACGCTCAGAGGGACCAGTAGGCTTCTGCACGGCCTTGGGCTTTTCTTTCGTTGGCGTAGCTCGTGCAGGCGTAGGCGTAGGACGTGGGGTAGGGGTAGCCTCAGGAGCCTTAGGTGCTGGTTGCTGAGGAGACGCAGACTGTGCATTCTCAGAGGCCGCAGAGGCAGGACGAGCAGAGGTAGATGCGGCAGCCACCAAGTCTCCTTGATGCTCGATCTTGTCGCCAAAGTCGGGGTCTACACCTACGGAGATCCATATCTCCTTATCTCTCGTGTGCTTTTGCTCAGAGGCATCCATACTGAGCCAAAAGAGCAAGCCCACGACGAGCAGGTGTAGCAGCAAAGCTACACCTCCAGCGATCCATCTATCATAGCGAACCTTAGACATCTCTCTCGGTGCTGTTATCTTGTAAAGCTTCTGTCGCCAAGATCATACGTAGTCCAGCGGTAGCCGAGGCGTTGAGTACCTTGACGATCTCACCATACGACACCGATCTGTCGGCGTAGAGGACTACGTAAGGATCCTCCTCGTCGTCGTGTGCAGCTCCTATCTCGTAGAGTCTAGCCTCTAGCTCCTCGACAGGTAGCATCGTCACTTCAGGTGCACTCTCTGTGGATATGTAGTAGTAGCCCTCAGCATCGATGGTGATGCGTGCCACCGGCTCTTGCGTTGTGGCGGTCGACTGCGAGGAGGGCAGATTGACCTTGATCGCATTCGGTACCACCAGCGTGCTGACCACCATAAAGAAGATCAGCAGCAGGAAGATGACATCGGTCATCGATGCCATGCTAAATACAGATATATGCTTACTGCGTCTCTTGATACTCATGAGCTTAGCATTAAGTGGTGTAGCACGGTCGCTTACAGTTCGTTGATCACATCCATAAAGTCTAGCGTATTAGCCTCTAGACGATTGACGATGCGGTTGATCTGTCCGACCAAGTAGTTGTAGAGAAAAAGCGTCACGATACCGACGATCAGACCGCCCACAGTCGTGACCAACGCTTGGTAGATACCGCTCGAGAGGAGCGATACATCGATACCACCAGGCGCATTAGCTAGGTCAAAGAATGCCTGCACCATACCGGTCACCGTACCTAGGAAACCAATCATCGGAGCACCCGCAGCGATGGTTGCTAGCAGGGGTAGTCCACGCTCGAGACGTCCCACCTCGTAGGAGCCTACGTTTTCGATAGCGGGGAGTACCTCAGAGGCGGGCTGCCCGAGACGCTTGAGTCCCTTTTCGATCATGCGCGCCTCGGGGGTGTTCTTCTCTTTGCAGAGGGCTATCGCACTATCTTTGCGCCCCATCTGTAGGTAGTCTTTGATACGTGCGATAAAGGAGTCGTCAGGACGATTGACCTTGCGTAGCTCGATATACTTAGCTACAAAAACGTAGATAGCGACGAGAGAGAGGAGCAGGAGGACGATCATAATCCATCCGCCAGCGCACGCCAGCTCCCATAGAGACATCGTAGCGGGTTCGGTAGTTGTCTGCTCAGCTACTGTGCTGGCAATCTGAAGTATAGGATACATAAGTTATTCTTGCAAGGGTATGTTTATGAGTTAGAGTGAGCTTGTTTGAGATACTGTGCGATGGTTTCCTTGAGGCCTAGGTAAAGGGCATCGCTAATGAGTGCATGTCCTATGGAAACCTCATCTAGTGGCGTCACATGCTGGACAAAGTAAGCGAGGTTATCACGACTCAGGTCATGACCCGCATTGACTCCCAGACCAACACGGTGAGCCACCTGAGCAGCCTCCGCAAAGGGAGCGACAATCACCTTCGGATCACCACTCTGCGCCATCTGCGACGCATAAGGCTCCGTGTACAACTCCACACGATCAGCACCGATCTCTGCAGCAGCCTCGATGTGTCGTGGGTCGGTTCCAACGAAGAGCGAGACACGTATGCCCGCCTGCTTCAGACGCTCGATGATCGGCTTGAGAAAGTCTTGATGATCAGCCACCGCCCAGCCACTATCGGAGGTGAGTGCGTCAGGCTTGTCTGGCACGAGCGTCACCTGCTCAGGACGTACGGAGCAGACGAGGTCGAGGAAGGAGTCAGAGGGGTAGCCCTCGATATTGAACTCCGTGGTAACCACCTCCCTGAGGTCTCTCACATCTTGATAAGTGATGTGCCGCTCGTCAGGTCTGGGGTGTACCGTGATCCCCTCAGCACCATACTCCTGACAGCAACGTGCTGCCAGTACTACATTGGGCGTGTCTCCGCCACGAGCGTTGCGGAGAGTAGCTATCTTGTTGATGTTAACGCTTAGTCTCGTCATCTATAAATGTCAATCTACAGTTCCAATGCTACAAATATATAGCTTTCTGACGAAACGATCGCTCTAGACCAAACGCCGTAGACCCAACTACATATCAAAACAGGGCTATGTCGGGGAAAAGTGATTTCCACGTGGATATTTCAAAATCTCCACGTGGGAAAGAAAAAATTCTTCGGAGGAATGAAATGAAACTTCGGAAGAATCAAATGAAACTTCGGAAGAAATGATTCGCCCCCACGTGGAAAATAAAAAACATCCACGTGGAGATTTGAGATTTCCCACGTAGATATTCGAGAAAGGAGGGAAATAGAGATTAGAAGTTAGATATTAGAGGGTAGGGCTGACACACTATAATTATGATGCGTCAGTCCCGAACGCCAACAAGCTATTAAGCTTTCGTTAAGTAGTGGTCAGTCGGTGAGAATATCTCTACCTTTGCACAAACTTCTAATCTCATAGACTTATGACTTCAAAAAAGCAGCAAAGACTTTTCTCTTTACTCGCTCTCGTCCTACTCCTCAGTAATACGACTATTCATGCGCAGGAGCAGGTACGATTTACATTCAGCGGATACATTCAGGCCATCGCTCAGTATGGCTCCGAAGCAGACTACATCAAGGTTGGCAACATAACACTTCCCTATGACCAGCCAACCTACAGGATGGGGATACGTCGTGGACGACTCGCTACCATAGCTACCTACAGAGACCTCGTTGCTAGAATCGATGTCAACGCTACAGACCAAAAGATCTCCATCTTCAACGTCTATGCCGAGTACAAGCCCCACTGGGCAAAGGGCGCTTTCGTCAAGGGGGGACTAGCCATGATCGATTTCGGCTATGAGCTACCCTATAGCTCTAGCAAGCGAGCAGCCTTCGAGCGATCACTCTATATGGCCGATCTTTTCCCTGGAGATACCGACATGGGACTGATGGTCGGATACAAAGGGTCACTAGACCAGAGCAAGCGGTGGCAGCTTGAGTCGACACTCTCTATCCTAGCGGGCAATGCAGGCAAAGGAATGATAAAGAACACCCCAGACCTAGCTCTACGACTAGCTCTAACCGAGCGGGGAGCTAAACACGACCTAAGTTTCGGACTATCGGGATATGGTGGATATATACCAGCTACGGATGGGTACTACGCTTTTGACAAGGAGATTGCTACGCTTAAGAAGGACCACATGCTACGTGCTTACGGCGGGGCCTTCCTCACCAGCACGATCAAGCATCGAGGCGGGCAGCTGATGCTCACTGCTGAGGGCATTATGGGCTTACAACCTGGATGGCAAAACGCTAACCTAGCCGTGGGTCCCAAAGCGCCTGCTACTTTTGAAAACAATATCTTCGTACAGCGCCCTTTCATCGCTGGCATGACACAGCTTGTGGAGCGTATCAAGCCTATTGACCTAGAGCTCTTCGGTCGGTACGCTTACTATGACCGCAATAGACACTTCGACCCGAAGGCTCAGCAAGACCTCAAACTGAATAATCTGACCGCACTGACCGAGGGACGCTCACATCAGCTCTCGACAGGTGTCAACTACTTCATACAGCAAGACCACCTGCGCCTCTCGCTCCAGTACGACTGCTTCCTCCGTCAGCAGATCGAGCAGCAGGCATTCGTCGCTGCCAAGCCACTGCACATGGTGACCGTGGGAGCGCAGTACAAGTTCTAGACACATGCTCCTGACACCCCATACATCATCATCTATATATGATATCTGTATAGCTTATTTCTATATCTACTTATGATGATGATGATGGCGCGTCGAATCTGTTCATAACTCCCCCTGTGCAGGAGCTAATGACTCTAACATCTGATCTCCTCTAACTGGCTCTGCTGGCTACTTAGAGGATACAAAAGAGCGAGACGATCGTGAGCAGTTACGGTCGTCTCGCTTTCTATCTGTACCTGTTGATAACTTGATCAAAACTGGTTGATAACTCAACCGTAACTTATTTGCAATATTGAAATCTTTTCGTAGCTATACAACTTCCCGAAATAAGCAAATAAGTTAGCTGTGAGTTATTGACGAGTTATGAACAGCTTTTTCGACAGAATAAGTGGGGTTATGAACAGCTTGTTGACACCCTCAGCGGACGCCTATACCAGATCACCGTAAGGATCGCTGTACGTACCAGTAGATAGCTATCGAAAGCGATCCACAAGGCGGTCATACCGAGCGAATTATAGAGCAGATAGTAGAGCGCAAAGAAGACAATACTCGATCCTATCATAGACCACTTGAGACCTGCCGAGCGGGTCGTGCCTGCGTAGATACCATCCCAGAGGAAAGCACCAAAGCCTACCAGCGGGATCAGGGCTGCCCAGAGATGATACTGCTTAGCGTAAGCGATGATCTCGTCGTGACTGCTCAGGAGACGAAGTAAGCCATCCGGATAGAGCGCAAAGAGGAGCGCAGCGAGGAGTGACAAGACGATGCCTATGGCAAAGAGACGACCTATCACTGCGTTGAGTAGGTCTATACGACCCGCGCCGTAGAAGCGTCCCGAGAGCGACTCACCCGCGTAGGCAAAGCCATCCATAAAGTAACTGAAGATACTGAAGAACTGCATCAGCAGCGCATTCGCTCCCACAGCGATCGCACCCTCACGGACACCCGCATAGGTGAAGAAGAGCGTGATACTGCTGAGTAGCAAGGAGCGAAGCATCAGATCACGTCCGAGGATGAGGTAGCGTCCATAACCCTTTGTATCCGTGAAGTGATGCAGTGTCATATGACGCACGAGATGGCGATACCTAATAAGGAGGGTGGCGAGTAGTAGGAGTGCCTGGCTATACTGCGCTACGCAGGTGCCGATGGCGAGTCCCTCGACACCCATCTGGTAGTGAACGACGAGCGTATAGGAGACGAGGAAGTTGACCACTAGTGCACTCATGGAGGCAATCATTGGGATGCGGGTGTTTTGCATACCGATGAACCATCCATTCAGCGCATAGATCATCATGACAGCAGGAGCTGCCGAGAAGATGATCTGGATATATTGCTCAGCCTCTGTGCCTAGACGCTCGGCAGCGCCGCCTGTGACGACACCGCTCAGGAGCGTGGCAAAGGGGGATATGATCAGTACGACGATCGTGCAGAGGAGTGCCATCGTGATGCCGCGAGCCAGCTGACGATTGATGTCAGAGCTGTCTTGCCGGCCGTAAGCCTGAGCGACAAGTCCTGTCGTGCCTAGTCGTATGAAGCCAAAGAGCCAGTAGATCGTGTTGGTGATGGTAGCCGCTACGGTGACCGAGCCGATAGCTTCGGGGTGAGCCATGTGTCCCGCCAGCCCTACATCGATGAGCGAAAGTAGCGGGACGGTGATATTAGAGATGATATTGGGGATCGTTAGCCGCAGAATGTGCCGATTTAGCCTTTGATCCTCTACCTTAGCGAGCATTTAGTCTATAGCTATCTGTAGTTCATCTTGCCACTTAGGGGGCGTGATGCCGTAGCAAGCCGTTATCCTATCGGTCGCTAGCACGCTGTAGGCGGGACGCTCGGCAGCCGTAGGGTATTCAGCCGTAGGGATCGGAGTCAGTTGCGACAAGTCGTACTCAGGCACATGCGTGGCGATTGCCTCATGGGCCAAGTCGTACCACGAGCAGACACCTCGGTCGGCATAGTGGAGTAGGGGCATGCGAAAGATACGCTCCGTATCGTAGCAAGCGATGATCTTGCAGATAGCTCGTGCCAGCGAAGGGGCCGACGTAGGCGAACCGATCTGATCGTTGACGACACGCAGCGGCTTCCCCTCACGAGCCAGTCGTAACATGGTGCGAACGAAGTTGTGTCCCCAGGGAGCCCATAGCCACTGCGTGCGGATGACTAGGTGCTGCTCAGCGGGATGTGTCGGGTGCATCAGGAGTGCTAGCTCTCCCTGACGCTTGGTGCGACCATAGAGACTCTGTGGATTGGTACTATCCTCCTCATGATAGGGCGTACCCTGCTTCCCGTCGAAGACATAGTCTGTGCTAATCTGTATGATCGGCAAGTGGCTCTCCGCCAGCTGTGCCGGCAGTAGCGCATTGAGTGCCAAGAGGTCACGATAGTGTACAGGATCCTCGGCAAGGTCTACCTGTGTGAAGGCAGCGCAGTTGACCACCATCGTCCAGTCGTAAGCGATAGCTTGCTCTTCCCAGAGCTTGATCGCTCGGGATACAGACTCCGTGTCGGTGTAGTCAAGCTGCTCATGCGTGTAGCTGACCAGTTCGTAAGGATTACCCCGCTCTGCCAGCTCTCGTGTGATACTGCGCCCTAGCTGTCCCGAGGCACCGAGTAAGATGATACGCCCTTTGCTCATGACTGTGGCTCCTCCTTGTGATGCTTGCGATGGTACTCCTGATCGAGTAGGGCAAAGAGTGCGCTGATCTGCTGGTAGACACGCGTGTCGGTAGGGGAGTGTTCTGCTCCTGCTGTGCTGCTTCCTATGAGTCCCTGCATGGTGGCGTTGTAGAGGATCGTGCAGAGGATCTCTATCTCGCCCATCTTCTTGGCGTGTGGATCTTTCGCTCTAAAGGCAACGATCGTCGGTAGGACTAGTATGTAGCACCCTTGGTAGACGATGTTGCGCTCGTCTTGGCTCACCCTCTTATGTATCGCCTCGCACTCAGCAAGCAGCTGCTTCGTGACGGGAGCGTGCTGACCGCTGAGGATCTGCGCGACCGACTCCTCGCTGAGTAACTGCTTCATCAGATTTTGTCTGAGGGGATCGGACTGCATCAGATGTTGCTGGAGTAGCTCCAGCGGTTGCTGCTGGCAAGTGAGGATACGTATACTCTCCTCGGCGATCCATAGATGTATGATCTGAGCGGTGTACTCAGGTACGTCAGGCAGTAGCCCAGGAGTATTAGCTTGGTTCGTCATAGTATTAGCGTGAAGCGTTGCGGTGAGCGATCAGCTTGCGTACGGGATAGACAGCCGCTAGATACCCAACGGCAAAGACCAGTAAGAGCACTACGAATAGATCTGTCAGTCGTACAGCTACTGGGTAAGGCTGCAAATCCAAAGCTAGATCGATCGTGAGCCACCCATAGCGTATCTGTAGCAAGCAGAGGATGATGCCGATAGCTATGCCACCGACAGCACCGATGAGTGTCACCATCAGTCCCTCTAGCTGGAAGGTGCGTCTGATTTCCCGTGGCGTCTCGCCGAGTGCATGTAGGATCGCTATATCCTCCTGCTTCGATATGAGAAGCATCGATATACTAGCCATCACATTGTAGGCAGCCAATAGGAGGATAAAGGCAAAGATGAGCGACGTGATCCACTTCTCGATAGCCACGAGACGCATCAAGTGCGGCTGCTGCTCGGGGCGGTTGCGGACGATGTACTCCTCACCTAGCTTCGTCGCTATGGCTCTCTGTATAGCACCTTCATCTGCATGCTCGTCTAGCTGTATGGCTAGTCCGTGCGCTTGATGCTCGTCAAGCATCAGCAGCGAACGTAACTCAGAGAGCGGCATGAAGATAGAGTTGTCGTAAACCACATTGTCCGTAAAAAGCACCGACACGGGCACCCCCTGCGACCGCCTCAGCGAAGTCATTGGCATGATCGGGTTGATGTATCCCTTACGCTTGGGGAGCGTGATGACGAGCGGATCCGTGTCGTTCGCTATCGTGCTTAGGTTGAGCGCTATCGAGGCACCCAGATTGTATTGCCCAGGATGTATCGCTATGTCTCCACTGTACAAGTACCGCTCCATGCTAGAGATGCGCAGGTAGGCACTGTCTACACCATATAGATGCGCCGCAGAGAAGCTCTCGCCCTCCGTACGACTCACCAGCCCCTCACCCCACACAAGCGGAGCAATCGATGCGATCCCATTTATCGAATTAATCTCTTGGGTCACTACGCCTTCGTCAAAGGGGGCTTCATCTCCCTTCGTAATCAGTAGCTGTGGGTCTAGTCCGACCACTTTGTCGAGGATCATCTGCTCGTACCCATTATATATAGATAGCACGCAGATCATCGTCATTGATACCACAGCAATCGCCAGCACGCTCACGCGGGTGACTATGTTGATGGCACCCAGCTTCTTGTGAGCAAAGAGGTATCGCCAAGCAATAAAGAGAGGCAGACGCATCGTGTGGAGCTAGCGAATCAATTTATTGCTCTAGTAGCTTGTCGATACGCTCCAGATAGTCTAGCGAGTCATCTATATGGTACTCCATCTCGGGGATGACTCGTAGCTGCTTGCCCGTGCGCTGTCCCAGCTCATAGCGGTAGCTACCAGCGTTGTCCTGTATGTACTTAAGTAATTCGTCAGCACGCTCAGATGGGAAGATACTCAGGTAAATATGAGCTCTGCTCAGGTCGGAGGTGACCCGTACTAGGGTGACGCTCACCAGTACACCGCGCAGCTGCTGCGTCAGTGGGCGAAAGATCTCTCCCATCTCCTTCTGTATCAGTCGTGCTATCTTCTGTTGTCTTCTTGTATCCATAGTGTCATCAGTCGTTATGCATACAAAGATAGCAATTAGTCAGGAGAGAGATTAGACTTTAGAAATTAGACGCTAGAGATTAGATGTTAGATGTTAGAAGTTAGAGATCAGAACTTTTTCTAGTGGCACTAGTGCCACTAAAGACACTAGCCGAGCTAAAACTAATTACCGATAGCTTTCCGGTTTTCTTCGGTACGAATTTCCTGATTTTCCACCGAGGAAATCGAAAATACTTCGGACTTATCGTTTGATTCCTCCGAAGTATCGTTTGATTCTTCCGAAGTTTCATTTGATTCTTCCGAAGTTTCATTTGATTCTTCCGAAGAAATTCCAATTAGCTCGCTGGATATTTTTTATTTCCCAGCTAACTATTCCGAAATTCCTCCCGAAGAATCGTCACAAGCGCCTAACGCATCAATCAGCCGAGTAGAAATATCACATGAAACCACTATATCTTTAGATATTAGTCTTATCTTTGCCCTTGGGAGGATCTTTCGTTTTCTCCACTAATACTAATCAAATAACCCTATAACGAACCTATGAAAAGAACTTTATTTGTAGCACTCCTGCTGACTTGCAGTGTAGCTCTTTTTGCTTCTTGTGGTCAAACGAAGGATTGGCACCTCAGTGAGCAATGTATGAAGACCCTAAATGACCGTTACCCCAACGCTCGTATCCTAGATGTGGACTACGATGACGGCATGGTCGATGTAGAGATACGACACGACAAAAAAGAAAAGGAGGTACTCTTCACAAAGTCTTGTGAGTGGCTCTCCACGAGTTGGGACGTAGCTAAGAGAAACGTTCCCGACGTCGTCATGCAGGCGCTCCAGCAGAAGTATCCAAATGCACGCATTGACGATATCGACTTCATCGAGATGCCTCAGGGCTCTTACTATCGCTTTGAGATAGAGCTGAGAGGTGATCGAGACGAGTACGTCTACATCACTCCTGAGGGTGTGATCACCGAGGTCAACGTCTATCACAAATGATCCGCTAGCAACTGAATAGCAATAACGCACAAGGCGGGCTAGACCAGTGTCTAGTCCGCCTTGATGTATATCTGCTACAGACAATAAGACGAATACATTAACTGCGAATTACACGTCACTTCTGATATCTAGTTCGTCTGTTCCACTAAGCATCTATTCTATTAGAAAAGAGATGATGCGGCGATGATCTTTAACTCTACTGAGGGTGAGGGATACAGTCTCTACTCAACAGATGATCTGTGAGTTCTAGTAGCTTCTTTCTGGCATTCTAAAAACATCCATCATCTAGAATAAAGAAAAATATATATCTTTGTTCGCAAGAAGTAGGTGTGTACCATATATTTCTTGTGTCTCAGCAGGAATACCCCCATTTCCATGGTAAAACCGAAAAGTCGACAAGGCGTTTCTCCTTGATACTTCCCTGTCGCAACAGGCTCCTTTACCAACGAATGAGATCACTAGCTGATATATAAAGGGCACACAGTGAGAGAACTCTTGATAACCTTATTATGATTGATAAGCGTTCCCATGCTTCTCCTTACTTCTCCTTACCGACACTACTAACCAAACAACACTAGTAATAACATGAATATGAAAAAAATTATCTCGCTGCTGCTCGCACTGCTCTTCGTAGCTTCGTGCCAAAAAAGTGGTTCATGCCCTAACCCTCCCAAGAAAGCTAACAACACCTTTAAGGTTGAGTTTAAAGCAACCCCTCAGCAATTCTCTGCTCAAGGAGGACAGGGGACCGTTTCGGGAGTTTTAAAGGAGTTCTCTCCAGAGGGTCAGATAATCTCTGAAAAAACTCTTGAAAAGGGTGACTTCACCCTTAAGCTCAAGTCTGGAGATGCCTCACTGATTACCATCGACGATGTTACAAAGAGCTTCGTCATATCTCAGGGAATAGAAGAGGCAAAGTTCGTTTTACTAGCTATAGCAAAAGTAAGAGATACAGAGACTTTGACTCAAGAGCTACCAATCATTCGAGAGAAAGGTGAAGCTCCCAAACTTAAAGTTAAGTCTCCTCTAGACTATGTTGCAGAGTATAATGTCAATCCAGATGGAACTGGTTTTGTAACAACTCATGCGACAGACGTAAGTGGTTACTTCTCCTTTGAAGACGCTGTAGCAAAGTTTTCTGACATTACCATCGATGGAACTAAGTATCACCTCCCTTCTCAAGAAGAATGGCTAGCCATAGTGCCAATATTTAAGAAAAAAGCTCCGGACTATGTAGCCTTCAATCAACCAAGTAGTTTCAAGGATGTTTCGGAAACCGTAATAGTATCTGGAGATACTATTTCCTCCTTAAATGACTATCTATCTACTGGTAAAAACATTACTTACGCCTTGCGATTTAAAAACACTAAGTTTATCTCTGCATGGAAGTATGAATATATAGCAGAACCCAATCGATGCGGATTACTCATCACATGTCGTCTTCTAGAAAACATGGCATCTACCTTGACGGTGGAAGACTTACAAAAAGAGTCTTTTTGGACAGAGAAAGACATCACGCGTTGGTTCCCAGCTTCTGGTTATATAGCCTCCGAAAAACTCTACTTACGAGATTCTTACGGCTATTTTTGGTCCTCTTCAGCCGTTAAAGATACCACCATGGCTTGGGGAATGTACTTTTTCTCCGAACTAGCTCGAGTTGGCTACAACTTAGACTTTGTATGTCGTACGATTCGGTTATTTACCACCGAATAGTGTAAAAGGTCTCTTGCGGCATTTCATGTACAACTAAAGCTTTAAATCTCTATGAAACAAAGAACAGTATTCTTTGGCTTTTTCCTTTTAGCCTGTCTCCTTTCAGGACACCTATTCTCACAAGAGAGTATCACACTTACTCTGGACGAAGCAAATAAGCCAGAGTTCATCAATCTGAAAGTCAAAGCTAATGGTCCATGGACGATAGAAGGAGCAAGTGAAGATACCTCCTCTAAGAATCGTTATACTCCTACTGGTAGTACGATAACTATTAAGGGAGAGATAACATCTCTCGACTGCTCAGGTAATAAGATAATTAGTCTTGATCTTTCTAAGACTAAGAGTCTAACGACGTTATTTTGCGACAAAAATGAGATTACGGAGCTTGACATTTCTACTCTAAGTGGACTTACAAAGCTGTGGTGCTATCAGAATAAAATAAAGTCTCTCTCCCTGCTCAATCATGCCAAGCTCAAAGAGCTCAAGTGCTACTCTAACCAACTTGAATCGCTAGATATCTCTGGCGCAAGTAGGTTGATAACATTGCTCTGCTATAATAACCAACTAGAGCAGCTAGACATTACTAAAAACAAAAACCTAATGTCGCTAGAATGCTCAGAGAATAAACTTCGAACGATTTTATTTTCGGAGCATCCCCTTCTTAATAATATATACTGCTTCGACAACCAGCTCTCCTCTCTGGATCTCTCTGGATTGCCAAGTCTCTCCATTCTAGATTGCAAGAGAAATCTTTTTAGCGATATAGACTTGTCAAAGTCAACTTCAATAGAGTTGCTTGACTGTAGCCACAACAATCTGTCAAAGCTTAGTCTGCCAGCAAATCTCCCATTAAAAAGCCTAACTTGCAACAATACCAATATAGAAGAACTAGAGCTTTCTCCTTTTACTGAATTATGGTCTTTAGAATGTGATAGCAATAGAATTGCTAGTTTGAATCTATCTTCCAATGTACTACTCAAAGAACTTTTATGTAAGGGCAATCAACTGAAAAGTATAGACTGCTCTTCTCACAAAGTCTTAGAATATGTTGATGTATCAGACAATCAAATTGAGTCGCTCCTATTCTCACCAGAAGCGAAGTCGCTCAATAAAGTTTTTTGTCACCAAAACAATCTAAACAAAGAGGGGGTGACAAAAATGATAGCTTCTCTTCCCGTTCGTACGAAGAGGGATGGTGCGGAGATTGTCTTAGTAAATAGACTGGCATCTACAGAAGGCAACTTTATTGATAACTCTATACTAGACTCTCTGAAGTCTAAGTGGTGGAAGACCCTTGACCACAACGGGGGGACTCCAGTAGAAATAGAAAAGATTGATGAGCCGTTTATTCAGTTTCATACTGCGCTAACTGTAGGTAGCCCTATAACGATTCTTGCTATGAATGCAGACTTTTCTCTACCCGAAATAGAGGGGGTGACAAAGGACAGTCAGGGTAATCTCTTGGTTGCGGATCAAAACATTCAAATCAAAGGCGATGTAATGTCTCTCATTGCATCAGACATAAAAATGACTTCCTTAGACGTGTCTCACGCTCCTAATTTGTCTAGTTTGATTGCAGCTTACAATGAGCTTTCTGAAATTGACCTTTCTCATAATAGCAAGCTGGAAACAGTCTTATTGCCCAATAATCGCTTGACAAGCGTAATCTGGGGTACACACCCGTCCTTAAAGGAGCTCTACATTTACGACAATCAGCTGAACTCTATCGACATCTCTTCGCTTGTAGGCCTAGAGGTTCTGTCGGTCTCAGGCAATCAGCTCAAAACCATCGAACTTGATAAGAATCCACTGCTGAAAGAACTCTTTTGTGCAAGGATAGGACTGCAAAACCTTGATATTTCTGCAAACAAAGATCTAGAGCTACTTGATATCTCTTCGAATGCCTTCGCTTCATTATCTATAGAAGGACTGAGCAAGCTTAAGAAGGTCTATCTCTATCAAAATAAATTCTCTCTTAATGCTATGCAAACGGTAATGGATGCTCTTCCCCAGAGAGTAGCAAAAGACAAAGCTCTTGTGATGGTTATAGACTCTGAGTCAAAAGAGGAGCAAAATCAATTTTCCGACGACTTCTTGAAGATAATTCAGCCCAAGAATTGGCAGGCGTTTGATTTTAAAGGTGGGGTGAATGAAGGGAATGGCATTTTGCTGGATTGCGAAGACATCATTGGGTCAGAGGAGGTGTCCTTTGGCATCACTCCAGGGCGAATAGTCTTCTTCAATGTGACTCAGGGGAGTACTATACGACTCATGACACCTAGCGGGGAGGTACTGAATACAATACAGACCTCGACAAACCTAGATGCAAGTATCGACACTGAAAATTTACCCCGAGGCGTGTATCTCCTACAAATAGGACCTAAATGTCATCGTATAATACTATAAGACCGATGTTTGCTGCAAATTAACGCATACTCGTAGAAAGAGAGAGGAGAGCATTTTACAAACTCTCCTCTCTTCTTTTAGGTGTAAACGACAAAACGGGTATGCATCGTACTTAGACTTTTGGCACAGTCGTCCCCACGAGTGAGCTTGTGTGGGAGTGCTACACGTCGGTATGTTGGGTAGGCTTGTAGTGCGTGTTTACTCGGTGAGGAGGGTCAGGAGGCGGGAGCCGTCGGGCTGTGCCTCGATGTGGATAACGGCGGTATCTTCTGGGAGCAGGGGGGCGATGACGTCGGGCCACTCGATATAGCAGCGAGCACCTGAGCGGATATATTCGGCTAGTCCTATCTGATCGGCATCGGCGAGGTTCTCCAGACGGTAGCAGTCGATGTGATAGATGGTGTCGTCGGACTGAGTTGTGTAGACGTTGACAATGGCAAAGGTGGGGCTATTGACCACCTCCTCTTCGCTGGCGCCATCGAGACGGCACAGCTCGTGAACGAGCGTCGTCTTGCCCGCTCCTAGATCTCCCTGAAGGGCGATGACGGGGTAGTTGGCTAGTCGTGTGTGTACCTCCTGGGCAACGCGTGGAAGGTCGGCAAGGGATTGTAGTGTGAGACGCATATAGTTAATGGTATTAACGAGGCGTGAGCGTGATGCAAGGCACGAGCATCTCCTCCATAGAGATACCTCCGTGCTGGAGCGTGTCACGGTAGTAATTGACGTAGTAGTTATAGTTGTTGGGATAGGCGAAGAAGTTCTGCTCGTAGCAGAAGACGTATCCGTCTGTCAGATGGTTGACAGGAAGACCTATATCCTTAGGTTTGCGGGGAGCATAAGCCTCTTTGGCATCGAAGGTGAGACTTTGCCCTAGCTTATAGCGCAGATTGGTCGAGGTATTGCGATTGCCCACGATCTTGACTGGCTTGCGTACGCGAACGGTGCCATGGTCGGTCGTTAGGATGATCTTGGCACCCATCTGAGCGATCTGCTCGAAGAGCCTATAGGTGGTCGAGTGGCGAAACCAGCTCTGTGTCAAGGAGCGGTAAGCGGCCTCGCTGCTGGCGAGCTCGCGGATCATCTTGCTCTCGGTGCGAGCGTGCGATAGCATATCGACGAAGTTGAGGACGATGACGTTGAGCTGGTTGTCCT
Source organism: uncultured Porphyromonas sp. (assembly GCA_902490315.1). Lineage (GTDB taxonomy): Bacteria > Bacteroidota > Bacteroidia > Bacteroidales > Porphyromonadaceae > Porphyromonas. The sequence goes on along the minus strand of CABUDK010000004.1, from coordinate 32,748 downwards.
CCAGCTCGTTGAGCTGAGCGAGGACTCGCTCGCCGAAGGAGGTCTCGTAGACCTTGCGGTAGGCGAAGCTGTAGGGCTTGCGGTATCGCTTGAGAAGGCTTGTGATCATGGGCTCTTCGTTGAGATTCTTGCCCTCCTCGCTCTCCTCATCGACCCACAGCTCGGGAAAGGTTTTCGCAATCTCTAGGGGCATGAGCCCTGAGAAGATCGCGTTTCTCGCATATTGTGTGGCTGTGGGCAGAATGGCGGTGTACATGCCGTCGTCGAAGGTGAAGAGTCCGCTCAGCATCTCCTGCACGGCGAGCCACTGGTCCCAGCGAAAGTTGTCGATGAGGATTAAGAAGATATGCTCGCCACGATCTAGCATCGGAAAGACCTTGTCACGCATCAGTGTGTGGCTCATCGTGGGAGCACTCTTAGGATTTTGTATCCACCCCTCGTACTCCTTAATAATGTACTTGGCGAAGAGTCTATTCGCCTCGTCACGCTGCGACTGCAACGTCTCGGCCATGTCGGGAAGGTAGTTGTCTACCTGCATGACCCACTTGGAGATCTCCTTATAGATAGCCATCCACTCGTCGATGGTGCCAGCACTATTGATCCGTAGGGATAGCTCACGAAAGGCTTGTATGTAGTTTTGCTGTGTGGCTTCGGTAACGATCTGATCTCGGTGCAGTACTTTCTTGAGCGAGAGGAGAAGTTGGTGGGGATTGACTGGCTTGATGAGGTAGTCGGCTATTTGACGGCTGATCGCCTCATTCATCAGGTGCTCCTCCTCGCTCTTGGTGACCATAACCACGGGGAGGTATGGGTAGAGCGGTGCGATGCGCGCGAGCGTCTCTAGTCCCGACAAGCCAGGCATCTGCTCATCGAGGAAGACTAAGTCGTACGACTGCTCCTGTAGCAAGTCGAGGGCGTCGGCGCCACTCACGCAGGGAGTGACCTGGTAGCCGTGCTGCTCGAGGAATATGATGTGCGGTCTCAGAAAATCTATCTCGTCATCGACCCAGAGTATCTGTATTGCGGACATAGATGCGTAGCTTATTGTGTGGGGAAGTTAGTGCTGGCAGTACCAGTCGTAGAGCTGGGGAATGCCGACGGCGAGAGGCGTCGTGGCGGTGTAACCGAGGGAGGTGAGACGCGTCAGGTCGAGGAGCTTGCGGGGTGTGCCGTCCGGCTTCGTGGCGTCCCACTCGATGCGCCCCTCGTAGTGCGTTGCCTCAGCGACGAGCGTGGCGAGCGTGCGGATGGAGACCTCTTCGCCCGAGCCGATGTTGATGTGCGTGTTGCGGATCTCTCGCTCGCCGGCAGGGTATAGCTCAACAAACGACACCCGCTCGGCAATGGTTATGCAAGCCTCCGCTAGATCGTCGCTCCACATGAACTCACGCAGTGCCGACCCCGTGCCCCATAGCTGTAAACTGGTGGGCGTGATGCCGTAGCGTGCTAGCTCTGCCGTGAACTCCTCCAGACTACTCTGCTCTGTCAAGCCCTCCAGCGGACGTCGCGCCACGTCCCGCCGTAGTGCTGTTAGGTCGCCACGGAGCAATGCGCCCGCTAGGTGTAGCTTGCGGATCATAGCGGGCAGGACATGACTATTAACTAGGTCAAAGTTGTCCCCATAACCATATAGATTGGTCGGCATGACCGAGAGATAGTTCGTGCCGTACTGGAGATTCATACTCTCGCACATCTTCATCCCCGCGATCTTGGCGATAGCGTACGGCTCGTTGGTGTACTCCAGTGGTGAGGTGAGTAGCGCATCCTCACGCATCGGCTGAGGCGCAAGCCGAGGATAGATGCAGCTACTGCCGAGGAAGAGCAATCCCTCGACTCCATTACGGAGCGCAGAGGTGAGGACGTTTTGCTGGATCCCCAGATTGTTCATGATAAAGTCGGCACGATAGGTCTGATTGGCCATGATCCCGCCCACATGCGCTGCTGCGAGGAAGATGTAGTCGGGTCGCTCCTCACGCATGAAGCGCTCCACCGCCACGGCGTCTAGCAAGTCTAGCTCTTGATGCGTGCGGGTGATCAGCTGCTGGTAGCCTCGTGCTTGCAGTTGGCGGAGTATCGCCGATCCTACCAAGCCGCGATGTCCAGCCACATAGATGCGGCTCTCAGGTGTCAATTGTTTCATAGCTTCTTACGCTCTTCTTTGGCAAATAGCTCTAGATCGCTCTCGACCATACGCTTGACCAGTTCCTCGAAAGGTGTCATCCGTGGGTTCCAGCCTAAGAGCTCTCGTGCCTTTTTGGGGTCGCCCAGAAGCGTCTCCACCTCAGCAGGGCGGAAGAAGCTCTCGTCCACAGCGACCAGCACGCGCCCCGTGGCACGATCCACACCCTCCTCGTGCAGGCCCTCACCTCGCCACTCGAGGTCGATGCCGACATAGCGGAAAGCGAGCGTGGCAAACTCACGCACCGAGTGCTGCTCGCCCGTAGCGATGACAAAGTCTTCGGGCTTTTCGTTTTGCAGCATCAGCCACATACAGTAGACGTAGTCAGGTGCGTAGCCCCAGTCGCGGAGCGCATTGAGATTGCCTAGGTAGAGCTTGTCCTGCAGTCCCAGCTTGATACGTGCTGCCGCCATCGTGATCTTGCGGGTGACGAAGTTCTCGCCCCGTCGCTCACTCTCATGGTTAAAAAGGATCCCGTTGACCGCAAACATACCGTAGCTCTCCCGGTAGTTGCGAATGATCCAGTAGGCGTAGAGCTTGGCGCAGGCGTAGGGCGAGCAGGGTCGGAAGGGCGTCAGCTCATTTTGCGGAGTCTCCGCCACGTGACCATATAGCTCACTCGTGGAGGCTTGGTAGATGCGTACCGACTGGCTCATGCCTAGGATGCGCACCGCTTCGAGCAGTCTGAGCGTGCCGATGGCAGTGACATCGCCAGTGTACTCCGGCACGTCAAAGGAAACCTTGACATGGCTCTGAGCCGCTAGGTTGTAGATCTCCGTAGGGCGCACCTCCTGGATGATGCGTATGAGCGACGAACTGTCCGTCATGTCGGCCCAGTGAAGCTCTATCTTGCGTCTCTGACTCTGGTCACGCACCCAGTCATCGAGGTATAGGTGCTCGATGCGAGCGGTGTTGAAGTAAGAGGCGCGGCGCAGCGTACCGTGTACCTCGTATCCCTTAGATAGAAGTAGCTCAGCGAGGTAAGAGCCGTCTTGCCCCGTGATCCCGGTGATGAGTGCTATAGGTCTAGACATAAATGTCGCAATATCGATTCAACCCCAAAGGTACGAAATTAGAGGTTAGAGATTAGAAGTTAGAGCTTAGATCATTCTGATGGCTCCCGAGGAAATTCGATTTCCTCGGGAGGAAAGAAAAAATTCTTCGGAAGAATCAAATGAAACTTCGGAAGAATCATCTGATAAGTCCGAAGAATTTCGCCATTCTCTCGGGAGAAAATCAAAAATATCCACCGAGATATTTGGAAATTCATCGGGAGAGATTGAGATGAACTCGTTCAGTTCATATTATTATAATGCGTCAGCCCTGTAGATGTTGCTTCGTTTGTCTTATAGCAAAGTGATTTTGCGTACTGCCGTATTCTAAAAAGGACGGTCTGAAGATCCTCAGACCGTCCTTTTTAAAGTATTCAGTGGCAGTTCTCTTTGCTCAACTCGATGTCGAGCCTTTATTAGTCAGTGTCTTATACTTAGAGGAATAGCTTGTGAGATTGTCCACCACCATAGAGTACATAACTACTGTGTTGAGAGCTTGGAATGTCAAGAGTACCAAAGCCATTACTATCAGTCGTAGTCGTGGCTATTAGCTGCCCTTGGACATCAAACAGGTAGTATTTACAGTCTCTTTTTGCGCCAATGAATGTCAATTCACCATCCATTAAGTTGACAGAATACTGTAGCTCTTCCTTAGTTACGGTTTCATTAGCTAGAGGAAGTGGATCTTCTCCATTCTGGTCGTATACACTCCAACCCTTTGTTCGAAGGATTTGTACTTGATCCTCTGTAGCCTTATTGCCTTCCGTACTAGAAGTTGAATCGTAGAGGTAGATTTCTGCGAAGTTCTCTGCAGAAACACTTGGTATTGTGGCTACTAGGCGATCCATCGTCGCCCCACTCAATTGATTGTTATAGCAGTCAATACGCTCTAGATGCACAGCTTCTGGAGAAAGGACCAGAGACTTGAGTTTATTGTCGGTCACGTAGAGTAGTGAGAGTTCTTTTTGTTGACTTACATCCAAATTCTCTAGAGAGTTGCTTCCACAGCCCAGCTCTTTGAGCTTTGTATTATGCGAAAGGTCTAGGGAGGTTAGCTTATTGCTACCACAGTAAAGTAGCTCTAGGTTTGGACATTGAGACACATTGAGATTTGTGAGGGCATTTTCAAAACCCTCTACTCTTACAATGTTAGGACATCCAGTCAGATCTAGAGTCTTAATTTGGTTGCCATAGCAAGAGAGGGTCTGGAGAGACTCTCCAGCTACTTGTAGATCTGTGAGCTTGTTGCTGGCACAGTTGACGAAGGTTAGCTTGGTATTATGAGACAGATCTAGCGATGTAAGAGCATTTTGCACACAGTTAACGGTCTGTAACTCCTCCAAAGCCGAAAGATCTAGTTTCGTCAATTTGTTAATCCCACAGTGAAGCATCTGTAAGGACTTCAGAGCAGACAGGTCAAGTGAAGTCAAGGCATTGCTACCTATATTAAGAGATGTGAGAGAGGGTGCGTGAGTGAAATCAGCCTCCGTAATCTCTCCCATTGTGCAAGAAAATAGTGTGATGGAACTTCCAGAGAGAATTATCTCAGAGCTTGTAATGGTGTATTCAGTAACTTTGTCGCTCTGCACGACAAGTTGCTCCTTAAGACCCGAACAAGAGATATCGCTACTGCCATCGATTATCATCGAGATCTTATCTCCTACGCTCTTGGAGGTTTTGAGGCGAATGGTCTCTTGCTCTGTTGGGGTGTCATCATCACTACCAGCATACTCCTCAAAGTTGCCATCATTCCAGTCATAAGCATCCCACTGCTTTGTCTTGAGACGGGCGACATCATTCTTTGTGCAAACGTTTTGCTCGTCATTTGCTTTTGTATTGACAATGACGAGTATGGCACCATCCATAGCACTCTTGGGAAGATTTTCAATGAGACGCTTCATATTTGCGCCACGGATCTGGTTTTGATGACACATGACCGTGTTGAGTGCAGGACAATTTGCGAGATTTAGTTCCGATAGTTGATTGACTCCACAGTTGAACTCCTCTAAGAGACTGCAGGAGAGATTCATTGATTGGATCTGGTTTCTTCCACAGTCTAGATAGGTCAGTTGCTTATTATTAGCCACGGATAGGGCGGTCAAGTTATTGCTATTACAATCTAGTCGTACCAGTTCTGTGTGAGTAGATAGATCAAGTGTATTAATAGCATTTAGCGAGCAGTCTAGCTTTTGGAGCTTAGAGCTAGCGGTCAGGTCTAGAGCTGAAATGTGTGCTGAGGCACAGTCTAGCTCACGAATGTCGCCTGTGAGTTTAATTGTCTGACCTGTGGGTGTGTAGGCGGTCTTGCGATTAGTAGAGGCAGCAGATTCCTTAACTCCTTCGATAGTCCAGTCGCCGTCAGCAACAACTTTGAGTTTGATTGTCTCAGGATGGTCGGGAGATAATGTCAGGGTAATGAACTCCTCAAAGGTCGGATTGTCTGTGCTCCCTATCACATCGGGAGTCCACCCCTTATCGGTAATCAGATTTGTATGAGATTCCTTGGTCCCAGGATTCTTATCTATGAATATCTTGTAGTAGTTATCACTTTGCTTAGCAATCTCTTTGTCAGCTTGAGGCAGTGCTCGATAGACTTTGTCTAGCTCCTCTGAAGAGAAGGCACATTCAGTCAATCGCAACACCTTGAGATTAGGATTATTACTAATGTCCAGCGTAGAGATTGGGCATGCATGGAGGCTCAGTTGCTCCAAGAGGGGTAATCCCTTGACATCTATATGCTCCAGCTTATTATTTCGCGCTATTATTTCTTTGAGCTTGGGGTGCTTACCAAGTGTCAAGGTCTGCAGTCCATTTTGCTGGACAAAGGCATATTCTAGTTCAGACAAGGAAGACAGATCCAACTCTTTCAAGGCTCTATTCTTCGTGCACTGTAAGGTCTTAAGTGCAGGCATCTTATCCAAGGATAATGTTTTCAACTGTTCGGCAGTGAGCATCAGTAGAGAAAGATTTTCAAGTGGCGCCATGGGGACAAAAGAAGAAATCCCTTGGAAACTCGAAGCAAACTTTTTGATGGACTTAGGGTTCATCTTTAGTCGTATCGTACCTCCCTTAAATTGGCCTTTTATGGCTTTGCTCATGTAGACCTCTTCAGAATCATTCTCTTGTGGGAAGCTTGCTTTCTCATGATGTATGAAGACACCATCTCCCCAATCAATCTCAAATGGCTCGTCAGTCTCCATAAGCCACATGATCTCCTGGTCAGTTGCCCCCAAAAAGGTGATCTGAATGGCCTCAGGGGAATTGTCATTCCCAGTCTTGCTTTCGATCTCTTGAGCCCAACTTTTAGTAGGCAAAAAGAGAGCAATCATCAAAAGCGATAGCGTGTAAAATAGTCTCATTGTATAAAGCTGTTTTGGGTTAGTATGAGGATACGAAAGGAGACTGTTGCGGTTGTAGCAGTCTCCTTTGTCGTTTTGAAATTGTCGTTAGGCTGATCTTGTGTATTATAGAACGTACTTCACCGTGTGGCGTACGTTGTCGACAGTCACGACGATGAGGTAGCAGCCAGGGGCTATACCCTCGATAGATAGTGTGTCGCTCTCGGTGCGAGCGATGCAGGTACCCTCCGTAGTGTAGAGAGCAGCGCTCTGAGCTCCATCTATGTGGAGTGTGGTAGCGCCTCTTGTGATTTGGAGTGCGGGCTTCGTGACCTCTGCTACAGAGGTGTCATGCTTGATTGTCATCTTACCTGTGGTGAGCTTGAGATTGGGCGTGATGATGTTTGTAATCACGCAGTTGTAGACTCCGTCATCGCTAGAGCTATAGTTGGTGATTTTATAGGTCGCATTGGTCCCACCAGAGATCGCTTTACCATCCTTGTACCATTGATATTTATTGGGAATGTTGAAGTCTCCCTCTTTCTTCCAATTCTCAGGGTCTTCGAGCGTTGCATCTAGTGTCACGCTTTTGCCATTGGCTAGTTCTATGGTCTTATCCTCTGTGGTTGGTTTCTGCGGGGCATAGACCAAAGTCTTTTCGCCATCGGATCCACTCTGTAGAGATCCCTGGAAGTTGCTAAAGTCTGCAAAGACAAACTTGTTACTATGTACGATAGCACTCTCTCCATTGAAGCCTAGTAGCACACCATAATCAGAGGTGCTAGGCTCTGGGAGGATTGGTCCTGAGAAGTTATTGTTCGAGATGTCTACACGACTTAGGACGCGCTCGGGATTGGTAAATAGGGTACCGATACCTCCAGAGAAGTTATTGTCATTGAGCTCGATCTGCACGAGACGAGGGAAGTTCTCGTAAGTAAAGTATCCTGTTGGGTTGCCAGACATTTTATTGTAGCAGACCCAGAGACGCACTAGATTCGGGCAGTTGGTGATAGCCTCGGGTAGCTCACCCGTTAGCTCATTGTACGAGAAGTCTAGGTTCTTGAGCTTAGATAGACCATCTCCACTATCCTTGCTGGTGGGGAAGAGGCTAGCTGGGATCTCTCCTGTGAGCTGGCACTTAGCCATTCTGAGATCCTCTAGTTTGGGGAAGCTAGAGAGCCATGTGGGTATCTCGCCTCCTAGAGGATTGCCTGTAAACTGCATCAGGGTCAGATTTTTTAGATTAGTAAGGCTCTCAGGTAGAGGAGCTTTAAACTGACATTCGCCAAAAGCAAGTTGTGTCATCTGAGTCAGCTTACCGATGCTCTCGGGGATCAGACCACCCATCTTACTCTTAGTGAGTAGAAGGTTCTGTAGATTGACTAGATTGCCAATATCGGATGGTATATTCCCTTCAATAGAGGTCACCTGAACCGTGATAGCCTGTAGCTCCGTGAGCTGAGTCAGTGAAGCTGGGAGGGTACCTCCAAGCTGAGGATTCAGCTCTACGACAAAGTGCTTGAGTTGCTTACAAGCGCTCCAGTCCTGAGGCACCTTACCTGAGAAATCATTCATCTGGAGATAGAGATACTCTAGGTCTGCACACTTGGTTAATGTCTCAGGGATAGCACCAGTTAGTTTATTGTCTTGTATGTAGAGCGTCTTAATCTTAGGAAGATTCATATCGCTCGGCAGGGAGCCCGTTAGAGCGTTGCTGTCCATAAAGAGCGTCTCCAGAGCAGGCATATTTACTTTCTTAGGGAACTCCTGTGTCAGCGTACGCTCGCCACCTATATTCTGGAGACTGGCATAAAGCTCTCGCAGCTTAGGCATCGTAAAGAGTTCGTCAGGGAGCTTCGTGATCTGGTTGGAGTGGCACCAGAAGACCTCTAGCTCTGCCAGATTGGCTATAGAAGCCGGTAGCTCACCTTTAGCTCTGCGACGATCTATCTTGAGCTCCACGACGTGACCATTTTTGATGGTAACGCCCTTCCACGTAGCGGGATCGGCTGTTAGATCCCAGCGATCCCAAGAGGGAGACCAGTTAGCTCCATCGAGTTTGTTGTAGATGTCGACGAGGGCTTGCTTCTCATTGGCAGGGATAGCTGTCTCTCCAGCGTTGGTAACATCATCAGCTCTGAGCTCCTGTAGTACGGGTTGAGGTACAGAGAGTCTCACTAGCTCAGCGTTCTGAGCCTGCAGACCTAGCGAGCAGAGTGCTATGGCACAGCCAGCTATACAGGTCTTGCGTAATTGCGTAATTGTTTGAACCATATCATAAGGGTTTGTGTTAGTGTATAGTGTGTTTTGGGGGCTATACAATATACCATCCGCAAGCGAAGATACGAAAAAAGATGGCGTACAAACAATCTCTTCGCTCGTCCTCCTATGAGAGGAGGGGGCGTTCGGAGCAGGGCGAGCTCCACTTCAAATTGCATTTTGGAGTGTAAAATACGTTTCTTAATTTCCGCTTCCGATGGATACGTGTTTAGCTCTATATGGTCGATCGCATTGACGCTTTGACCGTTGCCACTCGTCAGCAAAGACATCGGAACATACATTCTTGATTAACGTTACGAATTATTCGGTCCTTCGCCTTGTTCTGCGCGAGAACGGCTACTTCGACCTCTGCTGACTCCTCGACATTCGTTGTTACTATCCTTGAGGACTGCCGAGGCCTCACGGGATAAGCCATACATCTTTCATCGTTTACCTGCCTAATTTACGCATCAAGGTTACGGTTGCCTTTTGGAACTTCACTGCCTCGTGCTAGCTTGTCCGCTTGATACGCCTTGGTATTAGGTTTCTGTTCGTCAGACCACGAGTTCGCTATTGCTTCTTCTCTCCCAAGGGTCGCCCCTTGAAACTTGCAAGTCGCTATGGGGTTCGTTGGCAACTACGCCCCGGGTGGACTTTCACCACAGATGTATGACATGCCCGTCATACAAAAAAAGCTCTGTCGTCTACCGCGGTAGACGACAGAGCTTTCTTTCTCGTTTGATGACCTATCAATGAATAAGTAGACGCCGTTGCTCTCTACTCTAGGTCCATTTACTTGCTGTCCTTATCTCTTGACGACACCCTTGACATCTTTTGGACCGGCTATAAGCTCCTTGTCCTTTTCAAAGTTTGGTGCGTATTTGCCATCAGGGAGGTCAGAAAGTATAAACATATTAGCACGTCTTGCCCCGATGATGTTGTCCGAGAGGGCTGTGCTCACAGCACTTACGACTAGATCTAATAGGGCATTGTTTGTCTTGACAGAGCAGTCGACCGTAACATCTGCACTTCTCTGGAATAGCACCTTATTGTCCTTCGTGGATTTGAGTATATACTCAATCTCCACCTCTATTTGGGCTAATAGATCTATCTTGCGCCACTTTTTGATGACGGTAAAGAGAGCGGCATCAGCCGTATAGACCTGATTGAACGGCTTGAGAGACCCGTCTATAAAGACTTCTGCATCGTCAGCACTCTCACTTTGCAGTAGCTCTTGAGATAGTATAGGGGAGAACACGTAGTATCCTTTCTCTACAAGAGGGTGGTATAGTGAGGCATATACGGCTTCTTTTGCCTCAACCTTGTTTGTCTTGTTGATCGGAGGCATTACGAGGATGCTTAGAGGCTTCTGACTGTATAGCTCAGCATAAGCCTGACCCTTTGATACGGGGTTAGATACACCACAAGATGTAAGTAGCCCCATTAGACCCATGAAGAGTCCTAGAGCTAAAGCCTTATAGTTGGTTTTCATTTTTCAAACTGCTTAATGATTCGTGAGATAAAGACTTCGCTCTCTGGGTAGAGCTCAATCTCCTTTTTGAGCATTGCCAAGCCTTCTTCTTTCTTATCTGACTTGAGAAGTAGATACCCATACTCAGCACAGATGCCAGGCTGGACACACTTCCTTACACCATTGGGCGTGTTGATTAGCTTTTCATACGTCTTTATAAGCTTCGCTTCGCTCTCGGGAGTGCGCTTTTTAGTAAACTCATGGATTTGGTTGTCATATCCATACCACGAGTAGAGCGAGGTCGTCCCACAGCTAGACAGCGTAAGCATAGAGATCAGACCAAGTAGGCTGATGAGGTAATTCCTTTTCATATTGTATGGAGGATATTGTTTCAATGCAATTCAATGATCTTGGTTTTCCTAGTAGACAAGAAGATCTTGGAGTTGTACAGGACGTTTCCTTTTTTGTCTACTACTCGGATGCTGTAAGAGCCTGGTTTGAGGTATAGATGAGGCTGGCTACTTGCAGCTTTTCTCTTGGAGAGGACGGTCACACTCTCAGGTGACTTGTTATTGACAAACACCTGGACCGTGGTCTGTGCCAGGGCAGAGTTGTCACTCACTACCTTGACAAAGCCCTCATCAGTAAGTCCTCCTGTGGACTCACTGACAGTACCGCAGGCTACTAACAGTAGTGCGACTAAAGAGCCTAGCAGTGCGCTACAAATTGTGTTTCGTGTCATAGTTCTATTTTATTTCTTGTATATAGTACTGAGACAAGTCTGAGGAGTCTATATCTCCCTCTACGATATCTACTAGAGAGAACTCAGTCATCGGTGTTTCCCCAAGGGTCATGGTTATAACTAGGGCGCCCACCTTCTTGCCTGGTAGCTCTATGAAGCCACCCGTCTGAGGGTTTTTTACCTTTTTACCTTTTGAGTAGATGTCAAATCGGTCTCCGACGGAGAGCCCTTGCGAAGCTCCTCCAGCGATGATGGTACCATCTTGATCCATCGAAATGAGGTAGGTGCGCCAAGGCTTGTCTGAGCACTTGTTGATAATATTCTCTACTAGCTGGTCTATTGCAGCTGAGATGGCTTTGTCTCCCAGCGAAGCGTCATAACCACTACTTCCGCCTAGGCCGAGAGAGCTCTTGCTGACATTGTTCGCATATCCCTTTGCCTCCTCAGAGTAGGTTGCGATACCTGTCGCGACGTCTACTAGACGGAGGTTGACAGCAGCTTCGACTTGTTGCGTCTTTTCTGCTGTAAACAAACCCGTCTGACCAGTAGTCTTACGACCAAACTCGGTCACCGACCCAAGAATCACATAGTCTGCTTTGATAGTGCCTTCACTAGTCCCGTCGGCAACTTCTTGTGCTACCGCCTCAGCATCCGACCTCTCTAGGAGTATAAACTTCCCAGAGGCTACTAGTTTAGCAGCTAGTATATCCTGAGCCTGTTTTGCTATAGGGTCATTCTCTCGGTCATAAAAAATACCCTTACCATACTGAGTCTCATTGGAGAATCGCCCGATAGCTACTTTCCACTTGAGACTCTTTCCCGTCTCTTGACCCTGCGCCGACTGACCGAAGGTGCAGGTGACAACCACTGCTGTGAGGAGTGCAAACCAAAGATGGATTGTTTTCATAGAAAAAAGTTGTTTTACACCCCAAAGGTACAAAAAAACAACTCCGTAAGTCAACTAATCCGATGTTGCGACGCACCAACGTGTAACCCGCTGTAGGAATGCGTGGGAGCGTCTCCTTACCTCTCGCTATTCGTTTCCTTCCTCGGTAGGAAATCGAAAATCCTCACGTGGAAAATCGAAAATATCCTCGTGGGTAAGAAATGAAACTTCGGAAGAATCAAACGAAACTTCGGAGGAATCAAATGATATGTCCGAAGAATTTTCTTTTTCCCCCGTGGAAAATCGGAAATTCGTACCGAAGAAAACCGAGGAAAGCTATCGGCGGTTAGTTTTGGCTTCGCTAGTGTCTTTAGTGTCACTAGTATTCCTAGTAGCACTAGTGCCACTAGAAAAAGTCCTAATCTCTAACTTCTAACCTAATATCTAATCTCTAACTTCTAATCTCTAATTTCGTACCTTAGCGATATGAATTGCTCTCGATGGAATGAGATACGTCGTGATCCGACTCGTATGAGGCGGCTCCTACGCTCCATAACGCTGTCGCTATGGGGAGCAGTCCTCGTGGGTGTTGTCTACTACTTTGTCGTGGTCTATAAAGCACCTCAGCCTCAGACGGCTCGTACGCACACCACCTCTCAGGCAGAGTGGCACGATGTGCCAATTGCGGATGTGGGTGCTGGAGAGGACTATGAAGAGCTGGAGCAGTACGGCACGCTCTATGCGCTGGAGTATCTACTGGACTATGACTCGATATGGCCCAACGATGAAGTAAGCCTGCTGAAGCTCTTCGGACTCTACGAAGAGGAGGAGGACGATGAGGATGATGAAGAGGAGGTGGTGCAAGTAAAAGTGGTGCCTGCCAAGCCTACCTCAACGCCCGAGGCGTCGGCAAAGCAGTCTACGAGGCATCGGGGCGTGATCTCTGATTGGGATCACCTCTTTCAGCAGTATGGCAATAAGTATGGTTGGGATTGGTATGTCTTAGCTGCGATAGCTTATCAGGAATCCAAGTTTCGTGCGGAGGTCGTTGGCATGGGCGGAGCTACGGGACTGATGGGTATAATGCCAGCTACGGGGCGTCGCTACGGCTACAGTCGTGCTAAGCTCAAGCATGCCGAGAGTTCTATCCGTGTCGCCTGTATGGCGCTGCGAGACTTCGGTCGTGCTTTCGCCCATATCACTGACGCGGAGCAGCGGATGAAGTTTACCCTAGCCTCTTACAATTCGGGCAGCGCGCATGTCCTCGATGCGCGTCGACTGGCTGAGGACGCGGGCTTAGATCCTGATCGCTGGGATGACTCTGTAGAGATCTATATGTCTCGTCTGAACGAACCAAAGTACTACAACGACCCACTCGTGCAGCACGGACGTGCTAACGGCGCCCATACGGTGCGCTATGTGGCGGAGGTCTTCAGTCGGGCGCAATCTTATAAATCGAAAGTGCAGTATGCTACAGCTGAATAATGTCTCACTAAGTTTCGGCAATAGAGTTCTCTTTACGGACATCTCGCTCTCGCTCCTAGAGGGTGACAAGGTGGGACTCGTTGGGGTCAACGGGACGGGCAAGTCTTCGCTACTACGGATCATCATGGGCGAGCTAGAGCCAGACAGCGGGACGATCACGCGACGCAACGGGCTACGCATCGGTTACTTATCTCAGCAGCATCGCTTTGCTGATGGGGTGCGGGTGATCGATGCGGTCTTTTCGCCACATGACCCTACGGCGCATCTCGTGGGTGCCTGGCAGAGTGCCGTGGAGCGAGGCGATGCTGAGGCGCAGGAGCGACTGCTACCCGATATGGATCGTCTCTCTGCGTGGCAATATGAGCAGGAGGCGACAGCGATACTGCACGCCCTACGTATCACCGATGTGGAGCGTCCTATGGAGTTGCTCTCTGGCGGTGAGGTCAAGCGGGTAGCACTTGCTGGGGTCTTGCTCCAGCAGCCTGATCTCTTGATACTCGATGAGCCGACGAACCACCTAGACCTAGAGGTGATCGAGTGGCTCGAGGGTTACCTCTCACGATCACGGCTCACGCTGCTCCTGGTGACCCATGACCGTTACTTCCTCGATCATATCTGTACCCGTATCGTGGAGATGGATCAGCAGCAGCTTTATAGCTATGAGGGCAACTATGAGACCTTCCTTACCAAGCGTCAGGAGCGTCTAGAGCAAATGGCGCAAACGAGCGACCGACTGGCTAATATCTATCGACAGGAGTTGGTCTGGATGCGTGCTACCCCGCAAGCGCGAGGTGGCAAGCAACGCGCCCGCAAGGAGCACTTTGCAGAGCTCTCATCTGAGCTCTCTAAGGCGCGACAGATACTGCGTGAGCAGACAACCATCGAGCCGCTTCACTCGTCCGTTCGCCTAGGTAAGCAGGTGATCGAGCTGGAGGGTGTCTCCAAGAGCTTTGATGCGTCGAAGCCGCTCATCCGAGACTTTGACTACACCTTCTCACGCAGAGATCGTGTCGGCATTGTCGGTCCCAACGGTTGTGGCAAGACGACTCTGCTCAAGATGATCATTGGCGAGCTAGAGCCAGACAGCGGATCGGTACTTATCGGTGAGACGGTACAGTTTGGTTACTTCGGGCAGAAGTTGCCGAGCTACGCCCCCGACAAGCGGGTGATCGACATAATCTCCGACATCGCTAGTCACATTACAGATCCTGTGACGGGTCAGTCGGTCTCAGCTACACAACTATTACAGAGGTTCCTCTTCACCAGTGATCGTATCTACACGCCGGTGTCGCTACTCAGTGGTGGTGAGCTCAGACGGCTCTATCTCTGTACCGTGCTGATGGCTAGCCCTAATCTGCTCATACTCGATGAGCCGACGAATGATCTAGACATTACGACGCTGGGCGTGCTGGAGAGCTACCTTAGCTCCTTCGAGGGGGTCCTTATTATTGTGACGCACGACCGCTACTTCCTAGACAAACTCGTGGAGCACCTCTTCGTTTTCGAAAGGGGAGGGCATATTCGCGACTTTCCGGGCAACTTTACCCAGTATCGTCTGCAGCAAGAGGTTGAGGCGCAGCAAGCGGCTGAGCAGGCTACGCCACAGGAGACCAAAAGCACGGCACCCGCAGCCAGTCAGGCGACTCGGCAAGGCAATCGAAAGAAGCGACGCAGCTATCGTGAGGAGCAAGAGTTTCAGCAGCTGGAGCAGCAGATCCCGCAGCTCGAGGGACGCATTGCGGAGCTAGAGCAGCGGATGTCTTCGGGGCGCCTTAACAACGAAGAGCTGCTCAAGGCTGGTGAGGAGATTGCACAGGCGCAACAAGAGATGGAGCAGGCGTCTGAGCGTTGGTTTGAACTAGCTGCTATCGAAGAGGAGGCATGAGACTAAGACTACCCATCTGGCTGGCTCACCAGCTTTACAGCCGAGAGAATCGTCGTCACAGCAAGGTGTACGCCTTGGTGCGCTTTGCGATCCCTGCCATAGCGCTGAGCTTGGCGGTCATGCTTCTAGGCATTGCGATCATGGACGGCTTTCAGTACAGCGTCCGTGATACGGTGCGCCTCGTGACAGGCGATGTGATCCTCTGCGAGTATGGCAAGCAACCGATAGATCTGGACAATGTGATCACCCTGACGCCTCAGATGACGCAGCGTATGAACGAGATGCCAGAGATAGCCTCCGTGCGTCCCGTCCGTTCGGCTGTCGGCATGATCAAGACCGATAGTACCTATCAGGGGGTAGCTGTCACGGGAGTAGACGACTTCACATTCCTCGAGCCTCTCTGCGCTATGGGTGATTTGTCTGACACGACGCTTGCGGAGGGGGCTAATCCGATTGTCCTGCCTAAAGCCTCTGCGCAGAAGCTCGGACTAACGATCGGCGACAAGGTGGTACTCTACTTCTTGGGTGACAAGGTGTCGGTGCGCTCCTTCACGCTGATAGCAATACTGGAGCTAGCCAACACGGCGCAGCCACTCGCCTACGTGAGCAACGACCTGCTAGGACGTGTGGGGGGCTGGAAACCCAATCAGTACACACGTATAGAGATCCTCGCAAAGAATAAGGACCGCTCGCTCCTAGAGATGGAGACCTCGCTCTCTGATCAGTTGATTCAGTCGCTCTCGGAGCCGGGCGTCACGAAAGAAATGTTAGGAATCTATACCGGCTCACAGATCAATGGCGGGGTCTACCAGTGGATCGACTCGCTACGGCCGAATGTGCAGATACTGCTGGTGCTGATGGCACTCGTGGCAGCCTTTACGATGATCAATGCGCTCCTGATCATTATCCTAGACTTGACGCAGACCATCGGCTTGCTCAAGGCTCTCGGCATGACCTACCGATCGCTCACGACGATGAGCTTGGCGATCGCTCTGCGCATCATCGCTTGGGGTATGCTCTGGGGCAACCTACTGGCGGGCGTCATCATCTGGAGCCAGTACCAGTGGCAGTGGCTCACCCTCGATCCGAATATCTATTATATCTCGCACGTTGCGATGCGCATCCGTCCTGTCGCGTGGATCGTGGTCAATGTGGCGACGCTCCTGCTTTGCCTCATACTCCTTCTCCTTCCGGCACGCATCATCCAGCGGATCTCGCCGACGACGGCACTCCGCTTCGAATAACTACGACTAACTATGACGAAAAGCTCTACCGCTCCTCACAGAGGAGGTAGCATACAGACGATCTATCAGGAGATAAAGACGCTCTTACTGGGGTTCAGTCAAGTGTTCCTCCTGAGGAATGTGCTGTCAGGAGCATTGATCCTCGTGGGGCTCTTCTGCAACTCTTGGCAGCTAGCACTCTTAGCGCTCTTGGGCTGCTTGGTCTCGCGATCGTTCGCCTCGCTCTGGCGAGACACGAAGTCGGAGATAGCCGATGGCCTCTACGGCTTCAACGGCACTTTGGTGGGTATCGCCCTAGGAGTCTACTGGGAGATCAGTTGGCTCTCGATACTCCTGCTGGTGGTCGGGGCAGCACTCTCCACATGGTTGGCACGAGCCTTCCGCCGGCATGCTCAGCTGCCAGGACTGACAGCTCCTTTTATCATTGCTGTGTGGGTGCTACTACTGCTGAGTATGCTAGCTCCAGAGCGTATGGGGCTACTTGACTCTGTGGCTCAGTTGGAGGAGGGGGACTCACAATGGAGGATGCTTGGGGTGGCACTCGGAGATAGTGTCGGTCAGGTGATGTTTCAGGCAAATGTCTTGACAGGACTCTTCTTCTTTCTAGCAATTGCCTGGGATTCACGCCGCAAAGCGCTCTACGCCTTGCTCGGTGCCCTCATTCCGATGCTTGCGATCCCGTTTGTGCCAGAGACTGTATGGCGTGAAGGTTTGCTGGGCTACAACGCTGTGCTCTGCGCTATCTACTGGGCTGGCACTACCGAGCGTCGCTTACTCTATGCGGTCGTCTCAGTGGTTCTGTCAGTGGGGGTAGAGCTACTTGCTCTGTATGCAGGTCTGATCCCGCTGACGGCTCCCTTCGTGCTGTCCGTATGGGGAGTGGCGAAAGTGCAGCAAGGGCGAAAGGGTTGCATCGCAAACATTTAATGCTTAACTTTGTACGAGTAATAGGAGTGCTCCCTCCTAGGGGGGCTTTCCGCCTTTGTGCAAACGCTTGCATACACATTAAAAATACAATATAACTCTCATGACAAAAGTAGGTATCAATGGTTTTGGTCGTATCGGCCGACTAGTCTTCCGCGCTTCGATGAAGCGTGATGATCTCGAGGTAGTAGCAATCAACGACCTCATCGATGTCGAGTATATGGCATATATGCTCAAGTATGACTCTGTACATGGACGCTTCGACGGGACGGTCGACGTACAGGATGGCATGCTCGTAGTCAACGGTCGCAAGATCCGCGTGACAGCTGAGAAGGAGCCACGCCTGATCAACTGGGGCGCTGCTGGCGTAGAGTATGTCGTAGAGAGTACAGGACGCTTCCTCACCAAGGAGCTATCACAGGGACATATCGAGGCTGGTGCTAAGTATGTCGTCATGTCTGCTCCCTCTAAGGATGACACACCTATGTTCGTCACGGGTGTCAACCTCGAGAAGTATGTCCGCGGTACGCAGTTCGTCTCTAACGCTTCTTGCACGACCAACTGTCTCGCTCCGTTGGTCAAGGTTCTCAACGACAACTTCGGCGTAGAGCAGGGCCTCATGACTACCGTACACGCTGCTACGGCTACTCAGAAGACGGTCGACGGTCCCTCACTCAAGGACTGGCGTGGTGGTCGCTCGGCTATCGGCAACATCATCCCCTCCTCGACAGGTGCTGCTAAGGCTGTCGGCAAGGTAATCCCCGAGCTCAATGGTAAGCTCACGGGTATGTCCTTCCGCGTACCTACGATGGACGTCTCTGTCGTAGACCTAACGGTACAGCTCAAGCGTGGTGCTAGCTACGACGAGATCTGCGCTGCTATGAAGAAGGCTTCGGAGACCAACCTCAAGGGAATCATGGAGTACTGCGACGAATTACTCGTAAGCCAAGACTTCGTGGGCGATCCACACACCTCTATCTTTGACGCTAAGGCTGGTATCGCTCTGACTGATACCTTCGTCAAGGTAGTCGCTTGGTATGACAATGAGTGGGGTTACTCTAACAAGGTACTCTGCCTCATCGCTCACATGGCTGAGGTCAATAAGTAGTCACGCTTAGACCAGCGAAGAGTTTTCACTCTAAAACAATCGGACGCAAGGCGCAGGTGGTAGAAAGAGCATCGAGTGCAACCTCTACCTCTGTGACTTGCGTCTCGCTTTTTCCTTTGGAGCATATCACGAGCCGTGGCAGACTCTGCGAGGCTGTTGCGGTAGTGGTGCCTTCCTTTACTCATATATTAAGACGATAAGCTGATGGACTTTTACGAACTAGATCTAGAGGATGAGGTCCTCGACGGACTGGATGCGATGAACTTTGTGGAGACCTCTCCTATCCAATCGGAGACGATCCCCCCACTCCTAGAGGGGCGAGACGTCATCGGCTGTGCGCAGACTGGATCGGGCAAGACGGCAGCTTATCTGCTTCCCTTCCTCAATAAGGTAGCACGTCAAGAGCTACCCAAAGAGCATCTCGGAGCCGTCGTCATGGCGCCCACACGAGAGCTCGCCAAGCAGATCGATCAGGAGGTCGAGGGCTTTGGCTATTACGTATCGGTCTCCACGCTCGCTATCTACGGAGGCACTGACGGCATCGCGTGGGAGCAGCAAAGACGAGGCATGGCGCTTGGGGCGGACATCGTCATCGCTACACCAGGGCGACTGCTCTCGATGCTACGTCTCGGGGCGTGTGATCTGTCGCATGTGCAGTACTTCGTATTAGACGAGGCGGATCGCATGCTTGATATGGGCTTTTACGAGGATATTATGGAGATCTACAAAGCACTGCCTGAGGATTGCCAGCATGTGATGTTCTCTGCTACGATGCCTAAAGAGATCCTCAAGCTCTCAGAGAGCATATTGGTCGACCCCGTCCTTGTCGAGCTAGCTGTGGCAAAGCCTCCTAAGTCGATCATGCAGACCGCATACATCTGCTATGATGCGCAGAAGCTCCCGATCATCCGATCCCTCTTTGCACATCCTGAGTCTGAGGTGTCACGCACCATCATCTTTGCGGGAACCAAGGCGACTGTCCACGCACTTGCTCAGACACTCTCTAGAGATGGACTACCCGTTGCCGAGATGCACTCGGATCTGTCTCAGGAGCGCCGTGAGGAGGTCTTGAGAGACTTCCGCATGGGACGTATCAAGGTACTCGTAGCCACCGATATCGTGGCGCGTGGTATCGACATTGACGATATTGCGGTAGTGATCAACTATGAGGTGCCTCGCGACTTTGAAGACTACGTTCACCGCATCGGGCGTACAGCACGTGGTGCCGATGGCAAGGGCTTGGCGATCACACTCGTCTCGCCCAGTGATCAGCAGGACTTCGCACGCTTGGAGCACTTCCTCGAGCAGGAGATCTATCGTATCCCGCTCGACCCTTCACTAGGCGAAGCTCCCGCCTATGCCCCTAATGAGCGTGCTAATAGTCGTGGCGCCGCCAGAGGCAAAGGCAACGGACGTAGCAGATCGCAAGGCAAAGGCAACGGACGAGGTAACGCCCAAGGCAAAGGTCGCTCTTCACAGCGCAAGGGTCGCTCTGGCGGTCGCAAGGGTAGCAAGCAGTAGCCGACTAGCAGTAATTGACGCTATGAAAGCTCATCAGCGTATCGGCATCCTGAGCGATACGCACGGATATATCGATGATCAGATCTGTAAGGCGCTTGCCGCGTGTGATCTGATCTTTCATGCAGGAGACATCGGCGCTCCGCAGGTGCTAGAGCGGCTGCAGTCCATAGCCCCCACGCTAGCTGTCTATGGCAATATCGACGACGCTGCGCTACATGCACAGCTTCCAGAGGTGGTTCATACAGAGGTGGCGGGTGTGGAGCTGGTTATGACACATATAGGAGGTTATCCAGGGCACTATGAGCGTGTCTTTGCGCCTTATCTCACACCGTGGCGTGAGCATCCGATGATTACCATCTCGGGGCATAGTCATATCCTCAAGGTGATGCCCGACAAGTCCCGTCCAGGACTGCTCCACATCAACCCAGGCGCAGTGGGACGCAGTGGGTGGCACCAGAGTCGTACCCTCATACGCTTGCAGATCACCTCAGGGCGACCACACGATCTGGAGGTGGTCGAGTGGCCCCGCTAGACGGGTCGCCAGACCGTTCCTCCACACGACGAGTCCGCTCCGATAATTTTGAATTCTTCACCTCCCGAACTTCTAAACAGCGGGGAGCTGCACGTCATCAACACAACACCAAATTTCCTCGGAGGAATTTCCCAAATAGTTCGGAGGAAAAGAGCAAATTCCTCGGAAGAAAGAAAAAATTCTTCGGAAGAATCAAATGAAACTTCGGAAGAATCATTTTTTTCTTCTGAGGAATTTTTCATTTCCTCAGTGGAGGATTTTCGGTTCCAAGGGAGGAACCGTTTATCGAATAGCTCTGCTTTTGCAACCCGGTGACGATTGATTTGTTGTACTTTTGTCTCAGAGGAGAAGTAACTCTCTCCGCTTTTATTTAGACTTACTGTTTTTATATAGACTTACTATGAAACAAACTACCGAATATATCCCCATCGTCGGCATGCACTGCGCTGGATGCGCAGCTGCCGTGACGAATAAACTGCAAGGTGTCACGGGCGTCCTCGAGGCTACGGCGCAGATAGACACCCGCTCCTTATATATAGTGTACGATGCCGAGCAGATCACGCGTGAGCAGATCGCTGAGCAGGTTGCTTCGCTCGGCTTTTCGCTCATTCTCACGACAGACGAAACGGAGGCGATGAGCCAAGCGCTGGAGCAAGAGCGTCGCTCAGCACGTCAGCTCGCTTGGCGCACAGCCATCGGAGCGGCTCTGACCATCGGCGTGATGATCTGGATGTATCTGCTCGGAGGTGCGGGCGAGCGTTGGGTTGCTCCGTTGGTGGCGCTCGTGGCGTACCTCTACGTGGCGGAACCTTTTCACTGGAGAGCCTTGAAGCAACTAAGGCGAGGCGTCATGGGTATGGACACCTTGGTCTCGCTCAGCACTACCTGCTCCGTCATCGGCTTACTCCTCGCTTACGGCTCCGAGGGGCATCAGCTGCACCTCTACTTAGATGCGCTGGTCATGATCCCCGCCTTTGTGCTGATCGGCAAGTGGCTCGAGCAGCGCGCCACCGCTTCGACCGCTAGCGCCTTGCGGGCGCTCCTTGACTTGACCCCGCGTGAGGCTTCGCTCGTCGTAGGTGAGGAGACGCGTCGTGTGCCACTGCAGTTGGTTCAGCCTGGTATGACCGTGCGGGTGCGTCCTGGCGAAGCGATACCCGTGGATGGAGTGATCACTTCGCAAAGTGTCACCCATATCAACGAACAGACCATCACGGGTGAAGCGGCAGCTGTGGAGCGTGGCGAGGGTGACAAAGTCTTCGCAGGGACCATCTGCCTCTCCACCGCCATAGAGGTGCGTGCCGAGAGCGTCGGCGCCGACACCGCTCTGGGACATATCGTATCGACCGTGCGCAAAACCTTGGCGGACAAGCCCCCGCTACGTCTCTTAGCCGATCGTATTGCACAATACTTCGTTCCCGCTATACTCTTCCTCGGGGCACTCACCTTTGCCCTATGGTACTGGGTTGTAGAGCCTGGGGCGCTGGACTTAGCCGCACGCTACGCAATCTCTGTCCTCGTGATCGCTTGCCCCTGCGCCTTGGGCTTAGCCACACCAACGGCACTGACCGTAGCGGTCGGCGAATCCGCACGAAGGAACATCCTCTTTGCGGAGGCGGCGGCACTGGAGACGCTGCCCCGTGTCGATGCTTTCCTTATGGACAAGACGGGTACGCTCACCCTGGGTAGTCCCTCGGTCACGGAGCTACAATGGTTTATCCCCGAAGAGGAGCGTGCCGCAATGCTCTCGCTCGTTGTCTCCGCTGAGCAGCACAGTCTGCACCCATTGGCGCAAGCAATTGTCGCGTATGGCGAGGCGCAGGGGGCTACGACCAGCGAACTGACCGTCACCGAGCGACCTGGACAAGGCTTGCTCGTCAATACAGCTGAGGGAGAGCTGCGCATCGGACGCGCTTCTTGGGTTACCGAGGGTGGCGTTGCGTCGATACCGCCTTGCGATCTCACGGGCTCGCTCGTCTATGTGGCGCAGGAAGCCCGTCTCGTCGCTATCATTGCCCTTTCCGACACGCTCACACCGCATGCTGCCGAGACCATCGCGCAGCTCAAGGCGCAAGGCAAAAAGCTCCTCATGCTCACGGGCGATCGCAAGCCCGAAGCTCAGCGCATTGCTCAGCAAATAGGGATCGACACGCTACATGCGGAGCTTATGCCACAGGACAAAGAGACGATCCTTGCCTCTCTACAAGAGCAAGGCCTGGTCGTAGCGATGGTGGGCGACGGCGTCAACGATGGTCAGGCGCTAGCACGTGCCGACGTCAGCATAGCACTTGCGGGGGGCAGCGACCTAGCCACCTCGATGGCGCAGTTGGTCATCTCCAAGCCCGACCTGTCACTCCTCCTAGAGGCGACCGAGATAGCGAGACAGACGGTACGCACGATCCGCTTCAACTTCCTCTGGGCGCTTCTTTACAACGTGATCGCCATTCCGATCGCTGCGGGGCTCTTCACACGGTGGGGCTTGACCATCACGCCCGCCATTGCAGCCGCAGCCATGGCGCTCAGCTCCATCTGCGTCGTGGTCAATAGTCTCCTGCTCCAGCGCCGCATCGCTCACAAATAGTAGCCCCCCCTAACTTAACTAAGTCGCCCGTTGTAGGATATCCTACAGCGGGCTACTTGTTTTGCTTCCTCCGAGGAGACTTCAAAAAGCTACTGATATGAGACTGTTGCAAAAGTCAACAGTCTCACAATCTTGCTTGCAAGATTGTCTAGACTTTGCAGAAAGGATGAAGCGCAAGGCGCTGAGGGTGAGGTCTGAAGGGAGCATACCTCCGTATGTGACCGAAGCCGAATCCCGAAAGCAACACAGCGATTCGCCTTTATGCAACAGTCTCGATATGATTCAAAAGTGTCAACACAACCTTGTCGTAGCTTGATAGCTAAGACTCCTGTCACTTGACACCAACAAATAGTTCGCTCATAGAGAGTTGCGGGTTCTGATGCCCGATATTGATAAGTCTCCATACTGCATCTTGTCCGATATTGATAAGTTTCTG
This sequence comes from uncultured Porphyromonas sp., assembly GCA_902490315.1. GTDB lineage: Bacteria > Bacteroidota > Bacteroidia > Bacteroidales > Porphyromonadaceae > Porphyromonas. The sequence continues at coordinate 9,105 of CABUDK010000004.1, read as the reverse complement.
TCCGCATTTGATAAGAGATTGAGCACCTGCTCTGTTTACTTTTGTAGCAAACGATGAGGGCAACAATTTCCCCCCCTCCCCCCAATATAATATACAGTCTCATCAAAAACTACAACAGAGCCATGAAACGAAAACTACACTTTAACGTGTGGTCGGACACAGGCATCATAATGCAAGGGAAAAGCACTCCCTAATATATACGACTATCACTTTAAGCAATATATGACTATGAAAAAGCAACTACGCATTGGGATCTATATCCTACTAGCCACACTCCTAGCGAGTGTCGCTGTCGCACAGGAGCCTACTAATTCGGCTCTGCGCTCTGGACAGAAGGGCGTGATCACCATGACCACCTCTCATAATGTTGGGAAAGAATTCAATCTGACTGTCAAAGGTTCAGACATCTCCATTGTAGGCCTCGAGAAGAAGACCGACAGCACCTACACCATCACGAGCCAGACGATCAAAATCGAGGGCGAGGTGCAAAGTCTGAAATGCCCATCGAATATGCTGACCAGCCTTACTTTGGAGCGTTGCTCCTCCCTGACAGAGCTGATCTGCCCTTGGAATGATAAGATAACTAGCCTAGACCTGTCGTCTTGCACCGCATTGACCAAGCTTGACTGTTACGGACTTTATACGACTACCTTAGATTTGTCGCACAACACTGCATTGAAAGTATTAAACTTTAACGGTTACAAGCTGACCAGCCTAGACTTGTCGCACAACACCGCATTGACCGAGCTCACGTGTTCTAATCTTACTGTGCCCTTAGACTTGTCGCACAACACGGCTTTGACCAAGCTTGACTGTTCTGGGTTTGCTGCGACCACCTTAGACTTGTCGCACAACACAGCATTGACCGAACTCCGCTGTTCCGCCACTCATCTGTCCAGCCTAGACTTATCGCATAATAAGGCACTGAAGGTCTTCTACTCAGAGGAAGTTAGTATGACCAAGCTAGACTTTTCACACAATACAGCACTGGAAGAGATGGTTGCTAATGAAGGTCCACTGAAGAGCTTGACCCTCCCCACGAGCAAGACGCTGAGAGTTCTTGACTATACACAGACTGAAGTCGGGGATATAGATGTCTCTAACTATCCAGCCTTAGAGGAGCTTTGGTGTGGAATCAATGACTTAACGCATCTGGACGTGTCAAACAATAGGCGCTTAAAGATCCTTGCCTGCTTTACCAACAAACTGACCAGCTTGGACCTATCGAATAATCCTGCCCTAGAAACGTTGTATTGCAATGAAAATCAATTGACCAGTCTAAACGTGTCAAATCTGCCTGCCCTTACATTCTTGGACTGCTCTGATGGCCAGCTGACTAGCTTGGATCTATCGAATAATCCTGCCCTAAAAGAGTTGCATTGCTCTAATAATCAGCTAACCAGCTTGGAACTCTCAAAGCAGACTGCTTTGGAGTTGGTCTGGTGTTATAAAAACCTTCCGACCACGCTAGATCTCGCCAATTGTCCCAATCTAACTATCCTAAATTGTAGTAACAACTTGCTGACCAAGCTAGAGCTCGCCAATTGTTCCAATCTAATTAAGCTAAACTGTGAAAACAACTTGCTGCCCAAGCTAGAGCTCCCCAGCTGTCCAAATTTGAGCAGTATAGATTGCTATGGCAACTTGATTCTGGCAAACGAGATGACCAACCTCGTGAAAGCTTTGCCGGACCGTAACGATAAGCCAAGTTGGAAAGGTTGGTTTAATGTATTTGACTCTAGTTCAAGTGATGAGAAAAATGTTTGCTACACCTATCATGTGGACATCGCCAACGCCAAGGGTTGGGCTGTAATAGAGCAAACGGAAACAGGAAATGGACTCTATCGAGGTAAGCCCACGCCAACGTACGAGGTCACGATCTCAGCAAACGAAGAGGGTGGAACGATCTTGACCGCAGGAGCGAAAGACTTAAAGATGGTACCCTACGGTACGGACCTATTTATCGTCGACAATCCTAAAGAGGAGTACGAGCTTACCGCTCTCACAGCGAACGGAACGGATATCCTAGCTACGAAGAAGGTCTTCATCACGGGTCACACAATAATCAAGGCGACCTTCGCTAAGAAGACGTTTGCGGTCACGCTGACCAAGGAGGGTGAAGGAACAATCACCGCAACGGGTGCCAGCAACCTTAACACAGTTGCCTACGGCACAGAGTTGACAATCAACGCTACCCCTGCTGCTGGCTATGAACTCGTATCCATTACGGCTAATGGTGCTGACATCACAGCTACAAAGAAGATCGTTGTCAAGGAGAACCTAACCGTCAAGGCGACCTTCGCTAAGAAGACGTTTGCGGTCACGCTGACCAAGGAGGGTGAAGGAACGATCACCGCTACGGGTGCCAGCAACCTTAACACAGTTGCCTACGGCACAGAGTTGACAATCGTTGCTACCCCAGCAACAGGTTACGAACTAGTATCGCTAGATGCTAATGGTGTAGACATCTCCGCCACGAAGAAGGTGATCGTTAAGGAGAACCTAACCGTCAAGGCGACCTTTACCAAGCTACAGAAGAACTACGTTGTTACCCTGAAGAGCAACGAGCACGGTACGATCACTATCAAGGAAGATGTCGATCTCAAGGCTGTTCCCGAGGGAACGAAGCTGACGGTCGTAGCTAAGGGTGCCAACGATAAGTGCGAGCTCACCAAGCTCACGGCAAATGGTGAGGACATTCTTAAGGATAAGACCTTCACCGTTACTAAGGACACGGAGGTTGTCGCTGAGTTTGTCGATCACACGGGCATTGATGCAGTCGCTGCGGATGCGTTTGTCATCTATCCTAACCCCGCAAGTGAGTCCGCTACCGTCACAGGTCTAGCACCTGAGGCAGCCGTAGCACTCTACACGCTGGATGGACAGCTGATCATGCGCCTAGCTGCTGACCGCTCGGGTCGCCTACAGATAGACCTCACCGCACTGAGCGATGGTACCTATCTCGTAGTCACCGAGGGAGCTACACAGTGCCTCGTCGTCAAGCACTAACGCGCACGATCTGACAGACGATAATTAGTAAGAGCTCCGTAGGACAGTCCTGCGGAGCTCTTATTATTTTAAAGATCGGAGTGGATCAGAGTGTATCGGAACGATCGGACGTGTAACGATTTGTAGGGACGCACGGTCTGTGCGTCCGTTGTATCAAAGGTTACAGCGTCATGGTTTTAACGGGAACGGACGCACAGACCGTGCGTCCCTACAGGAGTCGTCTCGGTGCATCCCTACGACGGGCTACTCGTCTTGCTGTACTACAACGGACGCCCTCCGACTCGACACTAGCCGTGCGTCCCTACAGGAGTCGTCTCCGTGCGTCCCTACATGAGTCGTACTGCTGTGCCGTGCGTCCCTACCATCGTTATACGTTGGGGGCGGGGACGCCGTCGTGGAGCTGGACGGGGGCGTGCTCGACGTTGAGTTCGTCGTAGAGACCTGCATCAAGGAAGCGCTGCAGGGCCTGTGCACCTCCCTCGACGAGGAGCGACTCGATGCCTTGACTACGCAGGAGCGTGAGCAGGTCGCGCACCTCGCCAGTCGTGGCGAGGCAGGAGACGTGAGGCAGGTATTGCCTGTCATGCACTTGCTCGAGGAGAGCTGGCGGGAGGAGTATGATCGTTGGTGCCGTAGCGTCTTGCAGCATACGTAGCTCCGGACGAGGCAGACGGCTGTGACACCAGAGGAGACGGATCGGCTGACCGCCACTACCCGAGCGATTGGTCAGGAGTGGGTCGTCCAGCTCGGCCGTATGATGTCCCACCAAGATAGCGTCGTGGAGCGCACGCAGACGATGCACCGAGCGCTGTCGGAGTGGCGAACTGAAGATGTAAGGTGCCTCGCTCGCATCGTGACGCAGGCGGTCGATGTAGTGGTCGGCACTCTCGGCCCACTTGAGTGTGACGTAGGGGCGTCCTAAGGTCTGCGCCACGAGGAAGTGGCGGTTGAGCGCGATCGCTTCTTGCTCTAAGCAACCGATCGAGACCTCGATGCCCGCTTCGCGAAGGCGTGCCACGCCTCGTCCGTCCACTTTGGCAAAAGGATCCAGCATAGCGATGACCACGCGGGCGGGTCGGAGCTCCGCAATGAGCTCCGCACAGGGCGGTGTCTTGCCATAGTGAGCGCAAGGCTCTAGGCTCACGTACCAGGTCGCTTCGCCGATAACGCCCCGCAGCTCCTCGGGGACGCTACGCCACGCCATCACCTCGGCATGCGGCGCCCCCGCATAATGGTGGTAACCTTCGCCAATAATCTTATCTTTGTAGACGATTACCGAGCCGACCATCGGATTGGGACTGGTGCGTCCCTGCGCTAAGGCTGCGAGTTGCAAGCAGCGCTGCATATAGATCTGGTCTGATGTGGTAGGTGCTGTATGTTTCATCTAAGTAAAGGTCGCTACAATGAGTGAGGCTATGATAGTTGCTGGTATGACGCTGCGTGAGGCGGCTCTGGCGATAGCGGAGGCGCTGCCTGGGTACTATGCCGGGGTGCGTGAGCGTCGGGCTATGAGCGAGATGCTCCTACAGCATATCACTGGGCTCAGCCAGACGAACTACCTGCTTGACCGCAAAGTTAGACAATTGTCCGACACAGAAGCCACTTGGCTCTGCCAAGCCCTCGAGCGACTGGTGCACGATGAGCCGATACAGTATATCTTAGGAGTGGCACCCTTCGGCTCTTTTGACCTAGCGGTCGGTAGGGGAGTGCTCATTCCACGCCCCGAGACGGCCGAGCTATGCGAACTGATGCTCGCTCGTCACCCCGCCACGGAGACTCCCCTGCGGCTCCTCGATGTGGGGTGCGGCTCCGCCTGCATACCTATCTATATAGGTAGCGAGCGCCCTAACTGGCATCTCTATGCGATGGATCAGTCGGAGCAGGCATTACACTATGCGGAGCAAAACGTTCGTCAGACAGGTGTCGCCGTCCAGCTCTTCCGTGGAGACCTCTTCGCTTGGTGCCAGGGGAAAGACCTTCCCGCTGAGCTTCCTCCGATAGATCTTTTGGTGAGCAATCCGCCCTACATCCCTGAATGCGACCAAGCGACGATGCGCCCCAATGTACTCGAGAGCGAGCCTCGTGAAGCGCTCTTCGTGCCAGACGCAGATCCGCTCCGCTACTACCGTGCGCTCGTGGCGCTCGTGCCACAGATCCGCTCGCCCCACGCAGTATGTACGCTCTACTGCGAGACGCATCACCAGCTGGCGCACGAGGTGGCTGCGCTATGCGAGCAGGCGGGAGCAGTTTCGTCAGAGGTGCTCAAAGACTTGACGGGACGAGAGCGATTTGTACAAGCCACCTTCCAGTAAAAACGAACAACTATGGACACCGAGATACTCAACAAAGCCAAGTACTACTGCGCACGCGCCGAGCGGTCGCCACGCAATCTGCGCCTCTTCCTGATGCGTCGGGAGGTGCCCTCGGACGAGATTGACGAATACCTCACGCTACTCCAGGAGGGTCGCTACTACGACCCGCAGCGCTACGCCGAGAGCTACGCCCGCACACGCTATCGAGACATGAGTCAGGGTCCCCGCAAGATACGTCAGGCGCTACGTATGCAGGAGGTGCCGACGGAGATCATCGACGCGGTACTGCCTGAGATCATCGAGGCGGAGCAGCCGAACTACTCCCTCGCTGAGCTACTCGAGAGCAAGCTACGTCGCACTTCGGCACGGACGCCTCGTGCGCTCTTTGACAAGATGATGCGCTACGGAGTAGGGCGTGGCTACCAAGCGAGCGAAGTGTACGAAGCGCTGCAGGAGGTGCTCCAAACGATGCGTGAGGAGGAAGAGAACGAGGAAGAGTAAAGAGAGTCCCTTCTCGAAAACGCCTATGAGTACCCAACCAACGAAAAGACCCACCGCAGGGCGCATCGCTCCGCCACCGCCACAAGGCTGGCGGGCAACGGCTCGTGAGACGCTCTTGCAACTCATCTACCCGCGCTGGTGTCCCGTCTGTCACACGCTCCTTCCGCCGAATGCTCCGCCGCTTTGTCTCACCTGCCAGGGTTCGCTGGGACGCTATCACGAGCGTACGGTCGGTGCGCTTGATCGTCTGCGGGGTGCACACCCGATGCCTCGTAGGGTGCTGGCACCCTATCTCTACGCCCGTGATGATGCGATGGCGCTGATCGTTCACAACATAAAGTATCACGGCAACAAGTCGCTCGCTAGGTATATGGGCCGTCTCATGGGCACGCTCCTACCGCTAGAGCGGGAGCAGATAGACTACATCATCCCTGTGCCACTAACGCCTGCTCGTACTATGGAGCGAGGGTACAATCAGGCGATACTGCTGGCTGAGGGTATCTCTTCGGTCACGGGCATCCCCTATCTGGCTCACGCTTTGCGACGTACACGCTTTCAGGGTAGTCAGACGCACCGTGACCGCACGCACCGTCTGGAGGCTATGCTCGGGAGCTTCACACTAGGCAGCGAAGCGATCCCCCCAGATAGCCACATCCTACTCCTAGACGACGTCCTCACCACAGGAGCGACCCTCACGGCTGCGCTCAATGCCCTGGCGGACATCCCCCTAGCGCAGGTCTCTGTCGGCGTCTTGGCAGTCGGCACACCCACAGCTTAGACGGCTAGAGCTATCGGAGTGATCAGACGTGTAACCCGCTGTAGGGACGTACGAGACGTGTAACGATTTGTAGGGACGCTCGGCCTGAGCGTCCGTCCCCGTTAAAGCCCTGACGCAGTAACCCTTGATACAACGGACTCACAGACCGTGCGTCCCTACATTTCGCTACCCGTCTCGCTCTAACCTCTAATCTCTAACCTCTAGCTTCTAAGCTCTATCCTCTTTTTCGTATCTTTGTAAGCATAATACTTAGGACAAGAAATCATTATGGCATCACAAGAAGACCTCTTTAAGAAGATTGTATCCCACTGTAAGGAGTATGGGTTTGTCTTTCCCTCATCTGATATTTACGACGGACTGAGTGCCGTCTACGACTACGGTCAGAACGGTGTAGAGCTTAAGAACAACATCAAGCGCTACTGGTGGGAGGCGATGACACGCCTGCACCCCAACGTGGTCGGCATCGACTCGTCGATCTTTATGCACCCAGACATCTGGCGGGCATCGGGACATATAGATGCTTTCAACGATCCTCTGATCGACAATAAAGACTCTAAGAAGCGCTATCGTGCGGACGTCCTCATCGAGGATCAGATCGCTAAGATCGAGGGTAAGGCGCAGAAGGAAATTGATAAGGCACGCAAGCGCTTTGGCGAATCCTTTGACGAGTCACTCTACCGCACGACCAATCCTCGTGTCAAGGGTTACCTCGATCAGGCTGAGGCTCTGCGACAGCGTATGGCTAAGGCGCTCAACGATAACGACCTCACGGAGCTACGACAGATCATCGTTGACGAGAAGATCGTCTGCCCCATCAGTGGTACGACGAACTGGACGGAGGTGCGTCAGTTTAACCTGATGTTTGCTACCGAGGTCGGTTCGACGGCTGAGGGTGCCTCGACGATTTACCTACGTCCCGAGACGGCGCAGGGGATCTTTGTCAACTACCTCAACGTGCAGAAGACGGGACGCATGAAGCTCCCCTTCGGTATCGCGCAGATCGGTAAGGCTTTCCGCAATGAGATCGTGGCGCGTCAGTTTATCTTCCGTATGCGTGAGTTTGAGCAGATGGAGATGCAGTACTTCGTACAGCCAGGCACTGAGCTGGAGTGGTTTGAGTACTGGAAGAAGCTGCGCCTGCACTGGCACTACGCTCTAGGCTTCCCACAGAGCGACTACCGCTACCACGATCACGACAAGCTAGCGCACTATGCCAATGCTGCGACCGATATTGAGTACCTCATGCCCTTTGGCTACAAGGAGGTCGAGGGGATCCATAGTCGTACGGACTTTGACCTATCACGCCACGAGGAGTTCTCGGGCAAGAAGCTCCGCTACTACGATCCCGACACGAAGGAGTCTTACGTCCCATACGTTGTGGAGACCAGTATCGGAGTGGATCGTATGTTCCTCTCCGTACTCTGTGGCTCCTACAAGGAGGAGCAGACCGAAAATGGCGAGACCCGTGTGGTCCTCTCGCTACCGCCTGCACTAGCACCGGTCAAGCTGGCTGTCCTACCGCTCGTGCGCAAGGACGGGCTGGATGAGAAGGCACGTGAGGTGGTACGTCTCCTGCACCTAGACTTCACCTGCCAGTATGACGAGAAGGATAGCATCGGTAAGCGCTACCGCCGTCAGGATGCTATCGGTACGCCTTACTGTATCACCGTGGACCACCAGACGCTCGACGACAACACAGTCACCCTACGTGACCGCGACACGATGCAGCAGGAGCGTATCGCTATTGCTGAGTTGCATGACCTCATCGCCGAGCGCACCAGTATCAATACCTTACTCAAGAAGATCGAAGATGAAATATAATCTATCCCTGAGAGTCAGCCTCCTAGCGCTGCTCTCACTCCTCTTACTTACAGCCTGCGAAGAACCTATTGATGCTACCACCCAGTGGCGGATCAATAATGAGAACGCCTTCAATGAGTACGCTTCTAAGGAGGACTATACCAAAGCCTCCATCGAAGGCTCCTCAGCCTATGTATATATGAAGTGGCTGGCTCATGGCGAAGGCAAGGAGTACCCGATCGAGACCTCGCGCATCAAGTGCCACTACGAGATGCGTATGCTCGTAGGCGACAAGGTGGTCGATGGTAACTACGGGTCGGAGCGTCCTGCTCAGTTTGCCATCAATCGTGGTGCTCAGGATCAACTCATCGAGGGAGCTCGTATCGGTCTTCAGCAGATGGTCGTAGGCGATGAGGCGGAGATCATCATCCCCTGGTACCTAGGCTATGGCGAGAGGCGCTCTGGCGAGATCAACCCTTACTCGGCACTGAAGTTCCGTGTCAAGCTCGAGGAGATCATCCCCGAGAGCCAGCGCTCGGCGGTCGCTAAAGACTAGATTTGTCCTACTGTAAACCTTATATCTACACACTATGAAAATACTACTGACTAACGATGATGGCGTCCATGCGCAGGGGATCCGTGAGCTGGCAGAGACGCTTGCCCAGATAGCGACGGTGACGGTCGTCGCCCCCACGGAGCCCCGCT
>CABUDK010000003.1 GCA_902490315.1 uncultured Porphyromonas sp. | reverse complement strand
ATTCCTCCGAAGTATCATTTGATTCCTCCGAAGTATCATTTGATTCCTCCGAAGTTTTATTTCGTCTCCACGAGGAGATTTTTTATTTCCTACCTGGGGATTTGAAAATTTCCACGTGGAGATTAGATAGTAGAGGTTAGAAGTTAGAGATTAGAGAGGGAGCAGAGAGATTGTTGCTTGTGAGATTTGTGCGATCGATTGCTCTGCAATGCTTTTTTTACTACCTTTGCAGTGTATAAAAGCTCCTTTAACCAAGTTCGTTACTCTTGTGTTTAGGTTGCCTGCTTCTATTGATTTTACCTATTGGTGTATGAATAGATATCCTGCAGTCGTTGTACAGCTCTTAGCTCTGCTACTCCCAGCTACGTTGATGGCGCAGACCAGCACATCGACACCCACCGACTCGCTCGCTTGGGCAGCGGTAGACTCGCTCTCAGTCCTTAATCTGGATGAGGTGGTCGTGACGGGTACCGGTACGAACTACCTCCTCAAGAATGCGCCCGTACAGACCGAGATCATCAATGCGAAGACGCTAGAGAGCTACGGATCAGCGACGCTTACGGAGATACTCTCGGGTCTGATCCCGTCGATAGACTTCAGTCATAGCGATATGGGCACAGCTATGCAACTGGGCGGGCTGGGGAGTCAGTATATCCTCATTCTCGTCGATGGCAAGCGACTCATGAGCGATCTGGGAGGACAGACGAACCTCGATATGATCGATCCGACCCGCATCGAGCGCATCGAAGTGGTCAAGGGAGCTGCCTCAGCACTCTACGGCAGTGACGCTATCGCAGGTGTCATCAACATCATTACCAAGAAGAGCCGTGACAACCTATCCATAGATAATAGCACGCGCGTCGCCTCTTATGGCGTGGTCAATCAGTCTAACGCTTTTCAGTATAAGGTGGGCGACTGGACGACGTTGACTGACTTTAATCTAAAGCACTCAGACGGGTGGCAAAACACAACCTGCGAGGATCCGAATCGATACGAGTATCCCATAACGAACTCGGTCAATAACACCTCCAATCCCTACCTAGACTGGCAGATAGGGCAGCATCTCTACTGGCGACAGGGCGAGCCACTCTCAGCCTATGTAGAGGGCAACTACTACCGCAAGGATATCCACCGCCCAACGGGTGTGCCTGACTACAAGACTTACGATTTCCGCTATCACAACACCTCGGCAGGTGCTGGTATGCGCTGGCAGACACCACAAGGAGCTGTCTTGACGGCTCAGATGCAGTACTACATGCACGCTTACTACTACGTCTACACGGGTGAGACCTGGGCTAAGGAGTTTCTGCCAGGGGGTAAGGAGCTGAGCTTCCCATACTTCCCTGGGGATGTGGGGCTGCAGAGCAATCAACAGCGCATCACGACACAACTCAAGGGGGTCTTCGCACTGCCCTTCGACCAGAGACTCAGTGCTGGTGTAGACCTGCATCACAACTGGCTCATAGCACCACACCGACTAGATGAGGATCGTGTCGATGACTTCCGCGCGGGACTATACCTGCAGGATGAGTGGACACCTACGCGGAGCTTTAACCTAACGGCAGGTGCTAGACTAACCTATCACCCAGCTTTTGGCGCTAAGTTTACCCCTAAGGTCTCACTCCTCTACAAGCTAGGCCCTGTCAATCTGCGTGCTACCTACTCCGAAGGCTTTAAGACCCCGACGATCAAGGAGCTCCACTACCGATACATTCGCCAGATGGCGATGATCGTACTTCATCTAGGCAATCCACATCTGAAGGCAGAGACGAGCCGTTACATCTCGGGTAGCGTGGAGTATCATAGTCCTATTGTCAATGTGAGTGTCACGGGGTATGCCAACTTCCTCAACAACATGATCACGCTGGTGACGATACCACGCTCGGAGGCACCTAGTGACCTCCTCGTGTCGTACAATCCTAACCGCATTCGCCAATACAAGAATATGGATACGGCGAAGACGTTTGGTGCTGATGTCACTGCCAAGTGGCGCATCTACAAGCAGTGGACGCTGATGACCAGCTATAGCTACCTCGACACGGATGCACTCCTTTACGATGACGAGAAGGACGAGATGCGTCAGGTCACGATCGACGGTATGGCGCATCACCGCGCTACCGTGGGACTATCGTGGAGTCAAGCCTTCCACCAGCAGCGATACAAGCTCGCCGTGGGTCTCTACGGACGTATGCAGAGTACCCGCTACTATCAGGATGATGGCAATGGTAAGCCCTACCATCTATGGCGTCTCAACACGCAGCAGACGATCATACCCAATGAGAACTGGTCTCTCGACCTCAACATTGGCGTGGACAACTTGCTCAACTACTACGAGACTACACCACACGGTCTACATTACGGTACTTCGACACCGGGACGTACGCTCTATATGACTCTGAGCGTACACTTCGGGCGAGCTAAGCAGATCACACCGACTAAGCGCTCCTCTCGTCACGCGCAGTCTCAAGAGGATGAAGAGGACTAGACAAATCATCGTTTCCCCTTAACGCACTACACTTTATCAAGCCAACACACACACACACAAATATAAAATAACTTATAACCCCTATCAACAATGAAGAAGCTATTGACAATCTTATCACTCTGCGCTCTAGGACTGACACTCCTGACCTGCGTAGGCTGCCAGGAGGACAACAACCTAGCTCTCTCAAATCACGACAAGAAGCTGCAGGCTGTAACCAAGGAGGTGCAGGCAAAGAAGACCACAGACAAGGCTCTACTCCTTGTCTCTTTCGGTAGTACCTGGGATAAGCCTCAGGAGACCTTTAAGAAGATACAGGCTCGCTTTAAGGAGCAGTTCCCAGACAGAGACCTCTACTTCTCCTTTACCTCAGAGATCTGTATGACACGCTGCGCTCAGAAGGGATGGAACTACTATTCCCCCAACTTCTATCTAGAGGCTCTTGGAGCTGCTGGATACAAGGACATAGCAGTGCAGTCACTACACATCGTACCTGGTGAGGAGTTCCTACGTGTCAAGAACTACATCAAGGACTTCCGTAACAACGGTGAGCACCCTGAGTTTGCCAAGACGACCGTGTACCTCGCTGGTCCGCTACTAGAGACTGAAGAGGACTGCAAGATAGTCGCTGGTGAGCTACACAAGATCTATGGCAAGGAGGTTGCTGCTGGCAAGCTCGTTAGCTTCATGGGACACGGTAACCCCGAGGACATGAACTACGGTAATGGTAACTCTCGCTATCCTATGATCGAGAAGGAGCTACAGAAGCTCAGCCCCAACTACTTCGTCGCTACCGTCGATATGGAGGGTAACCTTGTAGACGACCTGATCGCTCGCGCTAAGAAGGCTGGCAAAACCTCTGGCACGATGCTCCTACACCCGCTCATGTCTATCGCTGGTGACCACGCTAACAACGATCTCAAGGGTGGTGTCGATCCGCAGAATCCTGAGGAAGGAAGCTGGCGCGATGAGATGAACAAGGCTGGCTACAAGTGCACGCTAGATGGCTGCACGATGAACGGCCTAGCTGACTATCCCGCTATCGTCAACGTATGGGTAGACCACATGACGAAGGCTCTTGCTGATGAGCCTCTCTACACTCCAGAAGAGGACTAATATCAAGCAGATTCCCTAGTCGCTGTGGCATCTCGCCATAGCCACACGGTGGCATCATGCAATCAGTCCCCCATATACACGTTGTATGTGGGGGACTGTGCTATTTAGAGAAACTTACTACACACCCTCCGTATGACACCCACACCTCTTGAAGAAGCATCTGCACTGCTCGCAGAGCTGGCGCAGCGTCGTGAGCCAGACTATGCGGTCTTTATGGCGCTACGCTCCAAGGTCTCCTCACGACCCGAGAGCGTCCTCGGCATTCGTATGAAGTGGTTACGACAAGCCGTAAGGCAGCTTAGTCGCTTGCTCACCCTAGACGAAGCCATCGAGCTACTTCACGAGAGAGCCCTCGCATGGTATGAGTACAAGATCATCTTCGGAGGCGTTATCGGTCGTCTAGCCTCGTCTGGAGACGGGCTTTCCCTCCTCTACCCACTATGTGACGGCTGGGCGGTGCCTGACTACTACAAAGAGGTTCTAGCAGGCTGGGCTAGGAGAGGGGAGGCGGAGCGACAGATAGTCCTCCGCTCGATGGCAGAGCATACTCACGACGCTAACCCTTACGCACGTCGGCTCACCATCGTTGCTTGGCTCGACCTCATACGTCACGGTTTGGCCACGCCTTGGGCAGCTCTAAACCATGTTGCTCCGCTACAGCATGACGAGGCGTACTACGTTCAGATGGCGATAGCGTGGCTTCTTGCCGAGATGACGCTCACTGGAGAATCCTCTCTCATCGAAGCTATCCGCACAGAGATCTCGGACGATACGGTGCTACGTATGTACGAGCAAAAGCTTCGTGCCTCCCGTCGCAATAGTTTCTAGCTTGGAGTTCGTAACATGTCAAGTGGGGTCGCTTGAGGGTAAGTTTGTATCTTTGTCCCTATGAATGAACGTGCAGAGAGAATAGAGACGACCGACTCGATCATAAAGCGTGAGTTGGTGACGCTCCCCGAGGAGCTGCGTGATCCTAGTCGCTATGAGGTGATGGCTCCTGTGGGGTCGTATGAGAGCTTGAGCGCTGCGATACGTGCGGGAGCGAATAGTATATACTTTGGCATTGAGGCGCTCAACATGCGGGCTAAGTCTGCCTACAACTTTACGACAGACGACCTCTATCGTATCGTGGAGATCTGTCGGAGGAGTGGCGTGAAGAGTTACCTGACGGTCAATACGATCATCTACGATGAGGACTTGACGCTGCTTCGCGAGATCCTCTACCATGCGCACCAGGCACAGGTCACGGCGGTGATCGCTGCCGATGTGGCGACGCTGATGGAGGCGCATCGCTTGGGGCTGGAGGTGCATCTCTCTACGCAACTCAACATTAGCAATTGGGAGGCTTTGCGCTTCTACGCACAGTTTGCCGATGTGGTGGTCTTGGCTCGTGAGCTGAACCTAGATCAGGTGGCGGAGATCAAACGTAAGATAGCTGAGGAGCAGATCGTCGGTCCGTCGGGGAGACTGGTGGAGATAGAAATGTTTGCCCATGGAGCGCTCTGCATGGCGGTCTCGGGCAAGTGCTATCTGAGTCTGCACCATCAAGCTACGAGTGCCAATAGAGGTAGTTGCGCACAGATCTGTCGCCGTGGCTACCGTGTCTATGATGACCGCCAAGGGGTCGAGCTGGAGGTGACGCACCCGAACATTATGTCGCCGAAGGATCTGAAGACGATCCACTTCATCAATAAGATGATGCTGGCAGGTGTCACGGTCTTTAAGATAGAGGGGCGCGCTCGTGGACCTGAGTATGTCTCTACGGTGGTACAGTGCTACCGAGAGGCTATCGACGCTGTCTGTGCGGGCACTTACGACGAAGCTCGGATAGCGCAGTGGAATGAGCGGCTACGGGAGGTCTTCAACAGAGGTTTTTGGGATGGTTACTATCTCGGACAGCGGCTGGGCGAGTGGACACCTTTTGCTGGCTCTAGTGCTGTGCGTGAGAAGGAGTACGTGGCTCACATTGTTAAGTACTTTAGCAAGATAGGAGTCGCCGAGATAGAGGTGGAGAGTGGCGAGCTGGCACTGGACGATCGCATCCTGATCATCGGGCCGACGACGGGCGTGGTCGATATGACGCTCTCGGAGATGCGCTACGAGCTGGAGCCAGTCTCCCGTGCTACTAAGGGGCAACGCATCTCCATCCCTGTACCCCGTAAGGTGCGGGCGAATGACAAGCTCTACCTCTTTAGAGAGCGTACGGAGGTACAGCACTTCAAAGGGTAGCCGAGCTGAGCTTATTTAGAAGCCTTTTTACCAAAGAGGAACCTAGGTCTATGAAACAACCAATCAAATATCAGTATGGTCTCACGCTCAAGGTGCGAGACTACGAGTGCGACCTCCAGGGGGTGGTCAACAACAGCAACTATCAGTGCTACATGGAGCATACACGCCACGAGTTTTGGCTGGCTCTGGGCGATAGCTTTGCTGAGATGCACGAAGAGGGGCTTGATCTCTTCGTCTACAAGGTCTCTATAACCTATCATCGCTCGTTGCGTAGTGGTGATACCTTTCACACGGCACTGCGTGCCAGACGTGAGGGGGCTAAGCTCATCTTCGACCAGGTCATCGTACGTAGTGATGGCGTGAAGTGCGCCTCAGGTGTGATCGAGGCGGTCGCGGTGCAGAACGGACGGACGACCCGTGGAGAGTGCTTCGATGGGATCATGGCTCGTGCTGAGGCTTACAGCGAGAGCCATCCGTATGACTTAACGATTCTCTAGTGATGGCCGAGCTCCTCTTCGTCCTCTATCTCCTCTCTGTTATCGGAGGTATCGTTATTGTGCTCGGGGAGGAGCGTAGTGCGGTCTCTTCGATCCCGTGGATACTGGTAGTCATCTTTCTCCCTGTCGTCGGGCTCCTACTGTATATTATCTTTGGCTACTCGCTGAGACGTAAGCAACTAATCGATGTGGAGGTGAGACGGTTGCTCTCGGATGCTCCTGTAGAGACTAAGTCGCTACCTACCACAAAGGTTGAGGAGGTCGAGGAGGTCGCCGATCGTAAGCTCGCATCGCTATCCGCTCTCATCGAGCGACTAACCGATACGCCTCTGACCACGGCTAATGAGCTGACGCACTACGACGATAGTCGCGAGTGGCTTGTGTGGTTTGTGGTTTGTCGGGATGCTATCGCACAGGCGCAGCACTATATCTACATCGAGCTGTATCGCATCGAGGAGGACCCATGGCTGGACGCTCTGCTAGATCTACTCGCAGAGCGCATTCAGGAGGGCGTAGCTCTCTACTGGCTCTACGATGACGTGGGGTCGCGAAGCTTGAGTCGGCGTTATCGCAAACGGATGGAGCAGTTGGGCGGACAGGTTGCTGCCTTTCTCCCCGTACGCTTTCGGCTGCTTACGAGTCGCGTGAACTATCGTAACCATCGCAACCTCGTGGTGGTAGATGGTGCTGTAGGCTTTACAGGGGGCAACGTGCTACTCTCGGAGCTGCATCATTTGCCTCAAGGTGCGCAACCTCTGGCGACGACTCATCTGCGTATGACTGGTGCCGTGGTACGTCAACTGGAGTACAGCTTTGCGCTAGACTGGTACGTAGCGACGCAGCAATTGCTCTCGCCACAGCAGAGCTCCGCTACCGTGCCCACAGCTGAGCCGATCAAGATGCAGATCTTCCCAACGCACCCCACGGACGACTTTCCCTCGCTAGAGATGATCTTCACGCACGCCTTCCTGCAGGCTCGTCAGTCGCTCTACATCGAGTCGCCTGTCTTGATCCCCACCTCTAGCATACAGCAGGCGCTGATCTCTACGGCGCTCTCCGGTGTACAGGTGCGGGTGATCCTACCTCGTTGTGGGCGTAGCTGGCTGGCTACTAAGGCTTCGCACGCATTCTTTACCGACTTGCTACGAGCTGGCGTGGAGATATACTACTATGACGGCCTACGAGAGGAGACCTATGCGGTGATAGATAAGGAGCGTGTGGTGACGGGAACACCTTACCTAGACTTTAGAAGCTTTGAGTACAACTTCGACTTGACTACCATTGCCTATTCTTCGGAGGTCGCACGGCAGTTTGTCGATAGCTTTGAGGCAACACTTGCCCTCTGTCGTAGGATAACCCTACGACGCAATAGGCTGTGGAGACGTATCGTTCATGGCGTGATGCGTCTACTTACGCCTCTGATATGAGAGGCTCTTATCGCTTGTTTAAGAGTTCGTGTAGTGGCGGTAAGACGCTACTAAAGTGCGTAGATCCAGGCTCCTGCGAAGCTGTCGGATAGTGCGGAGACGGTGCGGCGTAGTTCGCCAGCACGCTCCTCAGAGGAGCTGATGCCTGCGATGACAAGACAGCGAGAGGACTCTTGGATGACTTGTAGCGAGACCCCTTTGGTCTGAGGCTGATCAGTTGTTATCTCTTCGATAAATCGCTCTGCACGCTTAGGCCCCTTGAAAACACCTACGACGATAGCATGACTCCCTTGCTGCAAAGCCTCGTCATGCGTGATCAGTAGAGACGAAGCTGCGGCATGCTCCGGAGTCGCAGAGACGATCTCTGTTTGTTTTGTAGCCTTGTTGGGTTGTGTGGCAGTTGTCGCGCTACCCGACGAGGCTTGCTTTTGCTCTGGTGTCACTACGCTTGCCTCATCAAGCCAGCCGTAAGGGACAAAGCCCGCACTGTAACGATCTGGGTGACTGTCTGAGCTGATGGGTAGTAGGCAGAGGAAACATATAGCACCTGCTGCAGCCCAATTGGCCGCAGTCCGATTGATACGTATCGTCCAATACTTCCGATCACTCTTCGCCTTACTAGCAGGTTCGGCAGTGGTATGATCGACAGGGGCGATGGCTGGGAGCAAGCAGCTCTGGGGGTAGAGTCCGTAAGAGTGTATCGATCTCAGGCCTTGTCGCTCCTGTACGGGAGTAAAGAGTAGCTCGCCACTCTCCTGCAGCGTGAGGGTGCCGAGGTTGGAGCCGATAGTTAGAGACCCTGACTGATATAGCTGATGCCTGATCACGGTCACGTCGGAGTCTACCACGAGGCGCGCTCTGCGTACGGATAGCCCTAGGGTGCGTGCGTAGCAACTATCTAGGATGCCGTCACGATCTACTAGAGATGCGTTGAATGAGATGCGCTGTCCTGCTGGCGTGATGACATTGAGATCCTTGTCATAGAGTGGAGGCGTTTGCTCCACGATGAAGGCTCCTATCGTAGGGAGTACGACGCAGTCGTGCAGTAGTAGAGCTTGCTCTAAGATATCTCCGATGCGATACATTGAGATGTACAGGCTAAGAGTGGATGATTACAGACGAGTCAGGGGCGGCTACATTGTGCGGCCACCTCCACAGAGTAGGCAGAAGACTCCCGCTCCTCACCACAAAGTTAAGCAATCTCCACGAACTGGAGCGTGTGGTGCAGAGCGGAAGTACTGGTAGATTTCGTTAAGTCTTTGGGAGCTAGTGGCTCATCAAGACCTAGTCATTCATCGAGGCGAGGAACTCAAGGTTGGTCTCCGTCAGCTCAATGCGCTGCTTGAGGAACTCCATCGCCTCTACCGTATTCATGTCAGATAGGTGATTGCGTAGGATCCACATACGCTGCAGCGTCGTCGAGTCTAGTAGGAGGTCATCGCGACGGGTGCTACTAGCGAGGATGTCAATAGCGGGGAAGATACGCTTATTGGACAAACGACGGTCGAGCTGTAGCTCCATGTTACCAGCGCCCTTGAACTCCTCAAAGATGACATCATCCATCTTGGAGCCCGTCTCCGTCAGAGCCGTCGCTAAGATGGTGAGACTACCGCCGTGCTCGATGTTTCGTGCAGCTCCGAAGAATCGCTTCGGCTTTTGCAGTGCATTAGCCTCGATACCACCTGAGAGGATTTTGCCCGAGGTAGGTTGTACTGTATTGTAAGCACGTGCGAGGCGCGTGATCGAGTCTAGCATGATGAGCACATCGTGACCGCTCTCGACCATACTCTTAGCCTTGGCGAGTACCAGCTCAGCGAGCTTCACGTGGTGGTCAGCAGGTTCGTCAAAGGTCGAGGCGACGACCTCAGCATTGACATTACGTGCCATATCAGTCACCTCCTCGGGACGCTCGTCGATCAGGAGGATGATCATGTAGACCTCTGGATGATTGGCAGAGATTGCATTGGCAATGTCCTTGAGTAGCATCGTCTTACCTGTTTTAGGCTGAGCGACGATGAGTCCACGCTGTCCCTTGCCGATGGGTGTGACCAGATCCACGATGCGCATGGCGGTCTTGTCGTAGACTGCTGCGATGCCCTGAGACTCTAGCTTAAACTTCTCCTCTGGGAAGAGTGGCGTCAGCATGTCAAAGGAGACACGATCTAGATTGTCCTTAGGATGACGTCCATTGACGAGCAGGATGTTCTGTAGTAGGAAGTACTTCTCACTACCCTTAGGCGGGCGGATACTTCCCTCGAGGACATCACCCGTCTTGAGGTGCCACTTCTTGATCATGTCCGCTGGGACGTAGATGTCGTCTGGTGAGGGGAAGTAGTTATAGTCTGAGCTGCGGAGGAAGCCGTATCCCTCTTGGGAAACCTCTAACAGTCCGCTAGCGGTCAGTATGTCGGAGAAGTCGTATGAAGTCTCCTCTTCCTCCTCTTTGTTTTTGTTGTTCTGCTGCTTACCCTTCTGTACGGTTTCGTCGGAGTCTGCCTTTTGGGGGTCTTTGTGTGATTCGCTGAGCACTTCGCCTAGCAGTGAGTCTGCATCGGGATGGGTGAAGACCATAGGAGTCTCCTGCTGCTCTTCCTCCACCTCTTGCTTACCTTGCGTGCGCCTGTCTGAGGGCTGTTTGTCCTCCTTCTCAGATTTATCAGACTTGTCAGACTGATTCGTCGGCTCCTGGCGTTTGTTATTTCGATTGTTGCGCTCCTTATTGTTGTTATTGCGCTGATTATTGTTGCGCTTTGCACCCTTCTCTTCAGACTGTGTAGCAGCTGCCTCCTCGACGATAGCGATAGCCTCTTGGCGGTCTATCTCAGTAGGTTGGTCGGCTGAGCCACTCTTGTCTGCTTTAGTATTTCGCTTGTTCTGTCGAGCATTCGATTGATTCTTTCGCTCTGGCTTAGTACTCTCGTCTTTGGAGTCCTTTTTCTCCTCTTTATTTGCTTTGTTATTGCGGGAGTTGCCCTGCTTCTCTTTGCGCTTGTTACTCTGCTGCTGCTCGACTGTTTGGGTGGCTACAGCTTCCGCCTGAGCGTCTAGAATCTGGTAAATGATCTCCTTCTTTTCGGAGGCCATCTTGGTAATCTCTAGCTCGGAGGCAACCTCTTTGAGTTGCTCCTCCGTCATACCGTTGAGATCTACGATGGTGTACTTCTGCATGGTGTACTATGTTATGCTGGATAAATGCACCTTACTGCTTGTTGCAAAGGTCTATCACGCTACAATGCTGAGCCCCAGTGTGAAGCCACAAGCGAGATGATAGAGGCAACAGAATCAACGATCTAACAAGAGCTGTGGCGAGACAGCTAGCTAGTATCAAGGTCGACCTAAGTAAGGTGTGTAATGTGTGAATAGGCTGAGTGATGGGTCAGTCCTATGTACAGGACACTCTGCTCGGTCGTTATGATCTAGGTCGAGACAGAGCCAAAGCTACTTCCGTAGCAGATCGTAAGCCCCTCCTACATGTGCTGTATCATATTGTGCAACTCTTTGTATCTGTACAGCTTAGGAGCGCATCGATCTAGTGACTCATCCGCTTCTAGAGACAAAGGTACGAAAAAGTGCGCAGATACAGCATTCTCTTCTCTCATTGGGCAGGGCTGACGCATTATCCGGGGTAGGTTTACCTACGCCTTAATGAAGGATCTCGGGAAATGGAGGAAATAGAACAATCCTCCGTGGAAGATCTAGGATTATCCAGTGAGCAAATGAAAAATTCTTCCGAAGTATGAGTTGATTCTTCGGAAGAATTTTTTCATTCCTCGGAAGAAAGAGAAATTTCTTCCGAGGAATTGGTCGATTTCCTCCGAGCTATTTGGGCTTTTGCTCCGAGGAATTGACCTCAATGGAGATATAGGAGTAGCAATAGTGTAAGTCCATAGCGCTATGTAGCAAGACTTAATCCATCTATTCCTCGGTTGGCGTCAGGCATAGCTCCTTGGATACAGGGTATAATGCGTCAGCCCTGTCTCATCGGGGAAGGTATGACGAAAAGAACTGTACTAGTGAAGGTAAACTGTAGACCTGCAACGGTTAGGCTAGTAAATGAGAGAAACTCTTTGAGGAGTCTTGATAAAGGGCTTGGACAAAGTCATTGAGAGAGGAATTGGTGAGATGTTTTGTGTGTCTATTTTGTTGTATTCCTTGATGTTGTATCCACTCTTTGGGAAGTGCTTTCTTTTTGTGTGGAAAGAATTTCTCCGAAAGGGTTTGCAGGTTTCGAAAAATGTTGTACCTTTGCACTTGCAAACGGGGAGGAGCACTTCACTTTTGTGATTGTCCAGCTGTTTCAAATCCTTGTTTGTCGTTTTTTTAAGGGTTTAGTTTTCATCGGCCGCGTAGCTCAACTGAATAGAGCATTTGACTACGGATCAAAAGGTTGCAGGTTTGAATCCTGCCGCGGTCACAAAAAGAGCCTCCTGAGATGGGAGGCTCTTTTTGCGTTTATAGGTCTGATGTAAGCGGTGGATTACTTCGTCGCTTCGAGAAGTATCGTAATAGCGCGCTCGATCAGTGCATCTTGGCGCTGCGCTGTCGCCTCGTCTGTCTGCTCCTGGATAATATCTGGCTCGATGCCACCCTCAATGCTATGCCGCTGAGCGTCGTACATACGAGAGGAGGAGTAGCGTAGCCACCAGCCGTTAGGCAGTTCGCTACTGCGAGGCAAGCCACCGCCACCACCTGTACGGTCACCCATGAAGAGAACGTGACGGGTTGTCCCCTTGACATAAGCGACCAGCGAATTGGCTGCGCTATAAGTCCCGCGATCCATGAGGATCACGGTAGGACGCTGCCAGCTGAAGGGGGCACGAGCGAGCTTGATCTCTTTGAGGGATCCGAAGTCATTATGCCCAGGTCCGGTTTTCGTACTCATATAGCCGACGACCGTGTCAGAGGGGATCAAGACGCTAGCCAGACGATCCGCATTGGTCAGCAATCCACCACCATTGCTACGCATATCGATGATCAAGCCACGACAATGTGCCAGTCTTGAGAAGACTGCGTGTAGGTGAGTCAAGGAGATAGACGCGGAGAAAGAGGGGATCACCATATAGCCGATCGAGTCAGCTGCATGCCCATTGTAAGTGATAGGCGTATAGTAGATAGAGCCAGCACGGCGCATATGAGGCTGCAGGTAAAGGTTGCGTATGCGACTGTCTAGGCAATGTCTAGAGCCTTCATAAATGTTCCACCCCCCTACATCAAAGGGTGCAAAGAGGTTCACATGTCCATCCTTGAGGTGACGCATCAGCTCTACCATCAGGTCGAAGAACTCATCCTCCGACTGGCATTGCTGTACCAGAGGCGTGTAGATATCCTTGAGATCGTTCCAAGTGGTATCGCCTGAGGCTGGGAGCTTATCGTCAAAGAAGCAGTACCCCTCGTCTAGGATGGTCCAAAGTGCTGTAAAGTTCGTCTGATAGTTCCTAGTGTATTCCTGCTCTTCAGGCTCTTGTGTGCAGGCAAGCAGTAGTGGTAGGAGTAGCAGGCCGACAAGCCCGCTATGTAGTCTCGTTAGATTCATAAGCTGATGGCAGTCGTGTGGTTTGCATTATGTACCTCTTGGTAGCCTCTGAAGGGACGGAAGTAAGTGGCTAGACCGACTCCTAGATAGTGTCCCGAGAAGCCTCGATAGATGGAGTGGATACGTCTTGCCGAGTCGGTGTAGTCGTAGGTCATGCGCAGGGTCATGATGCGCCATATAGGGATGTCTAGAGCCACTCCTATCTGGTAGTAGTGCCGCCGACCGAAGGTGTGCAGTGCGAAGTGGTTGATGATGTTGTCGTAGTAGTAAGCCTGTAGGTAAGACTCATTGTAATAGGGCGCGAAGCCTAGCCCCACCAATGCTGAGGTCATCTGCAAGCGCAGGTCTGCGACGAACCACCCGATGCGTAGACGGTAGGCTGCCAAGGCTTGTGCCGTTAGGTCGCCGTTGAGTTGCTGATCGGCTGGGTTGTTTTGGTTGCGCCCATTATAAGATGTACCTCCCTCGACTAGGACGCCAGGACCTACTCCGACGACCATCCCAAAGGGCAGACGCCACTGATGTATGAAGCTCCACTTCGTGTCGAAAGCAAGGTGCCTGGTGGCACTGTTGCGTGCGGGGTTGAGGAGCTGCGCATAGGCTAGCTGGGTGCTCTGCATGACGAGCCACTCAGGATGCGACTGAGTGAGTGGAGCCTCCGAGGAGAGTCGGTAGCTCAATGATTGCCCACGGTAGTAGAGTGGCGAGAGGTACTCATTGTATAACTTGTTCCACCCGAAGCGAAAGTCGTGTGCTAGATACAGTAGTCGGTGAGGCGCAGAGGCAGTTGTATCCGCCTCTTGTGCGGAGAGCGAGGCGCTAGTGCCTAACAGTGATAGCCCCAAGCAAAGCGCTAGAAGGATCTGTCGTAATCTTTGTTTCATAGCTTGAGATGCTTAGCTTATTCTTCAGTTGGCTCCTCTTCTTCTGTTTTTTCAGTTACAGACTCCAATTTTTCAAAGCTTGCAATAGGTAGTGCGGTAAGTCGCTTGCCTCGTGCGGAGAGCTTCTTGAGTGGCTCATACTCAGTCACTGCGATCTCGATCGTTGCCGCCTTCTTGCGCCCTTGAGGCTTCGTGATCAGTGTAAACTGTGCCTCGGGCTCATCGGTGAGTGCTAGTAGCTGCTCTTCAGGCTCTATGATAGGTTGCGGCTTCTTCCTATCGGGTAGGCAGACACGCTTGATATAGGTAACCCCCTCAGGCGTGGTGTAGATGACGCTCCAGACTTTGTCGGGATCGTACTTCTCGATGATCTTGGGCGACTCAGAGAAGTGGTTGCTCTCGCCAAAGTCTGTCGTATAGGTCTGCTCCGAAGGCATTATAACAAGGATGCGGTCGCTCGCCTCAAACTCGCCTAGGTAATCTCCTTGCTTGTTGTAGTTAATGCGGTTCACATCTGGGTCAAACCACACCTTGCGTCCTCCGAGCGTCGAGCCTCCCTGCTCTTTGAGCGAGATACGTTCGATTGGAGCTCGGGTCACGATGTTGCCCTTAGCGGTACGCCCTTTGATAGTAATGTCTGCAAAGTCCTTGTCAAAGAAGAGGATGCGTCGCGAAGTACCACCACGTAGCAGCTTGACCGTCACACTCTCCGCCTCTCCGTTGGGGTTGGCAGAGAAGTAGAGCACCTTGCTACCTGGTGTCCCCATAGTCAAGTCGTACTCACGGTCACGTACACTGGCCGACACGTGAAAGCGCTTGATAAACGAAGTCTTCGTCTTGCCATCCAGATAGATCGCATTGTAGATCGTTCGCTTGTCGCCGCGCACATACTTATTAATATGTAGGACGCGCTCCTTGCCGAGGAACTTCTTCTCCTCAATCTTCGTAATCGTATAGGTGCCGTCACGGAAGAAGACAATCATATCATCTATCTCGCTACAGTCACACACATACTCTCCGCCCTTGATGCCAGTCCCGGCGAAGCCCATCTTGCGATCTATGTAGAGCTTGAGGTTCTCCTCGACCACCTTCGTAGCCTCGATCGTTCCGAAGTGCCCGATCTGTGTGCGTCGCTCCCAGCCAGCACCATACTCCTCTAGCAGCGAGTGGTAGTAGTGTATCGTGTAGTCGGTGATATGGTCTAGGTGATGCTGTATCTGCGCCATCTCCTCGGTGAGGCGCAGGATGAGCTGCTCGTTTTTCTCTAGGTTAAACTTGAGGATCCGCGCCATCTTGATCTCTAGGAGGCGTGCTAAGTCATTGTCGGTGATGGGCCTTAGTAAAGAGTCGCCCACGATAGGCTCTAGAGCCTTGCGAATGACGTCCAGAGCGGTATGCTGATCAGGAGCCTCCTCAAAGGGGCGCAACTTATAGATACGATGCTCGATGAAGAGCCGCTCTAGCGAAGCTCCCATATACTCTTCCTGACGGTCGTGTAACTGTAGGCGCAGGTCCTCCTGCAGCAATTCACGCGTATGCTTCACCGAGTGACGTAGCAGGTCGCTCACGCCGAGGAAGCGTGGCTTGTCGTCCTCGATGACACAAGCATTCGGCGAGATAGAGACCTCGCAATCGGTGAAAGCGTAGAGCCCGTCGATCGTCTTATCGGCCGAGACCCCTACGGGTAGGTAGATGCGTATGTCGGCCGTCTCGGCGGTCATATCATCGATGCGCTTGATCTTGATCAGACCCTTGTCGTTTGCCTTTAGGATCGAGTCAATGAGCGTCGAGGTGGTCTTGCCAAAAGGCAGATCACGCACACTCAGCACACGATCCTCGATACGCTCGATGCGTGCACGGCTCTTGACCTGTCCGCCACGCTTACCATCGCTGTAGCGATCCACGTCGATGATACCTCCCGTGGGGAAGTCTGGGTAGAGGGTAAAAGGCTCTCCACGCAGGTAAGCGCAGGCAGCCTCGATCAGATCCTTGGGGTTGTGCGGTAGGATCTTGCAGGAGAGACCCACGGCGATGCCCTCGGCACCTTGCGCTAGCAGTAGGGGGAAGCGGGCGGGCAGGTAGACAGGCTCACGCGACTTGCCGTCGTAGCTCTTCATCCAGGGGGTGATCTTGTCACCAAAGAGTATCTCGAGAGCAAAGTTAGAGAGCTTAGCCTCGATGTATCGCCCTGCGGCAGCCTCATCGCCCGTGAGTATGTTACCCCAGTTACCCTGCGTGTCGATGAGATAGCCTTTCTGACCGAGCTGCACCAAAGCATCGTTGATCGAGGCATCACCGTGTGGGTGGTAAGCCATCGTAGCACCCACGATCTTGGCAACCTTGTGGAGGGTCCCGTTTTCCATCAGATGCATCGTGTAGAGTACCCGTCGCTGCACCGGCTTGAGTCCGTCCTCAATGTGAGGCACGGCACGCTCTAGAATTACGTACGATGCGTAGTCGAGGAACCAGTGACGGTACATCCCGCCGAGGGTGTGTAGCCGACCGTCGCCCTCCTCCTCTTCGGGAGCCACATAACTCTCGTCCACCTCTTCAGAGGCTGTAGGCGAGGCGGTTTCCCTCTTTGCGGACGTTGCGTCTATCTCTTGTTCTTGCTCTATGTTGTTCTTGTCTAGATCCATGTGATGCGAATTAGCCTTGGTGCCGTCACGAAGGTACGACTTTTTCACCAAAAGGAATAGGGTGGCGCTTGGTGCTGCTAACCCAAGCTTCACGGCAAAGATGTATAGGAATGAAATCAGAGTGATCCGACCAAACTGAAGTCTGTCGGACCACTCTGAACAGTTATTAGATTTCTGTCTGTGTGTACTAGCTCAGGTCGATAGCGTAGTACTTCATCGAGCCTCCAGGGTAGAAGCCCTTGACTAGGATCGCTTTGTCTCCAAAGCGTGTCTTCTGAGCTGCATCAACTAGCTTGCGTGCTGCAGAAACACTGCGGACAGCCTTATTATTGATCGAGAGGATGATAAAGCCCTCCTTGACGCCAGCCTCTTGGAACTTGCCTTTGCCGACCTTGACAACCTCGAGTCCATAGCTGACGCCTTGCTTGCGTAACTGGTCGCCCGAGATCTCTCGCAGAGAGGCGCCGAGGAGGCTACTGCTGTCTCTCTTGACGATCTCTGTGCTACCCTCATCGTTTTTGAGCTTAACCTTGAAGTCTCGCTTAGCACCCTTGCGGTCTACGGTAACAACGATGGTGTCTCCAGGACGGCAACGACCGATGCGCTCCTGTAGCTCGCCCATCTCGGTGATCTTGTTGCCATCGATGGCTACGATGACGTCTCCTGCCTCGATGCCAGCAGCGTAAGCTGCGCTGACCTCTGAGAATTCGTTGACGTAGACACCCTGAGAGACCTTGAGGTTCTTCTCCTTTTTGACATCCTCATTGACCGTACCTCCGATGATGCCAAGGACAGCGCGCTGTACGGAGCCGTACTTTTTGAGGTCGCTAACAATTTTAGCTGCCGTATTGATGGGAACAGCAAAGGAGTAGCCTGAGTAATTGCCTGTCTCGGAGAAGATCATGGTGTTGATACCGATGAGTCGTCCCTGAGCATCTACAAGAGCACCACCACTGTTACCGCGATTCACGGCAGCGTCTGTCTGTATGTAGCGAGCTATCTGAGCCGTGCCCTGAGGACCCTCGACAGCGGTGCTACGAGCCTTAGCACTGATGATGCCCGCCGTGACGGTGCCTGTCAGATTGAAGGGGTTGCCCACAGCAAGTACCCACTCGCCAAGCTGGATCTTGTCACTATCGCCAAAAGGAATGGTGGGCAGATCCTTAGCATCGACCTTAAGCAGCGCGATGTCTACGGTTGGGTCGGATCCGATGAACTTAGCATCAAAGGAGCGACCATCGTTGAGGGAGACGGAGATGCTCTTAGCCCCCTCGACTACGTGGTTGTTCGTGATAATGTAGCCATCGGTGCTGATGATGACACCAGATCCAAAACTGGTAACGGTTCGTGACTGCGGCCGGTCGAAGCCTCGTCCCCCACCAAAGAAGAATTCAAAGGGATCTATATAATCGATGGTCTGCTCGCCCTCTACTTTAATATGTACGACTGCTTGTACCGCTAGTTCAGCCGCTGGAGAGAGGTCTGGGGCATTGCCTACGGTACGACTAGAGGTGAGCTCGTAGTCGGAC
The DNA here is from genome assembly GCA_902490315.1 of uncultured Porphyromonas sp. Classification (GTDB taxonomy): domain Bacteria; phylum Bacteroidota; class Bacteroidia; order Bacteroidales; family Porphyromonadaceae; genus Porphyromonas. Next base: position 45,081 of record CABUDK010000003.1, on the reverse strand, counting down.
TGTAGAAACCCGTAGTCGTTTTCTGAGCTCGGGTAGCCACCCTGTCGTAGGGTGGAGTAGGAAGAGCTTTCTGTTGATGTTGCGTTCCTGAGGGTGGCACGTACTACCCCCCACGAGACGAAACCACTGACGAGGGCTATGCCTAGCGTCAGGAGTAAGTATTTGAGGTATTTGTTCATAGTAGTATTGAAGGGTTATATCTTCTTGCTAATAGGTTCATCGTATGGATAGTCCTCATAGGCTGATGAGCTGAGCTTACAGTCACCCGGCCCTGGGAGGCGCTATATCCAATAGACGATTGAAGTGGCTAAATGTTGCATTAGAGAGCTTGTCGAGCACAAGCTTTACAAGAGAAATTCGCTTGAAATGAGAAGACGCACACCCGCTTGTCTACAGGTGTGCGTCTACTATATATTATGGAAGCGTACTTAGGGACGCTTATCTGTCGGGAGTCTTACCAGAAACGGTAGCGTGTATCCTCGACAGGAGTCTTCATGATGAGCTCTTGCATAGCTCTGTATGCCATCTGCTGTCCATAGGAGCGACGCTTCTGAGCTGTAGCTGCAGGGGATGGCTTCGTGACAGAAGCATCTACGTTCTCCGAGATAGGCTGGAGGACAACTACCTCCGTGCCAGCACGGAATGGAGCAGAGAGCTGACCGATAGCCGTCGTCATAGCCTTGCCCACAAGTGCTGAGGGTGTACTGGGCGCAGTGACGTAGCTGATGTTGTAGAGCGTGTCTACGCTGGACTGCATCTCCGTGGCATAGCTGTTCAGACTCTTCAGCTGCTTGCCTGCAAGGTTAGATGCGAGTTGGTCGCCACGCTGCTCCATCAAGACGATGTCACGTACTCGATCTGCCACCTGCTCGAAGGGCTGGAAGCCTGCGGGGTACTTTTTCTCTACTTGTGCTACGACTAGGTAGTCGTTTTCACCACAGCGGAAGAGCTTGTCTGATACTGCACCAGCCTTAGAGCGTAGAGCCCAGCTGATGATCTCTCGAGAGTTGGGGATCGAGGCGAGAGCTGCCGATGAACTATTGACATACTCGCCACGGACGACTGATAGACCAGCTGCCTGAGCGTCTTCCATCATTTTGTCAAAGCTCTTGTCACTCGTAAAGATCTCGTTGATCTTAGCTTGCTCCTTCCGGAAGGTCTCCTCGGAGAAGTTGATGGGTACTGTGAGCTGTGCGATCTTGTAGTGATTGACAGACGCTGTGGGGGCTGTCCTACGAACGAGTAGCGTAGCTCCTGGTCTCTCCATCTTGACAAACTGGTTGATAGGCGTCTTAGTTAGTGTGTCTAGCCCCATGCCGAAGAGCTCTGCCTCGGTAAAGGTGCTGTCGGGCATACCTGTATAGTTATCCTGATTGATGAGATAGCCACCATTTGCCTTAGTCTGATCATCCATAGCGTAGGTTGCTACGATCTGAGCAAGTGTGGCAGATCCACTCTGGATGGCTGCTATCAGGCTATCAGCCTTTAGCGCATTGATTGTATCAAGCGGGATCAGATTGACCTTTACCTTCTCGGGAGCTTGCTTGCGATCGAGGAGCTTGATAAGTGTGTAGCTGTCATTGACAATGACAGGCTCGTTGACGCTACCTATCGCACCCTCGCGAAGCATAGTCATGGCGTTGGGGATGGTAGAGAGATACTGCTCTAGCTCCTTGTCTGTGAAGTAGGTCTCGTAAGCATTGCCATTGTCGTAGTTGCGGACCACCTTAGCAGGAGTTGTCGTAGCTAATAGCTGGACACGTGCGGTGTCTACCTGAGCCTTTGCAGCTGCGTAGTCAGCCTCACTAGGACGTACTAGAGTGCTGTAGTAATTGACCTTAGCTTGCTCAAAGGGGAATGCAAATTGCTGCTTGTGGCTATCGTAGTAAGCCTGCACCTGCTGGTCTGTTACTGTGACCTGATCATTTGGCAGGATGGTGCTAGGAGTGCGTACGACAGCAACGGTGCGGGTGCCTAACCCTGTGGTGTACTTCTCGTCGAGAGAGTTGATAGCGTAGCTGCGGGTGAGCAGTGCGTTAACCTTCTCAGAGAGTCGCTGTGTGCGGATCTGCTTCTCTGTCTCTAGCCACTGATTGCGTACAGAGATCATCATGCTTTGCTGCTCTGCTGGGAGACTCTTGATCTTATTCATATCGAGCTCGCTCATGACGCTACGGATCTGCTCAGGATCGCCCATATCTACTCCAAACTGTGAGAAGAACTGTGCCGCCCACTGTGACGTGGGTAGCCCCTCGCCAAAGATGAGTGCCGAGACCTCTGCTGGGGTGACACGTAGTCCGAGGGTCTTAGCCTCCTGCTCTAGGACGTAGTCGGCTATGAGCTCCTGTGCTAGCTGGTTGCTGATCTGTACACGATCTTGATCCGTCAGCTTGCCTTGGCGCTGACGCTCGTACGGCTCTGTGCGCTGGGTGAGAAGCTGCTGGTACTCGTCGTATTTGACCTTTTTGCCGTCAATTTTGAGAGCAACCATCTTGTTGTCCTGAAGCAGTGATGAGCCAGAACGTAGACCATCACCGATGATAAATGCTAAGAGTGCGACACCCACTACGATGATGAGCAGGCCGGCACGATTTCTAATTTTCTGTAGCGTAGCCATTATATAGTACTATCTGTTTTTCTTCTCTAGGAGTAATGCTTTCGGCTATTCTCTGTTGGGTAGAATAGGGCGTGAAAGCTATCTAGGTGGCAAAGGTAGTTAAAATTCAGTTATCAGAGGTCTTTCCACATCTTCACAAGTTCTATACGCGTGTCTGTCGACTTGATAATGTCAAAGTGCAGCTTGCCGATAAGTATCTGCTCGCCTGGCACTGGAATGCGCTCGAGGTGGTTGATGATGAGCCCAGCGATAGTGATATACTCGTCGCTCGTGGGGAGTGCTAGCTGCCACTGCTCGTTGGCATCGTCTATCTCTAGTCGCCCGCTGAAGGTGTAGGAGCCATCGGCGTTGTGCTTAGAGACGATTTTGTTTTGGTCATGCTCGTCCTCGATGTCGCCAAAGATCTCCTCAACTAGATCCTCGAGGGTGATCAGTCCAGAGGTGCCTCCCAGCTCGTCGATGACGATCGCGATAGACTTCTTGCGCTGCATGAGGATGCCCATGAGCTTCTGTCCATTCATACTCTCTGGGACGAAGACGGCCGTGCGTACACGCGCCTGCCAGTCAGGTCCTTTGAACATCTCGGCTGAGTGAATGTAGCCGAGGACGTTGTCAATGTTTTCTCTATAAACGATGATCTTGGTCAGTCCAGTAGAGATAAAGAGAGAGGTGAGCGTCTCAGCATCAGTGCCGATCTCACAAGAGACGATCTCGTTGCGCGGGATCATGCAGTCTCTCACCTGTGTGGTGGAGAAGTCGATGGCGTTTTGAATGATCTTGACCTCTGTGTCGAGATCGCTAGATCCTTCTCCACTTTGACTCATGTTGAGGTAGTTGTCTAGGTCTAGAGTCGTAAGCTTGGGGTGCTCCTCAGTGGCTGGCATAGCGTCTTTCGGTAATAGCAGCATAAAGAGCTTCGAGAGCCCTGTGGAGAGGAGCGTGATCGGGTAGAGGAGTATGTGAAAGAATCCCGACGGCAGCGCTTTACGATACATCTGCTGGTTGGGATTCATCCGATTACGTGCTTTGGGCAGATACTCTCCGAAGATAACGATGATAAAGGTAGAAACGAGCGAATTGATCGTGATCTGAAAGACCACATTGCTACTAATGGGAGCTAGTAGCGGGGCAAAGAGTCTCGTCATGACCATTCCGTAGATGACCAGTACGATGTTGTTGCCTACGAGTAGGGTGGTGATGAAGCGGTCTGGACGACGATAGAGCATCGAGAGCGTACGCCCGATGATGCCCCCTCGCTTAGAGTCGAGCTTGAGACGCAGGCGATCTGCCGAGAGGTAGGCAATCTCAGTCCCCGAGAAGAATCCCGAGAGGAGTAAGAGCAAGACTATGTAGATCAGTAGCCAAATCGTGTCAGCCATGTAGTAGATGCTTCAAGTGTTTGCAAAGATAGTGGAAATATACAGATCTTTTCTACTCGCTCATTGCGGGATCATCCTTTACGAGCGTCTGGCCACTGCTCCCGTGGAAAGTGTATCTGGTGAACTGCTCGTCGCTCTCGAAGTCGCACCCTTTGATGCTCCGCTCTGGAGTATCTATCCATACACTGTCTGGGGTGTAGATGCGCTTCTCCTCTTGATCCCAATAGAGAAGGTGGGAGTAAAAGCGCGAACCGATGCGATTGCGTACATTGACCTCTCCATGTAGCTCCCATAGCTTACGATCAGTCCAGTACAAAGCGGAGTCAGCCTCTACGAAGACGGTCGTACTGTCTCGCTCGTCAAACTGCTCCGTGTAGAGCCCATGAGGAAAGTACCAGTGAGCCTCTCTGCCCACTTTGTCGTTTTTGCTGTACACATACCACTCAGGCGTGATTAGCCTGTACTGCGTGATACCTGAGTCAGCAACGAGTGCTCGCACATCACGGGTGTACATTGAGTAAGCGGTCTCAGGATCTAGTCCTACGTCGGAGAGTGGTGGTGGATCCTTGCGTTGACAACTAGCCACAGCGAGAAGAGCCGCAGCTAGTAAGCTGAAGCATAGTAAGAGCATCTGTCGGCTCTGGCACGTGTGTTTTATCATCTAAGAGTGATAAAGCTAGTAGGTCAGCCAGCTTAGTGAACTCATGAAGTCCCACTAGCTGGCTGACCTATTTGTATATATGAAGTCTACTTAGGTAGATCCATTGTCAGAAGCAGTCTTAGCGAATGCGTGTAGACTCTCCGATCCACCCACCTACGTAGAAGGAGTCTCCCACATTCAGGTTAGGTTCGAAGAAGATTTCCTGCTGAGAGGGCAGATAGCTTGAGTATTGGCTGATCAGTCTACCAGCCTCACCGGCGACGCTGCTGTCTATGCTGCGAGCTCTCTGTAGCTTGTCGATAGCAAGCCCGTACACGAGACGCTGTCTGAGAGGATCATTGGGGAAGATGCTCTTAGCAGAGGCTGCGTACATTTGTGCGATCAAGATAAGCGGGGCTCCAAAAGAAGGATTGGCGGCCATAGCTTTGTTGCAGTATTGACGTGCCGATGCGTAGCTGTGCGCCTTCATGTCGATGACACCGAGCGTGTAGTACACTGTAGCTTGGAGACGCTTGTCCGAGGTGAGCGAGACAGCATCGTTGAGGTACTGCTTAGCTTGGCTCATTTGCCCCTTATTGATGCAGTCAGAAGCTAGTCCCATCGCAGCGGCCGCCGTTGGTTTGATGTTGTATAGGTAGCGGCTTGCGGTAGCGTATAGAGGACTGTTCTCACACTTAGCGTAGCGGAACATGTCCAGCATCGCCTGAAGATACTTGACATTGTCCTTGTTCTTTTCAAGGCCATCACCATAGATCTTGATCAGCATGTCGCAGTCAGCTAGACCACTTGTGGCGAATAGTTCATCGAGCTGCCCTTTGAGAGCCTGTATGTTTTGTAGCTTGACCGTGTCGCCAGCTTCAGAGAGCGCATCGACATCATTCTGTAGGATGCCATTACCCGTCATGTAGTCATCGACATAGTGCTCATGCCAGTCTGGATTGCCGATCGCTTTATTCATAGAGGCGAAGACAAAGAAGTACACCAGCTGGCTCTCAGTCTCCTCGCCCATATCCTCAACTATAGGCTTCGCCCAGTCATAGATTTTGTCATAGCTAGCCTTGTCACCATAGAGGCGTAGGTAGTCGTTGATCTTGGCGGTGGTTATATAGTCCTTACCATATTTAGGATCGTCGCCAAAGTACTTGATACGCATATCGTACAGCTTGAGGAGCTTTTCGATAGCATCTTGACGTGCAGCGTCATCTTTAGCCGTTTCGATCTTCCAGTTCATGATCTGCACTCCGTAGAGGTAGATGTTTTTCGTTGATCCAGGGCACTTCTCTAGAGCTTCAAGCCAAAATGGATAGGCTTCCTTAAAGTTGTTTCCCTTGACATAAGAGGTGAAGAGGCTAATGTTCTGTCGACATTGAATGCTGTCGTCCCCAGAGCCAAAAGGAGTTCCCGTCTCCACGCCAGTCTGAGCCCCGAGTGTCAACGATGTCGCTAGTAGGGCTAGTATTGGGGTTAATAGATTCTTCAGTTTCATCATTGTCTGTATGTGCAAAATGTTTTTTTTAATCGAGTTTGATAGGCTTGAACCATGCTTCATTAAAGCGTAGTGCTACACCCAGCGTCAGATAGTGCTCCGCAAGTCCCGTACGACTAGAGGGTCGTAGGTAAGAGTATCCGAGAGTTACGTCCACATGTGACCGCTTGTCTACGAGTGGTAGTCCCAGTCCCAGATTAGCTCCTATCTGGTAGTAAGAGTTGTAGCCTCCTAGACTGTTAGGGATACGTAGGTATGCATTCTCACCTTGCAGGCCTGCGCGGTAAGCTATGCGCTGTCCGTATTGTGAGGAGCGGTCGTTAGGTACCCACGACATGCCTAGAGCTACTTGCCATTGGTCTACCCCCTGGTAGCCTGACTTCTCTGTGTCTGAGAGTGCTTCACTCCATCTGCTATATTTGACATCTGCGCCAGCGATAAGTTTATTCTCTATCTGATATGCTATACCTGCGCTGGCTACGTGTGGACGGGCAAAGAGCGACTTACTAGAGACCGTGTCGGCATGAAGTATCTGAGCTCCTTGTCCTGTTATAGTCTCCGTCTGGAGCCGTAGTTGTCGGCTCCACATAGGCAGTTTGGGTTCGTAAGTGAAGCCTATGGTAATTTGGTGCCCATCGGCAGAAATGGGGATGATGCCTTGCGAACCAATACGCACACCTACTGACCGGATACGGAGGTGATCTAGGAAGGTCGGATTTTGACTCTCCTTAATATCGTATGTGATGCGGCGCTCATGCTGTAGATTGCCAAAGAGGTAAGAAGCGTTGACTCCGAGCGACCAGTAGGGGAGTGGCTTCCATGCGAAGCCTAGATAGACCTCTTGTAGATTTCCCTGCCCCTTGTAAGCATAAGCTGAGTAGTGATCCTTGACACCGGGTACAGGGACTCGTGTGCCGTATCGATAACCGACGGTCGAGTAGGGGACGAGACCTGCGCTAGCGGCAAAGTGCTTGCCGAGCGGTATCAGAGCCGTAGCGTAGTCAAAGTTGCCCACCATACGTGCGTCCCTCTTTCCCGACTCGGTGAGCATATTCATACCCATCGATAGTCCGAAGTCAAAGAGAAAAGTCATCGAGTCGACTGCTGTGTAGGAGGCAGGGTTGGCAGGATTGATGATCATATTGTCTCGTATAGCGGAGGTCAGTCCACCCATTCCTCTGAGAGCGTGGGACGTCTGCTTGTCCAGTCTACCCAAGCCGAAGCGACTGTATGGAGACTCAGTATTATTACTCTGAGCAGAAGCTGCGATCGGGATCAAGAAGAGAGTCGCTAGGAGCGTCAGTATGGTAGTGGGGCGTGCTATGTATCGAGACATATATGCTGTATTATATAATAATAAGGAGTGTAGCTGTAACCATTGCAAGTTACAGATAGCTAACTGTCACAAGAACGCGCTGCTTGATATTGTAGTATATCACGTAGCCCTCGCTCGACAAGGTTTGACTCCACAAAGGTCGGATATTTTAGCCACTTGACAAAATCCGATGCATATCCTCCCGTGATCCATACCTCTAGGCTAGGGTAGCGCTTGCGCAGACCTTCTACATAGGAGTCTATCTCGTGCACGATGCTTCGTGCCACACCGAGCCATATCGCTTGATTCGTCTGCTCGCCTAGCTCTTGGTTCCATAGGTCTAGATGAGACTGAATGCCTGACCATGGAACACGAGGCAGCCGAGCTGTGTAGTCGTGTAGTGCTTGTAGCCGTAGCTCAGGCCCAGGAGATATGTTGCCACCTATGTAGCGTCTCTCGGGGAGGAGTAGATCGTAGGTGATAGCGGTACCTATATCGATGATTAGGGAGGAAGCTGAGGTGAGTTGTGCTACCCCGATGGCACTCGCTATGCGATCTACACCCAGACACTGTCGGTCGTACTGTATCTCTGCTAGGGGAAGGGGAGTCTCTGCATCGAGCGTGACGAAGAGCTGACAAATGCTCTTGATGGGAGCGAGCCAAGGAGCCTCTCGCTCTCCTACAGAGCTATAGATGGCGTGGAGGGGCTCTGCTGGGAGCTCGCAGGAGTGTATCAGCTCCAGTAGCTGGTCACTCGTGGGTGGCTCAGGGTAGAGTCTCGTCGGGTAAATCCGCTCGTCGGTCGCTAGAGCGATTTTGAGGCGACTGTTGCCTTGATCTATAAGGAGGTATGTGGGAGACATGGATTCATGTGCTACTGCTTGGCTCACAAAGGTACAGCTTTTGGAGATTAGACGTTAGAGTCAGGACTGACGCATTATAAAAGTGAGCTTGTTCCAGTTCCTCCCTAGGAATTTCCAAATAGCTCGGTGGATATTTTTGATTTGCTCCCGAGGAAATGGCAAATTCTTCGGACTTATGATTTGATTCTTCCGAAGTTTCATTTGATTCCTCCGAAGAATTTTCTCTTTCCTTCGTGGGCATTTTTGATTTCCTAGGGAGCTATTGGGGAAATTCTTCCGGAGGAATCTGATTCTTCGGGAGGATGGTGTAACCAGAGAGGACCTGTAGCCTCTGTGTGGCGATAATCTAACTGCGTATTTCCTAGTTGTCGCCATGCGTCGGTCCTAAGAGGGTTAGGAGCCTAGTGGCTTTAGAAGGCCTATTGGCGATTTACTTAGGGCGATTCATTCTGTGACCGATCTTTCTTAGAGAGCTTTGAGGGGTGCGTTTTTTCTCTTACACCGCCTCCTATTTGGTTAAGTCAATAAATAATACTACTTTTGCAGTGTATTACGTGTCTTGGAATACCAACCTCCGGGTGCGAAGGAGGCACTAAGACGCACTAAACTAATCAGAAACAAACCAGTAACAAGACAAAGTATAATTATGAAAGTAAAGCTCTTTCTGATCTCCCTCTTGTTGGGAGTAACGACTCTAACGCTGAGTGCTCAGGAGACTGTAGCACCTCAAGCTGGCACAAAGCCTGTCTACAAGACAACCTTTGAGCGTGGCACAGCAGCAGATCATTGGTTCCTTACACTACAAGGTGGTGTGGGAGCTCAGTTCGTAGGAGGTAATGAGGAGAAGCCCTTTGGGGATCGTCTTCAGATGTCTTACTCACTCTCTTTGGGTAAGTACCACACACCTTCCTTTGCTACACGTCTCAATCTAGTTGGAGCACAGGCTCACACCTACTATAAGGTAGGCAACGAAGTGAGGAACTACGAGACTAGCTTCGTAGGAGCTCACTACGACTTCATGTTTGACATCGTCAATCACTTCAGCCGTTACAACGCTAAGCGTGTCTTCCACATCATCCCATTTGCAGGTGTGGGTTATAACATGAAGTTTAACAAGGCATTTGAGGATCTTCATCACACTGCAGCTCTCGATGCTGGTCTACAGCTCCAGTTCCGTCTAGGTCGTCGTGCTGATCTAGTTGTAGAGGCTAAGGCTATCTATAACAACTTCAACTTTAACTACACCAATGATCCTAAGGAGGGTGCATGGAATCCTAATGCTTACAACGGTCTCTACGGAGCCCTCACCGGCGGTCTTAACTTCCGCATGGGTGGTGTCGAGTGGACAGAGGTGGTACCTATGGACTATGCTCTGATCAATGACCTAAACAGCCAGATCAGCTCACTCCGTGCAGAGAATGCAGAGCTCAGCAAGCGTCCTGTATCTTGCCCTAAGTGCCCAGAGCTAACTGCCCAGACTACTACGAAAGAGGTTATGTCTGACAAGACCATCCTCTTCAAGTTCGATAGCTCACGCATCGACAAGAACCAGATGATCACGCTCTACAACGTTAGCGAGTATGTCAAGGCACACAATACGCCTATCCTAGTCATCGGCTACACCGATACAACTGGCGATGCCAACTACAACCTAGGCCTCTCAGAGCGTCGTGCTAAGGCTGTCACAAATGCCCTCATCAACGACTTCGGCGTATCAGCTGATATGATCACTACTCAGTGGGAGGGTGCTACAGACAAGCTATTTGACACAAAGGCTTGGAACCGTGTTGTCATCATCCGCTCTAAGTAAGTCTATAGCTCACTCAAATCATCAATCTACGAATTAAACACACTAGAAATATGAAAGCAAAAGTATTTATGCTATCACTCGTTGTCGCCCTGACAGCTTTCGTGGCTCAGGCTCAGGAGGCTCCTGAGGTCGACAACCGCCCCGCATACAAGACGGAGTTCGAGCAAGACCCTGCCGCTCATTGGTTCATTGAGCTACACGGAGGTGCCGCTATGCTACCATTTGGCAATAAGGCTAATGGGGAGGCTGAGTTTGCAGACCGCATCTCACCCATTGCCAGTTTCTCTTTCGGACGTTGGCACTCACCATACTTTGCTACTCGCCTACGTGGCTACGCATGGAACATCTATAGCTTTGATCAGCCAGTTGACCAGGCCCTGCGCTATCAGAACGTCTTTGGCGCTGCTTCACTAGAGTTTATGTTTGACCTAGTCAATTACTTCGCTCCATACAGAGAGAACCGCGTCTTCCACCTCATCCCCTTCGTAGGTCTAGGTGGACAGATGAAGTTCTACTCAGCTGAGGATAAGAGCGGCGACAAGATCGGTGAGGAGAATGACTACAGTGGTCTCCTCAACGGTGGTCTCGCACTCAAGTTCCGTCTGGGCAAGCGTGTTGATCTCAACCTCGAGGGACAGATGATGCTCTCTAAGACCAACTTCCAGGGTACGCAGACCATTCATCAGCCAGCAGACGCTACGGCTCTTGTATCAGCAGGTCTAACCTTCAAGCTCGGTCGTGTAGCATTCCAGCCTATTACTCCTATGGACTACGATCTAGTTAATGATCTCAATGGTCAGATCAGTGCGCTACGTGCTGAGAACGCTGAGCTCAGCAAGCGTCCTGTTTCTTGCCCTGAGTGTCCAGAGGCTGTAGCTCCTGCATCCACGACAGTTATAGAGAATGTTGTAGCCTTCCGTATCGGTAGTGCTAAGATCGACAAGAATCAGATGATCAACGTCTACAACTCTGCTGAGGCTGCAAAGGCTAACGGTGGTAAGATCTACATCGTCGGTTATGCTGATGAGCAGACTGGCAATGCTAATATCAACATGTCTCTCTCTCAGCGTCGTGCTGAGGCTGTCAAGAAGGCTCTCATAGACAACTACGGAGTCAACCCTGACAACATCGTCATTGACTTCAAGGGTGACACAGTACAGCCATTCGCTACAAACGAGTGGAACCGTGTTGCTATCATCAATATCAAGTAAGGAGTATTGATACAGCATAAGGCAACTCCAGTACGATATTCGTATTTGCTGCGCGCTACAATACAATTGTACTAAACGCTATAGGGGTTTGCGTCCGAGGCTTTTGCCTCGAGACGCAACTCTAGATAGTGGGTGTCGTGAAGACGAAAAATTGCTAGATAGTTTGTTCGCTTGAAAAAAAAGTATACCTTTGCATCGAGAACATCATCCGAGAACATCATCTAGAAGTGCTCCTGAGTTGCTGTTGTTCACTCCCATTTAGGTAAGAACTAAATCAACAGATAATACAATCACTAATTTTAAACAAACAAATAATGAAACGAAACAGTCTGGTTTTCAACAAGCTGTGGCTAGTTATGGCTTCGATGGCATTAGCGCTATCGATGTCCATCTTCACAGGTTGTCGGTCGTATGAAGACGACATCTGTTCGCTCCAGGAGCGGATGGATAAACTGCAGAGCGAACTTCAAGCCCTACAGGGCAAGGTCGTCAAGGAGGTCCTCTCTAAGGATGGTAAGCTTATTATCGTCTTTACGGATGGAACTCAAAAGGAAGTTGAGGCAGGTGACCTCATCAAGCTAACCGTCAAGGACGGTGAGTGGTACATCAACGGTAAGCCTACCGGTGTCACTGCTCAAGGCCTGAAGGGCGACAAGGGCGACAAGGGTGACAAGGGCGACAAGGGCGAAAAGGGTGATGCCGGCGACAAGGGTCCCAAGGGCGACCAGGGCGAAACTGGTCCTGCTGGTCCTGCTGGTCCTGCTGGTCCTGCTGGTCCTCAGGGTCCTAAGGGTCCTAAGGGCGACAGTCCTAAGATCACTATCGGTGATAACGGTAACTGGTTTATCGACGGAAAGGACACAAACATCTCTGCTAAGCCTAAGAACGGCTCTGTAAACTGTATGATCGATGAGGATGGCGGGTTTGTATACCTAACATTCTTTGGTGAGGATGACAAGCCTCTTAATAACGGCAAACCTATTGTGTTCATGCTTGAGAGCGCTCGTCTGACCTCTATGGTACTTGTACCAGAGAAAGTATACCAGGGCTTCCCTGCTATCGAGTTCCCGCTTACTTCTAACTCTTTCAAGGAGGTTGATGCTAAGACACCAGCTACTAAGAGTGACAATGGAGATAAGTTCCTCGATAAGAATTGGTACTGGAAGGACGTTATGGAGTCTGGGGAGGATGTCCAGGTAGCCGTTCGCCTGAATCCTTCTACTTTCGGTGCTCAGTACATCAAGAACGTAGAGCTCGAGTTCAAGGATGCTAAGAATCTTCGCACGGTCGAGATCACTGATGATAATGGCAACAAGCCAACAGTCATCGCTCCTAAGGATAATAAGTGGGAGGACAGTGCCAAGGACGGTGTCCTAACCGTTGGTCTCAAGGGTTACTTCGCTGGTAAGAAGGCTATGACGCCAGGCACGCCAGCAGAGACTCTACCTCTTGCTCAGATTAAGGTTACTACGACTAAGAGCGACGTCGCTGTTCGCTCTGACTGGGCAGTCCTCTATATGGTCAATGGTGGTCTCAAGCAGCCATACCTCTACATCAACAACAATGATGACAAGATAGAGCTACTACCCCGTCAGTTCTCAGTTGCTGAGCTAAGAAGCATAGTAGAGATCCCTGTCACTAAGACTACTAATCTGAAGGATCTTCTTAGCGTTTATACTGTTAAGAAGGCTATCGATGCTTCTGCTGCTAACAAGCTAGATGAGAAGAAGCACGAGCTACGCTATGAGTTCTACTCAATACCTCTCGAAAACGACGGTAAGGAGTACTACAAGATTACTAAGGATGGTGTCGTAACTCCTCAGGATAAGCAGGGTCGTGCATTCGAGTCTGGCGCTGAGGGTATGAAGGGTATCGTACAGGTACGTCTCTTCATGAAGGATAAGCTCGTTGCTCTCGCTTACATCAACTTTGAGATGAACACCAAGCAGGCAGACGATGCATTCTACAAGTACTGGATAACGAGTAAGAATGGCAAGTTCACTGATGCTGGTAAGGATTACAAGCCTGTCTTTAGCTCTGAGGTTATCTCAGGTGCATATAAGGACTTCACGACTACATTTGAGTGGGCTAAGATCAACTATCTCTATGACTTTAATCTTGACCTAGAGCAGTTCCACAACCTACCTCGCTATAAGTTCGTGGGTGTTGCTTCTCAGAAGATCGCACCTCTTGCTAAGGTAAATGATGCAACTGTTAAGTCAAGTATTAAGCCTGAGCAGTATATAACCTTGGAGAATCTTGACGAGCGCTTCTCAGTTGAGTATACGAGAAACACTGGTAAGTTCACGATCTCCCGTGAGCGTAACTCCGAGTGTATGGAGCCAGGTATTTACTACCTACCTGTATACTTCGAGCAGAACCATCCTCACCACGGCTTCGACTACAAGAAGGCATACCCAATACATGTTGTGGTAGTCTTCAAGATTGAGATCACCGATAAGACTCGTGAAGCTGTAGATGCTGCAGCTAAGATGTTTAGCAACTACAGGATGCCAAATCTCTGGGAGGGCAATAAGGTCTATGCTAAGGGTCTTCCAAGTAGCAAGGCTGACGGTTATGTACCAACGCTGAAGTCTTCTCTAGTCTTTAGGGATCTTACTAAGTTCCAGTCTGATGTTGAGAAGGCTGCTAAGCCAGCTTACAAGAATATTAAGTTCGGTGCTCGAGTAGTGAATGTTAAGGGCGGTGCCGAGAACAAGAACCTATATCAGGTTGTGAACGGTAATACAGACTTTACGATCACACGCATGGATACGCTCAAGGAGACTGAGCTAGTAACCGTAGCTTACGGCTTCTATAGTACCGACTGTGACAATATCTTCCGTGAGCTCGCTACGTTTGAGATCCAGTTCGAGCATGCAGCTCTGTACAAGATCGTTGGTGACAACCTCGAAGATGATGAGGACTACATCCGTGTCAAGGATGGAGCTATTGAGATCCGTGATCACAAGGATGAGCACTCAGTCAAGATTGGCACTGTACTTCAGATGTTCTCTAATGAGGCTAATCCAAAGCTTCTTCTAGACAATGCTAAAAGAACTGATGAGGAGATCAGACTTGGCTTCTTAGGTCAGGGTGACAAGTTTAGTGTTGCTGTAGAGCTTCCTAAGAATCATGACTTTGTCAAGAAGAATCTCTTGAAGGTTACTCCAGCTGGCTGGGCAGGTACTGGAACCAGGATTTCTTGGAAGAACCTTGAGGACAATCCTGCAGGTCATGGTGCTGTAACAAAGACAGCTACCATCAATGCTAAGCTCCTCATCAACTACGGTACAACCTACCAGTATGAGAGACCTCTCATCATCCGCATCATCCCTGATGCAGAGTGGGATAAGTAAATCGCTAAGCTAATTCACCAGAGGGCTAGACACCCGTCTAGCTCTCTGATGAATCCAACGCCAGATCACTGGCTGTACTAATCAGTAGCGGGGCTATGTCGCAAGGACATAGCCCCGCTACTCCTTTATTGTCTTGGCTAAAGGTCATTCACCCCCACGTCGCCCTGTGTGTGGGGACGCACGGCTCGTGTCTAGTGGGATGGCGTCTGTCGTAGTACAGCAAGACGACTCCTGTAGGGACGCACGGTCTGTGCGTCCGTTGTGTCCAAGAGTGACAGCGTTAAGTTGTTATCGGTCATGGCTGGTTCGGGGACGGACGCTCAGACCGAGCGTCCCTACAGCGGGTTGTCTTGCTTTGTCGACAACGGACGCACGACCGTACGTCCCTACATCAGGCTATTCATCATCTCCTTAGACAGCTGGTGATGATAGAGTGATCGGAGGGCATCAGTGTGGAGCGGAGGTGATCATTCGTATTATCAAAAAGCAGTATATTTGCAGAGTGTAGGTTGTGTCCACTGTGTCCAGTCACTAGAGCGGCTGGCTCTGGATGACCTACTAGGTGGGGCTTATGGCGCTGAGTAGCTTACCAGCTGGTCATAGTGCTGTAGCCGTACCGATGATATAGAGTATAAATCTTAAACTACAAAGTTATGAAACGCATTGCAATCCTTACAACAATTCTCCTACTCTGTGCTACGCTAGCTGGAGCTCAGGAAAAGCAGACAACCAGCAAGCAGTCTGGTCCTCAGATTACAGCTACGGAGACAGAGTTTGACTTTGGCACCATCAAGGAGGTTGATGGCCCCGTGAGTCATACCTTCACGGTCAAGAACACAGGTACAGCTCCGCTCGTGCTCACACGTGTTGTGGCCTCTTGTGGCTGTACGAAGCCTGAGTTCGAGACAGCGCCTATCGCTCCGGGTAAGAGCACAACGATCAAGGTGACCTACAATCCTGCAGGACGCCCTGGACAGTTCGTCAAGACCATCTCTGTCTATAGCAATGGCAAGGATGGTAGCTACATCCTACGCATCAAGGGTATTGTCGAGTAGTCGTACTACAGAGAGATCACGCTACATTCACTTGATGCAGCATACGCTACCGCCCCAGAGCCTTCACCACGAAGGCGGTGGGGTGGAGGAGCGTACCTCAAGCGAACGAAGATAGATAGTTTATGGCTACAAGAAGAATGGTAGCTCTCCTGCTCTGCCTCGCTACTACCCTATGTGTGGTGCGAGCCCAGCAGCGTGGGGAGATGATCGACTCGCTCTCAGCGATCCACAACTTCGGCACGATTGCTGAGGAGCGAGGAACGGTGTCGCACAGCTTCACCTTGCACAACGTCTCTGACCAGCAGATGGTCATACTGCGTGTCAATACGGATTGTGGCTGTACGACGCCTACCTATGATCGTACTGCTGTAGCTCCTGGTGATTCGATACCTATCTTGATCACCTATAATCCGCTAAATCGTCCAGGTTCTTTCGTTAAGTATACGCGTGTCTACACTTCTGTAGATCCGAGTAAGCCTATCAAGCTGACGATCAAGGGGAATGTAGCTACACTAGGCAGACAGACCCCAACGAATGCACGCTACCAGCAAGAGATAGGTGCACTGCAAGTGAGTAATCTCTTTCTAGACTTCCCCTTGCAGCCTGCTGGCGAAGAGAACACGATTCGTCTGATGCTCAACAATCCGACCAATAGCCCCCTAGAGGTATCACTGGACACGCTTCCTAGCTTCCTATCTAGTAGTGTACGTCACGCTACACTGGCTGCTTATGAGCCTGAGGAAATTTTCCTGACGGCGCATACTGATGGGTCGGTGGCTCCTGGCATTCATAAAGGGTGGATAGGCATCACGGTACGAACGCAGAATAGCGAGCCAGATCTCTCTGGTGGGGTGATGGTACGCCTTGTGATGCCCCCGCATTTTGACAAGGGGGCCGCAGCACCGCTTGCGGATCTAAAGACTTATCAGCGTCTTACAGACTTATCTCCAGAAGCAACGGTGTATGAGGGTGCAGTTGCTCTAAAGAATGATGGCAAGGCACCGATGCATATCTACTCGGCGGAGAGTAATACAGCTTTCCTAACGATCTTAGAGTATCCCGAGACGATTGCTCCCGGTGAGCGTGCTGAGATACGTTATCGGCTTAATCTGGAGGAAGTTGATCGCTCGCGTGGAGCTTTGAAGGCAAACTTTGACCTGCTGCTGAATGATCCGAACGCGCCGCTACGCAATGTCCTGATCGTCATACCTAAGCGGTAGCTCTTGGCTGTTAGCTAGCACTTCTAGTGCTCCTAGTGCCACTAGAGCTCCTAGAAATACTTAGTTCCTCTAATCTCTAACCTCTAATCTCTCTCCTCATGCTCACGAATGATCATCCTGAAAATGACCCTCAGTACGCAGGTCTCAAGGTGAATAAAGGTGTCTCTGCTCAGCCTATGGTCAATCCTTATCTGCGCCAGCAACGGGTGCTACGCGAGGACTACTCCGCTGAGCGTTATATTGAGGAGATCTTGGCGGGCAATCGCACTTTTCTCGCTCGTGCCGTGACGCTTGTTGAGAGTACACGTCATGACCACCAGCTCAAGGCGCAGCAGATACTAGAGGGGTGCCTCCCTTACAGTGGGCACTCAATGCGTGTAGGTATCACTGGCGTGCCTGGGGCGGGTAAGAGTACATCGATAGATGCCTTCGGAATGCATCTCATCAAGCAGGGGCACAAGCTGGCTGTGCTGGCGATTGACCCTAGTAGCGAGATCTCTAAGGGGAGTATCCTAGGCGACAAAACACGTATGGAGCGACTCTCTCGTGAGGAGCGTGCGTTCATCCGTCCTAGTGCTAGTAGCTCTTCTCTAGGTGGCGTAGCGCGCAAGACCCGTGAGACCATTATCCTCTGTGAGGCAGCAGGCTTTGATACGGTTTTCGTCGAGACGGTGGGAGTAGGGCAGAGTGAGACGGCTGTGCACTCGATGGTCGACTTTTTCCTCCTAATCCAGCTGGCAGGTACGGGCGATGAACTACAAGGCATCAAACGTGGTATCATGGAGATGGCCGACGGGATCATTATCAATAAGGCTGATGGCGACAATGTAGACAAAGCTCGTCTTGCTGCACAGCACTTTCGTAATGCGCTACAGCTTTTTCCCGCTACCGAGTCGGGCTGGGAACCGAAGGTTATGACCTACTCAGGACTGAAGGGGATAGGTATCAAGGAGATCTTTGATATGATCGATGAGTACCGTCAGACGACTAAGGAGAGTGGTTACTTTGATTATAATCGTCGCCGCCAGGAGAAGTGGTGGATGTACGAGACAGTCAACGAAGAGTTGCGCCGCTCCTTCTACGACAATGAGCAAGTCAAGCAGCTTCAAGAGACTGTCGAGCGAGAGGTCTTGGAGAATCGTATCACACCCTTTGTGGGGGCGGGACGACTCTTAGAGGCTTTCTACAAGTCGTTGAAGTGATGTGAACCAGTCGCAGACTTATAACCTATACAATATATAGTATCATGGCAGACATAGACTTTGAGCAGCTCGATCGCAATGCGATCCAGTATCTGCGCAACCATCTAGATCCCTCCTTTGTCAAGGAGTATGATGATGACGAGATCTTTCTCTACGTTATGGATCTCTGTGACGAGTACTCCGAGGGGGTAGATGACGAGGAGGGTTATCTCGATATAGATGAGATGGCCAACTTTGTCTCTGGTCGCCTGAGCGAAGATATGGGTGTCAAGATGCACGAAGATGATGCGTATGACCTGATCTCCACGCTCTACGACTACTATGCCGAGGAGGGGCTCGTTGATGTAATCGATACTGATGAGGAGTAGACGTAATCGATACTGAGGTACGCCTATGGCTAGACGTAAACTGGAGAAATTTGCCGATCTGCATAGCTATCCCAATGTGTATGAGTATGGCTATGCAGAGCTTTCTTCTCCTGAGGTGGCGGAACAAATAGCAGGAGGGTGGAGCGAGCGAGCCTTTGATGCGGATCGCCCGCTCATCTTAGAGTTGGGCTGTGGGCGAGGCGAGTATACGGTCGCACTGGCTCAGCAAGATGTCACGCACAACTACATTGGTGTGGATCGTAAGGGAGCTCGTATGTGGCATGGTGCCACAGAGGCTCTAGAAAGAGGTCTCTCCAACGCAGCTTTCCTACGTACCGATATCAATCTCTTGCCACTGGCCTTTGCTCCAGGCGAGGTGAGTGAGCTGTGGATCACCTTCCCCGATCCGCAGATGAAGCGTACACGTGCTAGACTCTTGTCATCGTCTTTTTTTGCCAGTTACAATCGCTATCTCAAGCCTGACGGGCTGGTGCATCTTAAGACGGATAGCACCTTCCTCTATGAGTACACGCTGAGCCTGCTGGAGGTGAATGGGATTGAGCCTATTGTGGCTCTGCCTGACCTTTACCAAGAAGAGCAGGTGCTGACGCAGTATGGCATACCACGTATCCTGACTCACTATGAGAAGCAATGGCTCGGGAGGGGTAAGGTGATCAAGTATATCCGATTTGCGCTACCAGTGCGGGAACAGTGGCTGGAGCCCGCGTGTGAGCCCGAGCATGACGACTATACCAGCTGGTCGCAGGTCCCTGGAGGACTCTTGCATCAAGTGGAGCAAGCCTTTGCTCAAGAGGAATAAAGCTCAGACCCAAAAACAGAAACAAGATATGAATAGCTATACAACCGAGCAGGTACTCGATGCGCTGCGTAATGTGCGCTACCCTGGTACGGGTACAGATATTGTCTCTTCCGGCATCGTGACAGACGATATACAGATCGAGGGGCGCCAGATCTCTCTGACGCTGCACTTCCCTCGTGTGCGAGACCCATTTGCCCGCTCTGTGGTCAAAGCGGCTGAGACCGCTATCCTCACCTACCTCGATGCAGAGGCGGATGTGGCGGGACGTATCAAAGCAACTTTTAGAGAGGAGCCTGAGCAGCCGGAGGTGGAGAATCCACTCCCGATGGTCTCTAACACCATCGCCATCTTCAGTGGCAAGGGGGGCGTGGGCAAGAGTACGGTCACGAGTAATCTGGCAGTTGCCTTAGCTCGTCAAGGGTATAAGGTAGGTCTCCTCGATGCCGATATCTATGGCCCGTCGATGCCGAAGATGTTTCACTGTGAGGATGCTCGCCCTATCGCTGAGGAGGTGGACGGCAAGGACCGTATCGCACCGATCGTTGTGACGGAGGGTATTAAGATGCTCTCGATCGGCTTCTTCGTGAGTCCCAACCAAGCACTCCTATGGCGTGGCACGATGGCATCGAATGCGCTCAAGCAGCTCCTCACGGAGGGGCACTGGGGAGAGCTCGACTACTTACTCATCGATATGCCTCCTGGCACGGGCGACATAGCTCTGACGCTGGTTCAGACACTACCGCTCACGGGTGCTATCGTGGTGACCACACCGCAAGAGGTGGCGCTTGTGGATGCGATGAAAGGGATCAACCTCTTTCAGACTGATCCTGTCAATGTGCCCATCCTCGGCTTGGTGGAGAATATGTCTTGGTTTACGCCTGCTGAGCTGCCCGACAATAAGTACTACATCTTCGGTCGTGACGGCGGTAAGCGGTTAGCCGAGCAGTTTCACATCCCGCTCTTGGGTCAGCTGCCACTCGTGCAGAGTGTCTGCGAGGCTGGTGATGCAGGAGAGCCGATAGCGGCTCAGAGTGACCAGGTGATGAGTCACTACTTTGCCGAGTTAGCCACGGCTGTGACGGAGCGAGTGCAGGAGAGACTGACGGTAGCTCCCGCCACAAAGCGGGTTCATGTGTCGCATTAGACTTTAGAGATTAGACTTTAGAGATTAGAAGTTAGAGATTAGACCTCTTCTCGTATCCTTGGGGATTAACCCTAACGCCTAGCTTCTAACCTCTAACCTCTAATTTCTAATCTCTAACTTCTCCTCTAGTCTCTATTTTCGCGGGAAGTAGTATCTTTGTCTTCATATCAATGATCCTATATGATTCGCACCATACAATCTCTCCATAGATACCTACTTCTCGCTGTAGCTCTGCTACCGCTCATCAGCTTGCCCTCCTGCCAGCGTAAGTCGCTTGTAGAGGATGTCCAGGTAGAGAGCGTCCTCATCTCAGAGCTCAAGATGAGTGATAAGGCACTCCCTGAGCTGGAGAAGACACTCTTCTCTATAGACCAGCGCAAGGGACTGATATACAATGCTCGTCCGCTACCTAAGGGAACTAAGATTGGGACGGTCAAGCTACAGATTACAGCTTCTCCGGATGCACTGCCTAAGGTCTATGTTGGGGGTGTCGAGCAGCCCTCTATGTCAGGTTTGGATACACTCAACTTGTCTAAGCATTCTGAGGGTGTGCGCATCGTGATGCAACATCGCAAGAACGCTTCCCTGACTAAGGAGTATCAGCTCAAGATAAATATCTACGATCGTGATCCCTACACCCACACCTGGACGAAGTCTGCACACCCAGCGCCGGCTTCTGCTACAAGTGATGACATTGTGTTGAGCCGTCTCGTGGACAATGTCGAGGCTTACTATTACTTCACACGTACTACCAGCGAGAGGCATCTATGGCGTGCCTCACATAAGGAGCCTGAGCTATGGCAAGAGGTGACAATACCTAATACGCTCGACTCACCCATCGTAGACATCGTGGAGCAGGGTGGCTGCGATGCGATCCTCTGCCTACAAGAGAGTGGCCAGCAGGCTTACTACGACCATGCAAATGGAGGAGACTGGGCGCAGAGCAACGCTTTGCCTGGCAGAGCTTCTTACCTCTTGGGCAATCTATACCATAGAGGGGAGAATAAGCCCCTCGTAGCTGTGAAGTCTGCTGATGGGGTACACTTCAACAGTGAGGGGGGAATACGGGTCCCGAAGACTTTTCCTCTAGAGCAGAATGCCCGTCTATCGCTCACCATCGAGCATCATCCAGTAGCACTCGTGATCGGAGGCTCTGTGGCAGATACCACCGCACTAGTCTATAGCACTTCCAATGGACTAGACTGGCTCACGCCTCACGATGCGCGCGTGGTAAGCAAGATCTGGCCGAGTAATCTGCCTGGCGCTATGATCTATGAGCCAAAAGATCAGACGATACTACTAGCCAAGCCTGCAGCTCGTCCTAAGCAAGCTGAGCAGCTTGCGATGCGTGTCTACGTGTCGCTAGACTACGGCACCATATGGCAGCAGCTTACGGAAGAGTCGATACTCCCATCTATCTACTACGATAAGGGACAGAAGCATCAGCAGGGCTTAGCACTCTATCGAGGCGATGATGGACGCATTTACCTCTTCGGAGGAATAAAGGGTGGTGCCCCTACGCTTTGGATTGGGCAGCCTATTCGCTTTCAGTAATCTTACGTCACGCTATCGGGGCTGAACTACGGATACGCATATGCAGTTAACCTTTCGTCAACCACTACTCATCACCTTGATGCTCTGCGCTGTCTCGCTGACGGCGCAGGAGTATCGCTATGAGCTGGGAGGATACGTGGGTGCTGCGTCCTATCTGGGAAATGCTAATAGACGTATCCCCTTCGTGCCGATAGGAGGAACGGGGGGAGCGGCTTTTCGTTACAATCACAACTTCCGACTAGCCTTTTCGGGTGAATTAGGCTACAGCTTCCTCCCCTTCGACTGTCGCTATGCGCAGACTGACTACCCGCAGGTTAGGGAGACGCGTCAAGCTACTCGTGGAGCTTCTCATTTGCTAGCTCTGAACGGCTGGGTAGAGTATAACTTTGCTCACTACAGTGACAAGTTTCGCTACTTACAAACCCGCTCTCTGGTACCTTATATCGGTGCAGGTCTTAGTGTCGGGACGACTCTGTCGGGGTACAAGATGGCTATCCTACCAGGGGCTGGTATCAAGACGGGTATCAAGTATAAGCTTCGTAATAGGCTCAACCTCATTGCTGCACTGCAAGGGATCTACTACCTGAGCTCTCATTTAGACACTCCTACCGGTCAGACTGCGTGGCTGAACAATCCCTATGGTATGCCTGTGGACTGGATCAAGGGGGGCGATGCTACGATAGGCTTGATCGTGAGTATCACCTATGAATTTGGTAAGCGTAATGAACCTTGCCACGGATCGGATAGCTACCCTAACTGGCAGACACCAAAATGATGAAACAGCAGACTCCTCAACATATAGCCATCATCATGGATGGTAATGGTCGCTGGGCTCAGCAACGAGGTTTGTCTCGTAGTCACGGGCACAAGCAGGGTGTCGATGCGCTAGAGAGGATTCTCACTGCTGTGGCAGAGCGTGGTATCCCATATCTGACAGTCTACGCCTTCAGTACAGAAAACTGGAACCGTCCTGAGTCAGAGGTTAGCTATATCATGCAGCTCCTTGCCGAGGGGTTGCATCTCTATACGCCACGCTTCATCGAGGAGGGCGTGCGGCTACGTGCTATTGGAGATATTGATCTACTCCCAGCCCAAATTGTGGAGCACCTCAGAGACTCCATAGAGCAGACTAAGGATGGCTCGCGGATCACACTAAGCATCGCTCTGAGTTACTCCTCCTACACGGAGATTAGTCATGCGATACGACATATCGTTGCGGATGTGCAGTCCGGACGACTCAGCAGCGATGACCTGTTGCGCCCAGAGCTGATCAATGACTACCTCTATACGAGTGGCACACCGATGCCTGATCTGCTCATTCGTACAGGTGGAGAGCAGAGACTCTCAAACTTTCTCTTACTACAATCGGCTTATACAGAGCTTTACTTCACAGACACACTATGGCCTGACTTTGATGAGGTAGCGCTGGACAAGGCGCTTGCAGACTATGCTTCACGCCAGCGACGCTTTGGCACAGTGCCACAGTAAAAACAAAGACCCATATACATCACAGACCCATCTGATCTCCTAATGATGACAATGCAACGATATCACAACATACTCTTCGCACTTATAGCACTCCTTGCGGTCACCACTGCGAGTGCACAAGTTGCTACTCCTCCTGCCGATACGATCTATGCGCCCAAGATAGACTACGCTCGCCCCGTCACCAAGACCGTCGCTGGTGTGACGATCACAGGTGCACAGGGATATGATCAGGAGGTCTTGCTAGGCTATACGGGTCTCAAGGTGGGGGAGAAGATAGAGATACCAGGAGTGGCTACAACTGCTGTGGTGCAGCAATTCACACGCAATGGCACTTTCGCTAATGCGCGTGTATTAGTGACTAAGTATGTGGGGGATAAAGTATGGCTAGAGGTACAGCTAGAGCAACATCCTCGGATTGCTTCGGTCACCTTCCACAACATCAAGAAGTCGGAGCAGGAAGACCTGCAGACTAAGACCGGTCTACGAGAGAGTATGCAGCTCTCACCCAATGTACTCGATCGCACTGAGCAGCTGATACAGAAGTACTACAATGAGAAGGGGTATAGCGAGATGGAGGTCACCTTCGATCAGCAGCCGGATCTATCTCGTGAGGGGTATGTCAAGCTCGGCATTACGGTCGATAAGAAGTATAAGACGAAGATTGCTAACATCTACTTCTCAGGCAATAAGGCGCTCTCCGATACGGATCTGCGCAAGGCTATGAAGAAGACGAATGAGACCTTCCGGCTCAATCGTGGTAATATATGGAACTCACTTCTGGAGCTCTTCCAGAGCAAGAAATTTATCCAAGATGTCTATCGTGAGGATCTGCACAACATCCTAGAGGCGTACCACAAGGCAGGCTATCGTGATGCAGAGATCCTGTCAGACTCTATCGCACGCAACCCTAAAAACGAGAAGCAGATCGACATCTTCATCAACCTCTCGGAGGGACATCGCTACTACATCAAGGATATCAACTTCGTGGGCAATACTAAGTTCCCTACGCCCCTTCTAGAGGCGATGCTCGGTATGCAGCATGGAGACGTGTATGACCAGGATCGACTTACGAAGCGTCTTTATGTCGAGGACGATGCTGTGGCGAACCTCTACTACAACAATGGATATATCTTCTCAGGCATAGATCCTGTGGAGACCCATGTCGAGGGAGACTCCGTATCACTCGACTTGCGTATTGTGGAGGGTCCTCAGGCTACCATCGACAAGGTGATCATACGAGGCAACCATGACATCTACGAGGAGGTGATTCGTCGTGAGCTCTATACGAAGCCTGGTAAGCTCTTTAGCAAGGAGGATATGATGAACTCCTGGATGACGCTCAACCAACTCGGGCACTTTGATCCAGAAAAGAGCTTTCCCACGCCAATCCCCAATCCCCAGGAGGGTACTGTGGACATAGAGTACTCGCTGCAGCGCAGAAACAATGACAAGTTTGAGCTTTCCTTCGGCTGGTCTCAGGCGGGTATCATCGGGCGTGCCGGTATCAACTTTACCAACTTCTCGATCTACAATCTCTTCCATCCGAAGGCGTATCGTGGTCTCATCCCGCAGGGCGATGGGCAGTCCCTCGCTCTTAATGCGATGAGTAATGGTCGCTACTATCACTCCTTCAGCTTACAATTCTCTGATCCATGGTTTGGTGGCAAGCGTCCGAACTTCTTTACGGCATCACTCTTCTACTCCATGCAGACCGCTATCGATACTCGCTACTATAACAACCGTACGCAGGGCATGGGCTACTATCCAGGCTACTATGGCGGATACGGTGGCTATGGCGGATACGGTGGCTATGGTGGTTACGGAGGCTACGGCTATGGATATGACGGAGGGTATAGGCAGTCGCTGATGGAAAACTCCTACAACCCCAACCAGTCGATGCACATCTTCGGAGCTACGGTCGGTTTTGGTAAGCGTCTCAACTGGCCAGACAACTGGTTTAATGTCAACGCTACACTCAACTATACCCACTACTACCTCCGTGACTGGGTCTATGAAACATTCCAGGGCTTCCATAATGGTCATGCTAATGACATAAGCCTCACGCTGGCACTCACGCGTAACTCAATCGATAACCCAGTCTACACCCGTCGTGGCTCCTCCTTTACGCTGTCAGTTAGTGCCACACCTCCATACTCCCTTTGGGACGGTATCGACTACTCCAATATCAACCTCAAGTCGGAGGATCGCTACCGTTTTGTGGAGTACCACAAGTGGAAGTTCTCGGGCAAGGTCTTCACACCGCTTATGAATCCTGTTACGGTGAAGTATACGCCAGTCCTTATGACGCGCCTAGATGTGGGCTTCATCGGTCACTATACACCGTTCAAGCGTTCACCTTTCGGCACTTACTATATGGGTGGTGACAATATGAGTGGCTACGTAGGCAACTTCCTCAACGAGACCATCCCGCTACGTGGATATAGCAACGGGTCGATCGCTGGTGGCAACTATGACTACGCTTACGCCTATATGCGTATGATGGCTGAGCTACGTGTGCCGATCCTCTTCCAGGGGCAGTACAATGTGTGGGCCGTCGCCTTCCTCGAGGCTGGTAATGCGTGGCGAGATCTTAGTAGTTTCAACGCCTTCAACCTCAAGCGCTCGGCAGGTGTCGGCTTCCGTATCACGCTTCCTTTCTTAGGTATGCTGGGACTTGACTGGGGATATGGCTTTGACAAGCCTGATGGCTCCTCACAGCGTGGTGGTGGTAACATACACATCGTCATGGGTCAGGAGTTTTAGCAACCCTTAGCGTGTGCGTACATGTGGCTTGCCTTTCTTAAACAATTAAGTCTCCAAGCCATCTATACTACTCTAGTACGGACCTTCTAAACAACAATATTATGAGAAAGCATCTATATCTCCTCACACTCCTCCTAGCTCTGACGCTGGGAGCATCAGCACAGAAGTTTGCCCTTGTGGATATGCAGTATATCCTCAAGAACATCCCCAACTATGAGATGATGAATGAGCAGCTCGAGACCGTCTCTAAGCGTTGGCAGCAGGAAGTCAAGACACTTCAAGACAAGGCTGAGACGCTCTATAAGAAGTATCAGAGCGACCTCGTCTTCCTCACCGCCGAGCAAAAGCGTCAGCGTGAGGAGGAGATTGTCAAGACCGAGCAGCAGGCCACCGAGCTACAGGGCAAGTACTTCGGCCCCGAGGGTGAGCTCTTCGAGCGTCGCTCTAAGATGGTTAAGCCGCTACAGGACGAGATATGGCAAGCAATCAAGGAGATCGCTTCGCAGAGCGGATTCCAGCTAGTCCTCGACCGCTCTACGGCAGGCATCGTCTTTGCCAATCCATCTATCGACATCAGCGATCAGGTCCTAGAGAAGCTAGGCTATGGGCGCAAGCGCTAACCCTATACATACGCATTATCAATAACTTAAATACAGAACAATGAAGACAAAGAATCTGTTTCTAACCCTACTCCTACTCTTGCTACCTGTAGTAGCTACGGCTCAGCAGAAGATAGCAGTCGTCAACTCACAGGAGCTCCTCACCGCTATGCCTGATATGAAGGTCGCTCAGGATCGTCTCCAAGAGCTAGACAAAAAGTACACGGCAGAGATGCAGACGATGAATGACGAGTATCAGAAGAAGCTCGAGCTCTACATGAAGGACAAGGAGGGACTCTCTGATGCACTCCTCAAGAGCCGTGAGCAGGAGCTAGCTGATCTGCAGAACCGCATCCAGCGCTCTTATCAGGCTATGCAGCAAGATATGGAGAAGCAGCAGGGCACGCTTATGGCACCCATCCAACAGAAGATTGTAGAGGCAATCAAGAAGGTCGGAGATGCTGGTGGCTATACCTATGTCATGGAGGCCACTATGATGCTCTACTCGGGTCCCTCTGCGGTAGATATCACAGCTCAGGTCAAGAAGCAACTAGGTCTCTAGTAGTCTTACGACCAGCATAGAGAGCAGGCGGACTAGTCGATAGCTCCCTTAAGCTCTCATCATACGAAGCCCCACGCTCTGTTCAGCAGACGTGGGGCTTTTTCTATGTTGCTCGGCATAGCCCTCTATAGGACCGCATGGTTGGTGTCTAGTGGGTTAGACGAATTGCCAGCATACAGGGCATTGCTGCTCGATCTCCACGGAGGAAATCCCAGATTCCTCGGTGGAGATTTCTTATTTGCTCCGATGCGAGAAATGAAACTTCGGAGCAATCAGATAAAACTTCGGAAGTATGAAGTCATAAGTCCGAACTATTTCTCCTTTCCTCCCGAGGAATCAAACAATTCCTCCCTTGGAACCGAACAGTTCCTCCGTTGGAACCGAAAAGTTCCTCTGTTGGAACCGAAGAGTTCCCCCGTTGGAACTGAAAAGTTCCTCCGTTGGAACTGAAAAGTTCCAAGAGGGGAACTATCTTTGGAACTCGTATGTGTCAGAAATAGAGTTCGATACGAGTGAGGCTGAGTGCCCTGATGACGAGGCTAGCGCTTTTACAGCATTGTGTCCTGGTAGTAGTCGAGAGCCTCGGTGATGTCGAGGGATTCGTTCTGTAGTTCGTGGACTTGACCTATGTCGGAGAGAGCGACGGTGGTGATGAGCTGTGCGTCGCTATTCTTCTTGTCGTGGAGCATTAGCTCCCTCAGCGCATCGTAGTCTCGACAGGTGATGGAGAGCGGACGGTACAGCTCCTGCACTACGGAGAGTAGCTGGTGTAGCACCTCCTTGGGAAAGCCTAACTTGACGTGCGATAGGTATAGCTCGGGAATTAGTCCCAGAGCGACTGCCTCACCATGTAGCAAAGGCGTGTCGCAGTGCTGATGGCTCCACGCCTCGAAGGCATGCCCGAAGGTGTGCCCGAGGTTGAGTTGATGACGAAGTCCTTGATCTAGACGATCCTGAGCCACGATGTTGAGCTTGAACTGCACCGCTTCACTAATGAGTGGGGTTAGTTGCTCTAAGGAGAGCGGTTGCTCGGGCAGTACCTGCAGCAACCGGCGCCACAGGTCGGGACTAACGAGCAGGCCATACTTGATCAGTTCGCCACAGCCTGAGCGTAGCTCCTCCTCTGGGAGGCTCTCCAGCCAAGCTGTGTCGCAGAGCGTCAGCGTGGTCGCTTCATTGGCAAAAGCTCCGAGCAGATTCTTGACACCCGCAAAGTTGACCCCGCATTTGCCCCCCACAGCCGCGTCTGCCATGGAGAGGAGCGTCGTGGGGAGTAGGACGAGCGAGACACCCCGCATATAGATCTGAGCAAGGAAGCCGACGGCGTCGCTCACGGCTCCACCGCCCAGTGCGATGAGGGTAGCTCCACGCGTGGCACCCTGCTCGAGGAGCCAGCGCGCCATCTCGGCGATACCCTCCAGGCTCTTCGCCTCCTCAGGGTCGTTGATCAGATAGCGAGGCAGCTCCGTCAGCTCGGGATAGTTTTTCGCTATAAGCTCTTGGCTCAGATGCCATACCTGCTCATCTGCCAGTAGGTAGTAGCTCTCGGGCTTGCCTTGGTGGAGCAACTCCCGCAGGTAGTCGCCCATCAGGTTGCCCACGAGTACCCTCGACTGGGTGGAGATGAAGGCTAGGGGTGGCATCTGGTTTAGCTGTTTGGTCTAGCTGCTAAATCAGCGAGACGATATGGTCTATGGCAGCTTGTAGCCCCTCGGGGTTGCGTCCGCCAGCCGTCGCAAAGTGTGGCTGACCACCGCCACCGCCCTTGATGAGGGAGGCCACTTCCTTGATCAGCTTGCTAGCGTTGAGTCCCTTGTCGACAAGGTCTGGCGAGAGGATCACTGTGAGGGTACACTTGCCCTCCTCGGCAGCACCGATGAGTGCTAGGTAAGAGCCTTGTAGTCGCTCGCGAATGGTGCCAGCGACATCCTTAGCGACATCGCTACTCATTGGCTTATTGACGGCAACGATAGTTGTCTCGCCATGCTTCGTCTGATCGGCCAGTGCCTGTAGCGCTATCTGCTCCGCCTGAGCCTTGGTGTACTGCTCGATAGCCTTGCGCTGCTCGGCACCCTCGGCGATCAGTCGGTCTAGCGCCTTGAGTGGATCGGGTACATTATTTAGCCTCTCGTTGAAGAGCTGCAATTGCTCCTCCAGATGGTGTACATACTCCTCCGCCTTGGGACCCGTAACTGCCTCAATACGTCTGATGCCGGCGGCGATAGAGCCCTCGCTGATGATCTTGAAAAAGCCTATCTGCCCCGTGCTAGCCACGTGGGTACCACCGCATAGCTCGACCGAGTCGCCATACTTGATGACACGCACCTCGTCGCCGTACTTCTCGCCAAAGAGTGCCATCGCACCCATCTCCTTAGCCTGAGCAATAGGCACGTTGCGATGCTCATCACGAGGCCTGTCGGCACGGATCTCCGCATTGACCAAACGCTCTACCTCAGCTATCTCTTCGGGTGTCAATTTCTTGAAGTGTGAGAAGTCAAAGCGTAGCAAGTCTGCCGATACGAGCGAACCCTTTTGCTCTACATGAGTGCCGAGCACAGCTCTCAGCGCGTGGTGCATCAGGTGCGTTGCTGTGTGGTTTGCCTCCGTAAGGTGACGTAGCTCAGCTCCGACACGAGCGATGAGTGGCTGCTTAGGATCTGCGGGGAGGGTAGAGAGGATGTGGACGGTGAGGTTGTTCTCTCGCTTGGTGTCTAGGATCGGGTACTCGGTGCCGTCCTGAGCGATCAGCACGCCCTTGTCACCCACCTGACCACCCATCTCAGCGTAGAAGGGCGTCTCAGCCAGCACCACCTGATAGTAGCTGCGCTTCTTGTCAGCTACCTTGCGGTAGCGCAGGATATGCGTCTCGATCTGGAGCGTCTCGTAGCCCACGAAGGTGCTCTCAGTGGTCTCCTCATCGAGGACCACCCAGTCGGCAGCGTCGATGGCAGCTGCCTGACGCGCACGGCTCTTCTGCTCCTGCATCAGTTTGTCAAAAGCCACTTGATCAAGCGTCATACCACGCTCCGAAAGGATCAACTCCGTGAGGTCTAGTGGGAAGCCGTAAGTGTCGTACAGGACGAAAGCGTCGGCACCCGACAGAACTTTCTCATCTTGGGGCAACTCTTGGATCTTGCTTTCCAAAAGCTTGAGTCCCTGAGCGAGGGTGCGTAGGAAGCTTTCCTCCTCCTCTTTGATTACCGAAGCGATCAGTTCGCGCTGCGCCACGATCTCTGGATAAGCCTCACCCATCACCTCATTGAGCGTGGGCAGGAGCGTGTAGAGCATCGGCTCATCGGCATGGAGGAAGGTGTAGGCGTAGCGTACGGCACGCCGTAGGATACGACGGATCACGTAGCCCGCCTTAGCATTGCTCGGGAGCTGGCCGTCGGCGATGGCAAAAGCGATCGTGCGGATGTGGTCAGCGACGACACGCATGGCGATATCCACCTGCTCGTTCTGACCGTACTGCTCACCGCTGAGCGTCTCGATAGCGCGGATCAGAGGGGTAAAGAGGTCGGTGTCGTAGTTGGACTTCTTGCCCTGCATAGCCATACAGAGTCGCTCGAAGCCCATGCCCGTATCGATCACCTTGTGGGGTAGTGGCTCTAGATGTCCGTCCGCCTTGCGGTCGTACTGCATGAAGACGAGGTTCCAGATCTCGATGACCAACGGGTGGTCCTTATTGACTAGATCACGTCCGCAGATGGCCTGACGCTCTTCCTCGCTACGCAGGTCAATGTGTATTTCAGAGCAGGGACCGCAGGGACCGGTGTCGCCCATCTCCCAGAAGTTGTCCTTGCGAGAGCCGTCGATGATACGATCCTCCGTGGTGTACTGCAGCCAGTAGCCAGCCGCCTCGTCGTCACGGCTCAGCCCCTCCTCGGCACTGCCGCCGAAGACGGTCACGTAGAGCCGATCCTTGGGTAGCTGGAGACGCTCCGTGAGGAAGGTCCAGGCGAATTCGATAGCCTCTTTCTTGAAGTAATCGCCAAAGGACCAGTTGCCCAGCATCTCAAACATGGTGTGGTGGTAGGTATCGCGTCCTACCTCCTCGAGGTCGTTGTGCTTACCGCTCACGCGGAGACACTTTTGCGAGTCTGCTGCACGACGATACTGAGGCTCTTTATTGCCCAGGATGATATCCTTAAATTGGTTCATCCCGGCATTGGTAAACATGAGCGTGGGGTCGTCCTTGATCACCATCGGTGCCGAAGGTACTATGCGGTGCCCGTGCTCCTCAAAGAAGTCGAGGAAAGCTTGTCGTATATCGTGTGCTGTCATCATAATCTATAGAGCATTCTATTATGCTAATACTTAATACCCTACAAAGGTACGAAATCGTAGCCGACTGCGGAGCTTATTCTTTCATAGAAAGGGTCTCTAGTTGATATGATGAAGCTTTTTGTTTACGATTGTACTCTGTCAGCCCAAACTTCTCGCTCTAAGTGTTTGTATCTTCAAGTGTTTTCCTTATATTTGTAAGCGTATTCCAATAGGGGAGTAAGAGCTTCCGAGCAAATCATGTAACCATATAACAGTTAAACACAGTAATACTATGACTAATCCAAAGTTCTATGCTATCCTGGTGCTAGCGTTTACGCTCTTTGCACTACAAAGCTGTGATCCTAAGACTCCTGCGAGAACGCCAGTCGTTGAGGCTACAGTGCCTGCTGTCAAGTCGTTTGAGATACCACTTGACATATCAAGTTGTCTCAATTTCCCCAAAAGTTCAGAGTCAGATCTGAGAGCGGATCAGGAAAATGTGCTATACGAGGATTGCCTCTCTTGGGATATAACAGATGAGATTAGACTTAAAGGCTTCTCTGAAGCAACAATCAAGAGCATCCTCCTTGACAAAGTAACCATCGAGTGCATCAAGCCCGAGGGTGTAAACCTGACGTTGTTTGCTCCAGTACGGCTCTATGCTGGACACGACTACAAGCTCATAGCAGAGACACAAGCAAAGGATACGAATCCGAATTTGCTAGACTTGGTTCTGTATGAGAAGGATCTTGCAAAGTACATTACGGCTGATCAGCTACCTATACGAATCACCTCAACGAGAGACAAAATCTCTGACTGGGAGTATGGTAATACTATAGACGTGAAGATCACACTTTCTGCAACAAGTATCGTCCAGGCAAGATGAAGCGAATCCTTTGCTGTACCATGATGGGAGTGATA
Organism: uncultured Porphyromonas sp.; assembly: GCA_902490315.1. GTDB lineage: Bacteria > Bacteroidota > Bacteroidia > Bacteroidales > Porphyromonadaceae > Porphyromonas. The sequence goes on along the minus strand of CABUDK010000003.1, from coordinate 12,418 downwards.
GCTTCACTTCTCCTCTGTCCTATGACCTTTGCTCAGGACAACTTCTACTATGAGCCTCTTCTAGATGATGCTTATACTACAGACAAGCTAGAAACGTCTCAAAAGATTTCTTCGCAAAGCACTCTGCCCATAGGGCTTGCTCTAGGGGTATCAGTACCTGATGGTGTGACGGCTCAGTGTGCTGTGCGTATCATACCACAGCTTGCAGTACGTGCTGGAATTGGATTTTTCCCCAAGATGCAGTTGTATAAGAAGACTTTTGAGTTTGGTGACGCTGCTAAGCAGCAGTCTTACGAAGAGTCACTAGGCTATACGCCTCAGCTCAGCACAAAGTTTGCTTACAGCAATATCAATGGACAATTGATGGTTGACTGGCATCCAGCTGGAAAAGGCTTTCGCGTATCAGCGGGCATTTACCTAGGTGCACCTAAGGTGCAGGCTCATGGTATGATGATCGATGCTAAGACTGGAGAGTCAATTATGAAGCAACAGAGTACACTTGATCCAAACAACATGCCTAGCATCACGATCTTTGATGCTAACGATGAGAGTCAACGTGTTACCATCCAGCCAAGTAGCGAAGCAACGCTTGATGCTACGGCCACTTTAGGCCGTGTAGTGAGACCTTATCTAGGGATTGGTTTTGGACAGATGGCTCCATCAGACAAACCCGTATCATTCTTTGTGGACCTAGGAGTCTTACTGTCTGGCAAGGTACGGGTTGCCTCTCCTAACGTCATAGCAGGTGACCCTAATTTGCTTATTGATTTTAATCCTAAGGTGCAAGACATAGTTTACAAGGCTCAATTCTTGCCAGTTCTCAATCTGGGGTTAGCGATACGGTTAGGACGAGCAGCTCAGTAAAAAAAAAAGCCACACATAAGTGGTCTTGTTAGTTAGTTGTATGTAGGATAAGGGGGAGCTTTAAGGCTCCCCCTGTTTTTAGCGGGTATATCACTCTACAGAGGATAGTCGGTAATGCTGGTCAGCGTCAGTCTCCTCGATGAGGCACCATGTGCCTGAGTAGTAGAGCGTGTGCGGAGGTTCGTCGTGATGCCAGGGCGTTAGCTCGATGCCGCGCTCATGGTCGTGGTAAGTAAGTAGTACGGAATGCAGGAGCTCTCCACGATAGAGTAGCTGTCGGAGGGCGATTCGCTCGCCTGGATGCAGGGTGATCTGTCGTGCCATCTGTGGAGGGGTGCTTGCTACATAGAGGCTATGAGCAATTTCTAGCGAGCGATGATGCGTAGCTCCTGTAGTCTAAAGTGTAGCGAGTGCGTATCCAGGTAGTCTGTTGGTAGGCTGTAAATGGAGATGGAGATGGTATCTTCCACTGAAAAGTGTGGGACAGTCCGTACTCGCTCTTTGTGTGGTTTACTTACAGGGAGACTATCCACTGCGCTGCTCGTCAGACTTTTTGCGATACTGTCCGTTAGGCCACTTGATAAACTATCTGTCGCACTTACTGGTTCTTCTAGCTGTTGCTCCTGTCCCTCCGTAGGCTCTGCTGTTCTCTCGGGAGTAGATGGACCTAGGGTGAGTACGAAGCTTCCTCCCATGGGTAGTTGCGTTGATACACTTTCCATAGCCAGGGGCGGAAGCGTAGCATCTAGCTGCTTGGAAAGTGCTATGTAGGGCATTTGACACGGCTCGGGTAGGAGAGAGCCGCTGACAAGTCCCTGGATCTCTACTTGCCGGATGGTATCGGGGAGGTTGGGAATGTCTGCCAGAGCCACCTTCCAGTGATAGCTATATTGCTCCTTGTTGATGCGAATAGGATAGGTAGACAGTGGTGTAACACGACAAGAGAGCGAGTCAGATAGTGGTGTGTAGAAGTTGCCCTCGTCACCATCCAAGCTTATCTTGAAGAAACCTGTCGTACGCTCCAATATCTCTACCTCTCGCTGTATGCTGGCTGAGGACTGAGCAATGATTTTCTGAAGTAGCTTTGCCTTCGAAGCTGAGAGGTAGTAGATGGTGCTATCTAGATCCTCTTGGGATACACCGTGCGACTTGAGTATGGAGGCGTAGATCGAGTCTTGCTGTGCCGATGTGAGATAGAGCGTCTGACCTACGCCACGAGCTGTGTATAGCTCTGTGAGTAGCTGCTCGAGCTTGCCATTCGGTATGCGTTGCCACGAGCGTTTCTTACAGCCACTCCCGAGTAGGAGCAGCAGTATGCTTAGTAGCCCGAACTTGAGCAAAGATGCCTTGACGCTGTTAGCTCGCATAACTAGTAAGTTCGCTTACTTAGCTCGCACATTCGTATGACGATGCTTGCCCCGTAAATAAAGCCAGAGACGATCGAGAGCTCGTGTCGTGGTGCGTGGATAGAAGATCAGCAGCGCCAGCACGCCTACGGTGATGCAACTGTCGGCAATGTTGAAGATAGGACTGAAAAAGGTGTACGCCGATCCTCCGCCTATCGGGAACCATTCGGGCAATACCGTTGTGAAGAGGGGAAAGTAAAGCATATCGACCACATGCCCTTCAAACCAAGGTGCATAGCCTACGGCTCCAGCTGTCGTAGGGACAAACTGCGCTACCTGCCCGATGGAGGAGGTGAAGAGCTGTCCATAGAAGAGGGAATCGATGAGATTGCCGATGCCTCCAGCTAGCACTAGTCCGATGATGCAGCAGAATCCTAGTGAGTAGTGCCGACACTGACGAACGAAGCGTGTGAGCCATATAGCCAGTCCCGTCATGGCTATGATGCGGAAGGCGGTCAGCAGAAGCTTGCTGCCTAGCTCCACACCGTAAGCCATGCCACGGTTCTCTACAAAGTAGATGCGAAACCAGTCAAAGATATGATACTCCTGACCGACGTACATGTGTGTCTTGATCCAGATCTTGACAACCTGATCTATGACAATGAGGAGCAGAATGAGCCCTGCGACAATCCAATGGCGCTGGCTAGTACGAGTCATAAAGGAGACGACTGACTTTACTTAAGCTTGTCGCGATTGAGCTTGGCCTCGATGCTCTTGGTCGTATGAGGTACCGCACGGAGACGCTCCTTGGGTATGAGCTTGCCCGTGACAGAGCAGATGCCGTAGGTGCCGTTTTGGATACGTAGGAGAGCTGCCTCGAGCTTCTCGATGAAGTCCTGCAGACGCTGTGCCTGTGCATCGTTTTCAAGACGAGCCTGCGTGATGGCACCCTCGTCTAGATCCTTGTAGGTGGGCGTCGTGTCGCTGATGTCGTTGGCATTCTCAGCACGGAGCATGTTGAGATCCTCACGAGCCTGAGCGATCTTCTTCTCGATGAGTATGCGAAACTCTTCGAGCTCCTCCGCATTGTATCGTTTCTTGCTGCTATCTTCCATACTATCTGTGAATCTATTAGTGCGCTGTAGACGAAGTCTCTTTGATGATAAAGCCCTATCGTCTACAGACGCTGTGAATTGGTGTTTATACTTTGCTGATCTGTACCGCTATCAAGGTGCCGTCTAGGTCGATCTCCTCGGCATCGCTGAGTACCTCGGAGTAATCGATTGTGTCGGCCTGTACTTGCGTCTGGACGTACTCCTGATGAGTGCGGAGAGCCTCTACAACTTCATCGGGAGCCATGACGAGTAGCTCGATATGATCGTTGACCTCGTAGCCAGACTGCTTGCGAAGGTTCTGTATGCGGTTGACAAACTCACGCGCTGTACCCTCAGCGATCAGCTCGGGCGTGAGCGTGATGTCTAGAGCTACCGTATGACGACCCTCGTTGGCAACCGTCCACCCCGGTATATCCTGAGCGATGATCTGTACATCCTGGAGGTCCACCACAATAGGCTGATCACCGACCGTCAGGGTCAGGTGCTCCGTCTGCTCTAACTCATTGATCTGCTCGGGTGTGAGGGCATTGATCTGAGCTGCGAGTGCTTTCATATTCTTGCCCACCTTAGGCCCTAGAGCCTTGAAGTCAGGCTTGACCGTGCGTACCCAGATGGAGTCGGAGGGATCAACGAAGCGAATATCCTTCACATTGACCTCGCTGAGTAGTAGGTCGTGTACCTGCTCCATGTGGATCTTGTCGGCGGGGTCATTGACCGGTAGCATGATCGCGCTGAGCGGTTGACGCACCTTGATATTGACCTTGCGACGTAGTGAGAGGACTAGCGTCGAGTAGATCTGAGCCAGCTCCATGCTGCGCTCTAAGTCTAGGTCTATCTGAGCCTCGTCTGCTACGGGGTAGTCGGAGAGGTGTACCGATGCAGCCTCATCGTGCAGATCACGATAGAGTCTATCTGCGTAGAAAGGTGCAATCGGCGCCATCAGTTGAGCTACTACTGATAGACACTGGTAGAGCGTCTGATAGGCACTCAGCTTGTCATCGGTCATAGAGCCTGCCCAGAAGCGCTTGCGCGAGAGACGCACATACCAGTTGCTCAGGTGCTCTGTGACAAAGTTCTCGATGGCACGTCCTGCTGGTGTTGGGTCGTAGCTTGCTAGCTTGCCGTCTACCTCCTTGATGAGCGAGTTGAGACGTGAGAGGATCCAGCGGTCGATCTCAGGACGATCCGCATAGGGGATCTGGGCTACGGAAGGATCGAAGCCGTCCAAGTTGCCATAGAGTGCGAAGAACTGGTAGGTGTTGTAGAGCGTGCCGAAGTATTTGCGGCTTACCTCTTCAACCCCCTTCGGGTCGAAGCGTATGTTTTCCCACGGATTAGCATTCGTGATCATGTACCAGCGTAGCGGATCTGAGCCGTACTGCTGAATGATACCAAAGGGATCGACCGCATTGCCTAGACGCTTACTCATCTTGTTACCATCCTTGTCGAGGACGAGCCCGTTGACGAGGACATTTCTAAAGGCTATGCTCCCCTGGGTCATCGTAGCGATAGCGTGAAGCGTAAAGAACCAACCACGTGTCTGGTCGACGCCCTCAGCGATGAAGTCGGCGGGGAAGACCTTGCCACTCTCGACCTCCTCACGATGCTCGAAAGGATAGTGTACCTGCGCAAAGGGCATAGCTCCCGAGTCAAACCATACGTCGATCAGGTCGCTCTCACGACGCATCGGACGCTTGCCGTCCTGCGCCACGAGCGTGATCTCATCGACGTAGGGTCGGTGCAGATCAATCTTGTCATAGTTCTCCTCGCTGTAATCGCCAGGGGTAAAGCCTGCGAGCGGATTGGCTGACATGACGCCAGCCTGCACAGCGCGTTCGCACTCTTTGTATAGCTCTTCGACAGAGCCGATGCAGAGCTCCTCGTCGCCATCTTCAGTGCGCCAGATAGGTAGGGGAGTACCCCAGTAGCGACTGCGGGAGAGGTTCCAGTCCTGGAGATTCTCCAGCCACTTGCCGAAGCGTCCTACACCGATCGCAGCGGGATGCCAGTCGATCGTTTCATTGAGACGCATCATCTCCTCACGACAAGCGGTAGAGCGGATGAACCAGCTGTCTAGTGGGTAGTAGAGGATGGGCTTGTCGGTGCGCCAGCAGTGGGGATAGTTGTGCGTATGCTTCTCGACCCGGAAGACGCGGTTCTCATGCTTGAGCATGACGCAGATCTCTACGTCTAGCGTCTCCTTGTCAGGAGTGTCTTTGGGGTCGTAATCCTTCTTCACATAGCGTCCTGCGTAGGTGTCGTAGAGCGGTACGTTCACCGACTCCTTGAGGAACTGATGATCGAGAGCCTCAATCTTGTAAAAGCGACCTTTCAGATCAACCATCGGGCGCTGCTGCCCCTTATTGTCGATCATCAGAAGAGGGGGAACGCCTGCCGCCTTAGCGACGCGCTCATCGTCGGCACCGAAGGTCGGCGCAATGTGTACGATACCGGTACCATCCTCGGTGCTGACATAGTCACCAGGAATGACTCGGAAGGCTCCCTCGCCTGGGTTGACCCACGGGATGAGCTGCTCGTAGTGAATGCCCACGAGGTCGCTACCCTTGCAAGTTGAAATGCGGTGCCAAGGAGCTTTCTTATAGGTCTCGCGGTCCCACGTCTCAGGCAGTTCGCTCACCTCGCTCTCAGCGTCGAAGTAGCTGTTTAGAAGCGCCGTGGCGAGTACCACCGTGATCGGCATAGCGCTGTAGGGGTTGAACGTCTCCACAGCACAGTACTCGATCGAGGGACCCACGCAGAGCGCGGTATTCGATGGAAGCGTCCACGGGGTAGTGGTCCAAGCTAGGAAGAAGCTCTCGCCACGTCCACGAAGAGACTCGGGCGCATCAATGATGCGAAACTGTGCGGTACAGACCGTCTCCTTGACATCACGATAGCAGCCCGGCTGATTCAACTCGTGCGAGCTTAGTCCCGTACCAGCCGCGGGGCTGTAGGGTTGTATGGATAGACCTTTATAGAGTAACCCCTTCTTGTATAGCTCCTTGAGAAGGTACCAAAGCGTCTCGATGTACTTATTCTTGTAGGTTACGTAGGGGTGCTCCATATCAACCCAGTAACCCATCTTGTTCGTCAGCGACTCCCACTCGGCGGTGTACTTCATCACCTCCTTGCGGCAAGTCTGGTTGTACTCAGCGACAGAGATCGTCTTACCGATCGCATCCTTGGTGATGCCGAGCTTCTTCTCGACCCCCAGCTCTACAGGCAGGCCGTGCGTATCCCAGCCAGCGCGACGATCCACACGGTAGCCGTGCATCGTCTTGTAGCGACAGATGATATCCTTGATAGAGCGTGCTATGACGTGGTGAATGCCGGGCATACCATTGGCAGAGGGCGGACCCTCATAGAAGGTGAATAGCGGCGCATCCTCACGCTGATGTAGCGAGCGGTGGAAGAGCTGCTCCTTCTCCCAGAGAGAGAGCATCTCCTGGTTGATCTGTGCGAAGTCAGCAGACTGGTATTCCTTAAACGGTTTCTTCATTGGAGCTTTCGTATAAGATATGTTCGCAAAGATACAGAATCTTGTTCAAATATGCCCTAACCGTCAGTCAGCATTCAGCGCTGACGCATTATAATCAGTTTGCAAGGGTCTGCACGTGACGATAACTAGGGATACTGGGTTCGAGTATTGCCACACAGAGGTTACGAATCCTCTCTAGTTACGCCTACCTTTTCGATGATTTGGATTTCTTCCTAGGAGTTTCTCAAATAGCTCCCGAGGAAATCGGAATTTCCTCGGAGGAAAGAAAAAATTCTTCGGAAGAATCAAATGAAACTTCGGAAGAATCATCTGATAAGTCCGAAGAATTTCGACATCTCCTCGGGAGGAAATCAAAAATATCTCCCGAGATAATTGAAAACTCATCGGGAGAGATTGAAATGAGCTTATCCAGTTTATATTATAATGCGTCAGCCCTGTGGTGTAATCTGCTTTATCTAACTTTGCACTGCACTAGAGACTGAGACACGATGATACAGATAGAGGACAAGCGGCGCTGCTGTGGCTGCGAAGCGTGCCGACAGGTATGCCCCCAAGGGTGCATACGGATGGAGCGTGACGAGGAGGGCTTTGGCTATCCAGTCGTCGATCTGGACCGTTGCATCGAGTGTCATAAGTGTGAGCGGGTCTGCCCCTTTATGAAGCTGGACGAACCTCGCGAGCCGCAGGCGGTTTACGCAGCGTGTGCTACCGACGAAGGGCTCCGCGAGGCGAGTTCGTCGGGAGGGCTCTTTACGCTACTTGCTGAGGATACGCTACGACATGGGGGCGTGGTCTTTGGGGCGCGATTTGATGAGGAGTGGAGAGTCTGTCACGACTATACGGAGACCATAGAGGGGCTGACACCCTTTCGAGGTAGTAAGTATCTGCAGAGTCGTATCGGAGATATCTATCGGCAGTCGGAGCAGTTTCTCAAAGATGAGCGACCGGTCCTCTTCTCAGGGACTCCCTGTCAGATCAAAGGCTTGATCAACTACCTCGGGCGTGCCTATGACAACTTGACGACGGTTGATGTGGTCTGCCACGGCGTACCCTCACCGATGGTGTGGCAAAGGTACCTGGCGACGACTCTCCGAGCAGAGCCAGAGGAGATCGCTAGAGTCTCCTTTCGGGATAAAACACGGTCGGGATGGCGACGCTATGACTTTGTGGTACAAAGCACTGGCGGGGGCGATGTGCGACAGTTTTACGGTGACAACATCTATATGCGTGGCTTCCTGCACGACCTCTACTTGCGTCCTAGTTGCTACGCCTGCATGGCGAAAGGGGGCCGCAGTCAGAGCGACCTGACGCTGGGCGACTACTGGGGCGTGGAGCGCACCTGCCCCGACCTAGATCGTGCGCTGGACGAGGACAAAGGCACGAGTGTCGTGCTGATTCACAGCGAGCGAGGGCGAAGGCTACTGGAGGGACTACCATGTCGCTATCAGGAGACCAACTATGCGAGTGCCTTAGCGGGCAATCCTGCTATCGAGCACACGGCGGCAGAGCCTCCGAAGCGGCAGCTCTTCTTTGCGCAGCTAGAAGCAGAGCCGCTAGAGCAACTGATAGCTCGTCTCACAACGATACCGCTCCACAAACGTCTCTGGCGTCAGCTGCACCACCAAGCTCACCGCGTCAAGATGCGCCTCCGCCGACTGGCCCAGCGAGCTACTACTCTCACTACCTAAAAGCAAAACACCCCGAAACTCGTTTTTGCCGTGAAGCTTGGGGTTAGGGTGTTATGATTAACTGTTGCCAAGACCACCAGTGAAGAGGCTCCAGATGAATGCCAAGAGGAGGCTTAGTAAGAAGCCGATGGCACGTCCTACAACGGTGATGAGTAGCGACATGAAGAAGCCGTATGGCGAGAAGGATATTAGGAGAATGAAGAAGATAAGCTCTGTGACGAAAGAGGGGCGAACGAAGAACCCCACAATCAGATTGTACACGAGATTGATCACCCCCACCAGCAAGACTGCAGAGATAAAGCTCCCGAAGCTATCTACCTGAGGAAGATCCTCAAGCATACCTCTGACGGCACAGGAGGAAAGAAGTGGCAGGAGGATAAGCGTCATAAAGAGACCCCGACGGAGAGGCTTAGATGAAAGAAGCTTAGCAAGTCTATTCATAGCGTTGTTCCTAAATGGAGGGTTTGATATAGATGACTAGATTACGAGTCTGATATCGTTGCTACAAAGATACGTTTTCTTTTTTTTTATGAAGAGACTGCTCGTCCTAGGCTCGGCTAATTCCTATTTTGATGCGATGGAAAAGCTGTTGGCGATTGGCTAGGGTTATCGGAATGAGTCGGAGCTACGGAGCTATCAGAGTGATCTAACTTCTAATCTCTAGCCTCTAACCTCTAATTTCGTATCTTTGTAGCAGTACCAACCATTTTTCTTACGCTTATGTCTATCATGAAGGGACTCGTGCCTGAGTTTTTTCTCTCTCTACGTGGTTATTCACGACAGGACTTTGTCAAGGATCTCACAGCGGGTATCATCGTTGGCGTGGTCGCCCTGCCGCTAGCTATCGCCTTCGGTATCGCTAGCGGGGTCTCACCGACGGAGGGCTTGCTGACGGCTATCATCGGTGGTTTCCTCGTCTCGCTACTAGGTGGTAGCAAGGTGCAGATCGGAGGACCAACGGGCGCATTTATCGTGATCGTCTATGGGATCATCCAGCAGCACGGCTTGGACGGGCTAGCCATTGCGACCATTATGGCGGGCTTGCTCCTGATGCTGTTGGGCTTCTTGCGCTTGGGCGGTCTGGTGCGCTTTATCCCGTATCCGATCATCGTGGGCTTTACGGCGGGTATCGCCGTGACCATCTTCACGACGCAGATCGCTGACCTCTTCGGGCTACAGATCGAGTCGATGCCAGGAGACTTCATCGGCAAGTGGCAGGTGCTGATCGCCAACTTTGCGACGGTGTCGTGGATCCCCTTTGCTTTTGCGGTCGGCACGATACTGATCATCTGGCTTTTGCCCAAAGTCAATGCGAAGATCCCTAGCACGCTGGTGGCATTGGTGCTGCTCACGCTGGTGAGCTTTGGTCTCCAGCAGCTGGGCTACCTCAGACCGGAGAATATCGGGGACAACTATACGATAGAGCGTGCGCTACCGACCTTTGTGATGCCTACGATCACGGTGGAGCGTATCGTGGCACTCTTTCCCTCTGCCCTGACAATTATGTTGCTGGGCGCTATGGAGAGCCTGCTCTCAGCATCGGTGGCGGACGGTGTGATCGGGTCAAAACACAATCCTGACAGCGAATTGATCGGTCAGGGTGTGGCTAACGTGGTGGTGCCTTTCTTCGGGGGAATCCCTGTGACGGGGGCTATCGCTCGTACCATGACCAATATCAATAGCGGTGGACGGACTCCTATGGCGGGTATCATCCATGCGGTGGTGCTCCTGCTGATCATGCTCCTGCTCTCGCCTCTGACGGCGCATATCCCGATGGCAGTGCTGGCGGGTGTGCTGGTGGTGGTCTCCTATAATATGAGTGGCTGGCGATCGTTTGTCTCGATCTTTAAGGGCCCACGAGGGGATACGGTTATCCTACTGGTGACCTTCCTCCTGACGGTGCTGACCGATCTGACAGTGGCGATCGGGGTGGGCATGCTGCTGGCGATCGCGTTGCTCTTCCGTCGCATCCTCGATGTGAGCTCTGTCGAGCAGATCGGCGTGGGCGAGATCACGGACGAGCCACTGGCTGAGGTGCATCTGGATCTGCCAGAACGAGTGGAGGTCTATGAGGTAGAGGGCCCGTTTTTCTTTGGTATTGCCAATAAATTTGAGGAGATTATGGTGACGGTTCACGACCATCCGGAGGTGCGAATCATTCGCATGCGTCGCGTGCCTTTCATCGACAGCACGGGGCTGTACAACCTGCAGATGGTCCTTGCACGACAGCGTAGGCGTGGTGTGCACATCATACTAAGTGGCGTGCGTCCTGCTGTCTATACGCATCTGGAGCAGACGGGTATCATCGATCAGCTGGGACGGGAGAATGTGCTGCCGACCTTTGCTGAGGCGCAGAAGCGTGCCTTGGCGCTTTACGAGGAGATCAGTGCGACAGCGGCCAAATCTTAGAAATAATATTAACTTTGGAGCATAACTCAAATACGCTGCTATGATGAAAGAACGACTGACACGACTGATCCTTAGCACGATGCTACTATTACTAAGCTCTCTCTGGCTAGCTGCTCAGGAGGTTGTGGTGCCTGGCGAGCCTACTCCTCCTACACCGAACAAGCTTAACGAAGTACGGTTGAATCTTTATGCTCCGATACCTTATCTGGCTTTTTCGCTGGAGTATGAGCGTGCGGTGGCGCTAGATGTGGGTGTAGGGGTTATGGCTAGTACTTACTTTGGTACTGAACGGGCTAACGTCGTCCTTTTCCCTACAGCGGGCGTGATGCCTTATGGCCGCTGGTACTTTGGTGGTCGTTTGTTTTCTATTGCAAAGCCTAATGCTGGCTTTTTCCTAGAGGCTAATAGCGCTGTCGCTTACAACGATAACCTGCGCAATGTGTACTATGAATACTCCCAGGAAACGGGAAAGAAGGAGAGAAAGATTGAAGAGCGGAAAGGTGTCTCGTGGGGCATCGGCTTAGGAGCTGGATTCAAGCTGATCACTCGAAGCAACTTGAGCGGAGAGGTGAGTCTGCGTCTAGGACGTAATATTGTGAAGGTGAGTAAGTGGAACGTTGCTTACATATACCCTGCGGTCTCTGTAGGCTACCGCTTCTAGCAATGTCGAGATAGAACTCAAAAGACTACGATGATGTGGCGACTACTGACGAAGCTAACGATCTTGACGATCCTTCTAACCCTAGGCTCTCCCAAGCTAGAAGCTCAGATGCGTGTCGAGTCTTCACGTCAAGTTCAGTGTCATGAGGTGCGGCTTAATCTTTTAGCATTGCCTTATGCTTCAGAGCTGTCTGCGGAGTATGAATATGCGACAGCTCCAAACTTTAGTATTGGTTGCACAGTGAGTACCTACATAGGTGATGAATCTGCTAGTGGACTCTCTTTCCCGACTTTTGGGGTGATGCCTTATTGTCGCTGGTACTTTGGAGGAAATAGGTTTGCCTTTAAGAGACCTAATGCGGGCTTCTTGATAGAGGTGAATAGCGCTATTGGCTACTATGACAAACTGAAAAATGTGCATTACTCTGGTCCTTGGATGGAAAGAAAGAGAACAGAAGAGATCGTGAGCGGCACCTCGTGCGGTATCGGTCTAGGGGCTGGATTTAAGTATATAACGCAAAGTGGTTGGAGTGCAGAGGCGAGTCTGCGTATGGGGATCAACCTGGTGCAGGTCGCTCAATGGAACTTCGCTTACATATACCCCGCAATCTCTGTAGGGCATTACTTCTAGTGAACGCTACGCTTGTGATGAAACAAAAAAGGTTCTAACCTCTCTTGTGAGGCTAGAACCTTTTGTCGTAATGAGACTTTCACAACAGTCTCGTAATGGGGGAGGAGCTTATGTGCCCTGCTGCTCTTGGGTGCTGAGCATACCGCAAGCAGCGCTGATGTCTTCGCCACGGGAGGTGCGGATGGTGGTCGGTATGCCCGCCTCGC
>CABUDK010000002.1 GCA_902490315.1 uncultured Porphyromonas sp. | reverse complement strand
ACGAGTTCCAAAAATAGTTCCCCTCTTGGAACTTTTTAGTTCCAAGGGAGGAACTACTTAGTTCCAGGGCAGGAACTCTTCGGTTCCATCGGAGGAACTGGGTATCAAAGAGACAGAAAAGAGGAGACGACCAACTTGTGTGGCCGTCTCCTCTTGCGTTGATGGGGATGTCGTGTCTGTCTAGAAGTGCGGGTAGACTCGATCGACGAGTGTCTGGCAGACCCGCTCGATGAAGTCTCTCTCGCCTTGCTCGGACGACATGATGTAGAGCGGTACGCCCTGCTCCTCAAGGTGATACGGGGGCTGCAGGTAGTCCCGCTTGACCACGTGGAAGCCGTTGCGCTCGTAGTAGTTGATGCGTCGCCCAGCTATTTCGGAGAGTGTCTCGGGCTCTACCTCGAAGTAAAGGGGCTCACGCCCAATGTACTTCTTGACCGTGTGCAGTGTTTGCTCGCCCAGACGATGGTTGCGTAGCTGCGGCAGGATGGCAAAGTGCTCTCCGTAGTAGAAGTCGTCAAAGTGCCACAGCGTGACAAAGCCTACGACCCCTAGCTCGGGATGCTCTAAGAGGAAGAAGTGGTAAGCACCTTGCTCCCCGATGAGCTGCTCTAGGTCACTCCACGGGCGACGCTCACTACGGGGAAAGGCCTCCTCGTAGAGCTGTCTGAGCGTAGGCAGATGGCTCTGGTGCGTCTCATTGCAGAGGTCACACCGCGTCATGCGGACGAGCGAGACGAGTGGGGTAGCGGAGGAGCTCCCCTCAGAACTACTTGCCATAGTTGGGGTCGATGGCTACGATACCTGGGAGTGCTTTTCCTTCGATAGCCTCTAGGAGCGCACCACCACCGGTAGATACGTAAGATACTTCGTCGCCTAGACCGAGCTTGTTGATGCAGGCGACACTGTCACCACCACCGACGAGCGAATAGGCACCTTGTCGTGTCGCCTCAGCGACTGCCTGAGCGATAGCCTCGGAGCCACGAGCGAAGTTGTCAAACTCAAAGACTCCCGCAGGTCCATTCCACAGGATCGTCTTGCTAGTCAGGATGACCTCACGGTAGTCGGCACAAGCCTGAGCGCCTATGTCCATACCCATGCGGTCGGCAGGGATCTGATTGGTCGGGTAGGTCTCGGCAGGCGCATCGTTGGCAAAGTCGCACGTGGCGACCGTATCTACGGGTAGAAGGAGTCGCACGCCTTTAGCTTTAGCACGCTCCATGATATCGCGTGCCACCTCGATCTTGTCCTCCTCACAGAGGGAGCGACCTATCTCGCCGCCCTGCGCCTTGACAAAGGTGTAGGCCATACCGCCTCCAATGATGAGGTTGTCCACTTTGTCCATCAGATTGAGGATGATGTCGATCTTCGAGGAGACCTTAGAGCCTCCTAAGATAGCGGTAAAGGGGTGCTTAGCACCATGTAAGACACGCTGCACAGCCTCTACCTCTTGTAGCATCAGCATGCCAAACATCTTCTTGTCTGCGGCAAAGTACTGAGCAATGAGAGCCGTCGTGGCGTGTGCTCGGTGTGCGGCACCAAAGGCATCGTTGACGTAGACATCAGCTAGTGTAGCCATCTCCTTGGAGTAAGCCTTCTGACGCTCCTTGAGATCAGCCTTAGCAGCTTTGAGGTCCTCTTCGTTGGTGTATTGGTCAGGGTTGTTTAGCTTGCCTTGCTCTTCCTCCTCGAAACGTACGTTTTCGAGGACTAGTATCTCGCCCGGCTGAAGTGCTTGCGCCATCTCTTTTGCCTGAGCACCACGGCTCACAGGGCAGTGGATGACGGGTACGTGGGTGAGCTCCTTGAGGTGTGGTACGATGAGCGCGGTAGAGAGCTTGGGATCACGACCCTTGGGGCGACCGAGGTGGGTGGCGATGATGACGCTGCCACCGTCGGATAGGATCTTGCGTAGCGTAGGCAGGGCGGCACGCATGCGGGTGTCGTCGGTGATCTGCCCCTGATCGTCAAAGGGGACGTTGAAGTCTACACGAACGAGTGCGCGAAGACCTGAGAAGTCGAACTGATGAATATTTGTCATGAATAGAGGTATGTAATTAGTCTGTGTGAATGAACTTAGAAAGTGTTTATACGCTGATGAAGCCAAGTCTGTATCAGCTCCAGCAGATGACTCGGCACGCCTAGCTGCTGCAGGTCGTACATGCACTCTCCGTAGGCGGAGATAAGTCTCTTCTGCTGATGCTCGTCAGCAGTGGCGAGGAGCTTACCTAGAGCTTGTAGCGTGCCCTGCAGGTCTCCGCCGATGAGCGTAAAGAGAGCAGGCAGTAGGGGCGTGAACTCTTTGTATTGAAGCTCGAGAGAGTCTTTGTCCAGCTGGTCGTATGAGGTGACGGGGCGACTGGCATAAGCCTTTGCCTCATCCCATCGCTGCGCCATCATGAGGCACCAAGCGATGAGTGGATAGAGCGTGTCGGGATGCTCGTCCTTAAATTCGCATTGTAGCAACAACGGGAGTGCCTTGTCGTAGAGACGGAGCTTCACATAGAGTACGCCGAGTAGTCGTAAGATAGCGAGTGAAGGCTTCGCTGGCTCTGCATGCTGGCGCACTTGCTCTAGCAATGCGATCGCAAGACCTGGTTGCTCCATGCGGTAGAGTATCTGTGCAATAAAGAGCGGACTGGTCTCGCCCGATAGTAGCTGCGGAGGAATCTGCTGCATGACGAAGTAAGCCTGCATGTACTTCTCCTCCTCGTAGTAGGTCTGTGCGAGGCGGTACATGAGCTGAGCACGAGCCTCAGGCTCTGAAGTGCGTCCGAGCTGAAACTGTATTGCAGCTTGCTCGCCAGCATACTCTTTCGTCTGAACGCAATAAGCTCGTAGCAAGTCGAGATGCTTGTCGTATAGCTCCTCTGTTTGCTTTTGGGCAAAGGGATTGAGCTTGCCAAAGCGTATCTCAAAGGGAGTCTCTGCTGCCACCTTTGCTCCAATGAAGCTATAGATACGTGCCAGCTGACAGATATACCCTTGCAATGTTTTCGTATAGTCTTCCGCTGCTAGCAGTCGCCGCTCTTGTGGACGGAGGTAAGGGGTACGGTTGATCACATTCTCCATAGCTAGGACGCCCTGCGAGATGCCTTGTAGCACCTGACCAGGCAACTGGCTAATCCTAAAGATGGAGCCGTAAAAGTCTATGTCTACCTGCTGGAAGATGGACTCCCGCAGTAGCGTCATGATCTGATCCTCACCGAGCTGGTACTCATTGCTAAACTGAGCCATCACGGCTGCTAGGGAACTGTGCTGCAGGTCAAACGGAATGAGCCAGTGCGCCTCATCATCAAAGAAAGGACCCTGCAAGAGAGACCGTGTCGCAAAGGCGTTCACATCGAAGCCTCGTGCTACGAGACGCTTCAGCGCTTCGTATCCCTCCTGTACATCGTCCACGAGAGGCATTAGCTCCTCTTCATCACCGAAGACACTCTCGAAGGAGGCTGGACCCTCACTTTCACCCGTTGAAGAGAGGATTTCCTGAAAGCGTTGCTGAAACTCGGGACTGTTGAAGCGTCCGAAGAGCTTCTGCACATACTCCACTACCTGTGGCGTGTACTTCATGCGCAGACGGTGGCTCCAGATCATGTCGTACTCCTCGAGGGTGATCGCCCCGCCGATCTGCTGGAGCGTGTAGGGGAGCTGCTCCTCATAGAGTGCTAGACGGTTATTGTATAGTTCACCGACGAGAAGGACCCCGACGACGGCACGAATGCGCACCATCGTCTGTTCGCCTTGTGTCTTCATCAGCTTAACGAGGAGCCAGCATAGCTTGCCCCAATGCCACGAGCGTAGCAAAGCTAGGGTGACAGCTGTGAGTGCTGTCTGCTGTACGTAGTCGTCGAGCTGGTCTAGTGCGGAGGCTACTTCGTCGCTCCACTCCTGTGTGTAGAGCAGTCCCATCGTGAGCCGCTTGACCAGTTCGTCGTAGCGTGGACGGTCTACTGTGGCCAGGTTGGACTGGAGTGTCAGTTGCTCGACAACCATCGCGAGTCCTCCGTTGTCCAGCAGTAGGGAGTAGTAGTTCGCTTGCTTTTCGTACTGAGGCGATTGGGACAGCCACTCGGTATCTCTCAGAGCATCGGTCACCTCGTAGAGCGTCCGGAGCAGGTAGCTGTAGTTAGTCTCCAGTTCTGGATCTTGTATCGGCGACTCTAGGTATTGCAGCATCGTCTCTAGGATACGCTTTGCCGAGTGGTAGCGATCACGCTGCTCCACAGGAATACGCACATGAGACTGCATCTGCTCGCCTAGTAGCTTGACGGCTGCGGCGATCTGATGCTCAGAGATGAGCTGGTAGATGTCGTCTGTAACCATATATATAATGTGTACCTGCTCTTAGATGCTTAGCTGCTCACGTATAGCCTTGATGCGGTCGCGAAGTAGCTGCTCCGGATGATCGCAAGCGGGATCGGAGCCACGCTTGTAGGTGACACCGATGTAGTACTTGATCTTAGGCTCCGTGCCTGAGGGACGTATCGAGAGCACCGTGCCATCGGCCGTGTGGTACTGTAGCACATTACTGGTCGCAGGCATCTTGATCGGGAAGGTTTCTCCACTCTTTAGGCACTTACCCTCGAGCGACTGATAGTCTAGGATCTTCACCACGGGACTGCCAGCCAGCTCCTTTACCGGATTAGAGCGGTAGTCGACCATCATCTGGCTGATCTCCTGAGCGCCCTTGATGCCCTTGCGCACTACGCTGACGCCCTGCTCGAGGAAGTAACCATGCTCGTAGTAAATCTTCTCAAGAAGCATATCAATGGTCAAACCCTTGTCCAGAGCCCACGCCGTCAGCTCTGCAAAGATAGCGCAAGCCGACACCGAACTCTTATCTCGTACAAATGTCTCCCAGAGGTAGCCATAGCTTTCCTCACCACCACCTATGTAGCGACGCTTGCCCTCCTGCTCACGGATCTCGTTGGCGATCCACTTGAAGCCCGTGTAGCAGTCCATATAGTCCACTCCGTAGTCGTTCGCAATGGCGGGGATCAGCTCCGTGGTCACAATCGTCTTGACCACAAAGTCATTGGGACGTAGGTCGCCCAGCTCCTTGCGGCGCGCTATCGAGTAGTAGGTCAGCAGAGCGCAGATCTGGTTGCCATTGATTAGGTGCATCACACCCTGCTCGTTGCGCACAGCGACACCGATGCGGTCGCCATCAGGGTCACTCGCTAGAACTAGGTCAGCACTCGTAGCTTCAGCACGTTCTATCGCCAGCTTCATAGCTGCCGGCTCCTCGGGGTTTGGCGAGACGACTGTGGGGAAGTTGCCGTCGATCACATCTTGCTCTGGCACATGGATGATATTCTTGAAGCCAAAAGCCTCTAGCGCACGAGGCACGATGCGCACGCCAGTACCATGAATGGGCGTATAGACGATCCCCATATCACGATGACGCTCTACCGACTCAGGAGAGAGCGACAGACCGCACACATCGTGGATAAAGCGGTCGTCTATCTCAGCACCGATCATCTCGACGAGTGCTGGATTGCCCTGCCACTTCACTTGATCAATGTCCGTGATGCTCTTTACCTCGTTGACAATAGCCTTGTCGTGCGGAGCAATGATCTGAGCTCCGTCGCTCCAGAAGACCTTGTAGCCGTTGTACTCCTTGGGGTTGTGCGAGGCAGTCACCATGACGCCGCTCTTGCAGCCCAGCTGACGGATCGCATAGGAGACCATTGGGGTAGGACGCAGCGCATCGTAGAGGTAGACCTTGATGCCGTTTGCCGTGAGCACGTCGGCTGTCGTCTGGGCAAAGAAGGGGCTGTTGTTGCGCCCGTCGTAGCCGATAGCTACGGAGATCTCTTCGCCAGCGAAGCATTGCAGGAGATAGTTTGCCAAGCCCTGCGTAGCCATGCCGACGGTGTATTTATTCATACGATTGGTGCCAGCGCCCATGATGCCTCGCAGACCGCCCGTGCCAAATTCTAGTACTTGGTAGAAAGCTTCCACGAGAGGCGTCTTGTCCTCAGCTGCGAGGAGAGCTTCCACTTGCTGACGAGTCTCACTGTCAAAGGCTGGTGTGAGCCATTGCTTGGCACGCTCTTGTGCCTGCTGTATAAGTTCGGGTGATAAAGTTGCCATAGTTCTATTGTGTCGTTAGAGTTTTTGAAAGTTACGCTGGCAGGTATCGAGTGCACAGAGTCTTAGTGCTACTCGTAACGGCCGTTGAAAAACTGTGGCGAGCAATAAGATGGCATCAGAAGTGCCGAAAAAGGGCGTGCGCCAGCTTGTCGCTCGCTGTAGAAGCAAAGTTAGCAAAATAAGCGATACAGAGAGTCCCCACGATGAATGAGTCAGGGCTGACGCATTATAACCAGTTTGCTAGGAGCTATACATGACGATAACTAGGATATACTGTCCAAGTATCGCTACACAGTGGCTACAAATCCTTCCTGATTACGCCAACCTTTCTGATGATTCGGATTTCTTCCGAGGAGTTTTCCAAATAGCTCCCGAGGAAATCAAAATTTCCTCGGGAGAAAAGAAAAACTCTTCGGAGATATCAACTGAAACTTCGGAAGAATCAAACGATACTTCCGAAGAATTTTTTCATTCCTCCCTAGGAAATCAGAAATAGCTCCCGAAGAGATCCGAAATTTCTTCGGAGCTATTCAGTAGACAGTCGTCAGTGTGATCGGAGCATTTGGAGTCCTATCGAGACGTGCAGCGACATATAGGGGTGCACGACCTCTCCGATCTCTAATCCCTCACTTTTCCCTATATTTGTCTGAGTAAAGAATAAAGCTCCCCGCACGTCTGCTGTGCTAGGAGCCGCTAAACAAACGATATGATGAACAAACAAAACAAACTACTCATACCTCACGTGACCAACGAAACGAACCAGCTCCGCAAGGTCGTACTCGGGCTGCCTCATGCGCTCGGCACGCCGCCAACCCTTGAGGAGACCTATGACGCTAAGAGCTATCAAGCGGTCTTGCGGGGAGACTATCCCACGGAGCAGGCGGTGGTACGTGAGATGGAGGGCTTCCTCGCTATCTTGCAGCGCTACGGCGTGGAGGTGTATCGCCCTGAGCCGATAGAGGGGTGTAATCAGATCTTCGCGCGAGATGTCTCTTTCGTGATAGACGAGCACCTCTTTGTGGCACACATGATCCCCGACAGGAGACGAGAGGTAGATGCGTTTGCATCGATCTATGACCTCTTCGAGCCGAGCAACGTGCTGCACCTGCCCGCCGAGGTGCGTGTCGAGGGGGGCGACGTGATCCTCTATGATGACATCCTCTTCGTGGGGTGCTGCGAGCCGGGTGCCTTTGGGCAGTTCAAGACTACGAGAACCAATGAGCATGCGGTGGACTTCTTCCGTGAGTTCTTTCCGCACAAGCGTGTCGTCCCCGTACCACTATACAAGCATGATCAGGATCCTCTGCGTGGTGTGCTGCACCTAGACTGCGCCTTCCAGCCCGTGGGGCGTGGCTTCGCCGTCTTTTATCCCGAGGGAGTCGCTTCCAGAGAGGCGCGCGGGATCATTGGCGAGGTCTTTGGTCAGGACAAACTGCTGACCATCACCGCTGAGGAGGCTGTCGAGATGCATACGAACTTCTTCTCCCTCTCTCCCGAAGTGGTCTGTGTCGAGGCGGGTGCCGAGCGTCTGCAGCGTTACCTCCGTGAGGTGGCTGGCATGACCGTTGAGGAGGTGCCTTATAGTGAGATCTCTAAGCAGGGTGGCTTGCTGCGCTGCTCCACATGTCCTCTAGAGCGAGCATGACAGATGGCAAAGGTTAAGACTATATATAAGTGTAGTGCCTGTGGTGCGACCTACAGTCGCTGGCAAGGGCAGTGCAACGAGTGCCAAGAGTGGAACACGATCGAGGAGCAACTGGCTCAGCCGGAGGCAACCTCGGGGCGCTCGACACCAGCGCAGGAGATACAGCGCAAGCTCAAGCAGATCCATGAGGGTGCTACGTGGGACGGGCTTCACTCGGAGGAGGTGCGCCCCATACAACTGATCGAGGGAAGCGAGGAGAGTCGAGTAAATCTGCACGACGAGGAGCTAAACCGCCTCCTCGGTGGTGGACTGGTGCAGGGCTCCTTCACCTTGCTGGGTGGTGAGCCAGGTATTGGTAAGTCTACACTGATCTTTCAGACCGTACTGCGCTGCCCAGAGCTCAAGACGCTCTACGTATCGGGCGAGGAGAGTGCCCAGCAGCTCAAGCTGCGTGCCGACCGCATCGGCATACACTCGGAGCAGTGCCTCATCTACTGCGACACCGACCTGGACAACATACTCCTGAAGGCACTGCAGATAGCACCCGACCTGTTGGTCATCGACAGTATTCAGACGGTCACGACCGCACGCTCCGAATCTTCGCCAGGCTCCATCAGTCAGATTAAGGAGTGCGCCAACCTGCTCCTGCACTTTGCCAAGAGTAGTGGCATCCCCGTGATCGTCATTGGACATATCAACAAAGAGGGCTCCATCGCAGGTCCGAAGATCCTAGAGCATACGGTGGACACGGTCTTGCAGTTTGAGGGCGACAAGCAGCATCTCTACCGCATCCTGCGCAGCCATAAGAACCGCTTTGGCTCTACCGACGATCTCGGCATCTACGAGATGAATAGCTCGGGACTGGTCGCCGTGAGCAATCCCTCGGAGCATCTTATCTCGGGTAATACGGAGGGACTCAGTGGGGTCGTCGTTGCCTGTGCTGTGGAGGGTATCCGCCCCATCATGATCGAAACGCAAGCTTTGGTCAGTTCGGCTATTTACAACAATCCGCAGCGGTCCACCACCGGCTTTGACCTGAGGCGACTCAACATGCTGCTGGCTGTTTTGGAAAAGCGGGCCGGCTTCAAGCTCATACAGAAAGACGTTTTCCTCAATATCACGGGCGGCATCAAGATCAACGATACCGCCGTGGATCTAGCGGTGCTCTGTGCCGTCCTCTCCTCCAATCTGGACATAGCCGTCCCCTCGAAGACCTGCATGACGGGCGAGGTGGGGCTGGCGGGCGAGATACGTGCCGTGAGTCGCATCGAGCGACGCATAGCGGAGGCGCATCGTTTGGGCTTCACGCGGATACTGATCCCCAAGGCGAATGCTAAGAGCCTGCAGCAGCGGAACTACGACATAGAGATCGTGCCGTGTGATCGGGTGGATCACGCCTTCAGAACTCTCTTCTCACAAAGACAATAGATACACTATATATAATAATGGGTAGAATGAATTGGGATCAGCTGATCTCTAACCGACGCTTTGGAGCAGCTGCTCCGCAACTCTCTGGGGGCATGGAGATGCGCACGGAGTTTGACCGAGACTACGATCGTCTGATCTTCTCGGCACCATTTCGCAGACTGCAAAACAAAGCGCAGATCTTCCCCCTGCCTAAGAATATCTTTGTGCACAACCGCCTGACGCATAGTTTGGAGGTGAGCTGCGTGGGGCGTAGCCTGGGCAACTACATAGCGTGCCGCCTGACGGACAATCAGGATACGCCTCATCGGGGTAGCATCGCCACGGTCGTCTCGGCGGCCTGTCTGGCGCACGATATGGGCAATCCTCCCTTCGGGCATAGTGGCGAGCGGGCGATCCGGGCTTACTTTACTGAGGGCAATGGTCGCCAATGGTATGACGCCGTAGTAGGGGAGGGGCACCCGTGGGAGGACTTCGCCTACTTCGAGGGTAATGCCAACGGCTTTCGCCTGCTGACACATCAGTTTGAGGGACGCCGACCAGGAGGCTTTGCGCTTACCTATACCACGCTGGCAGCTATTGTCAAGTACCCCTGGTCATCGGATAGGGCGCCTGAGAGCGGGAAGTTTGGCTACTTCCAGTCAGAGCGGGCTACCTATCTCGATGTGGCGAACTATCTGGGCATCCTACCGGTAGACCCCGCCTTGGGTCACTACGTGCGTCACCCGCTGGTCTATCTCGTGGAGGCGGCCGATGATATATGCTATCAGGTGATGGACGTGGAGGACGCGTACAAGCTGCGCATCCTGAGCTACGAGCGTACGGTGGATCTGCTCCTGCGTTACTTCCCCGCAGATGGTCACGACCATGTGCTTGCCACGATGGAGTCTATCGGGGATCGCAATGAGCGGATCGCTTACCTAAGAGCTAAGGCGATCAATATCCTCGTGGAGGCGTGTGCTGAGGTCTTCATAGAGCATGAGGAGGAGATACTGCATGGAACTTTCGCAGGGACGCTGGTCAGCCAGATGCCCGAAAGGCTTTATGAAGCTTACCGAGCCAATAGTGCGGTGGCGCAGAGCGAGATCTACACGGCACGGGCAGTGATCGACGTGGAGCTGGCGGGGCATCGGATCTTCTCAGAGCTGATCGACAAACTGATGCACTCGCTCCTACATCCAGACGATGCTTATAGTCGTACGCTCCTCTCGCTGGTGAGCAGCCAGTACAACCTGCACGAGGAGTCGATCTACGGCAAGCTCCAGTGCACGCTCGACTACATCTCCGGCATGACCGACCCCTACGCGCTAGACCTCTACCGACGCATCACCGGCATGAGCCTGCCGGCGATCTGAGAAGTTAGAGATTAGAGATGAGTCGCCCTTTGTAGGAACGCACGGATTGTGTCTAGTCGGAGGGTGTCCGTTGTGTCAAAGCAAAATAAGCAATGATGATCTAGGGACGTACGGTAGGACGTCTCATCTACAGATGTTTATCGCTTCTTGCGCTCTTTTTTTAATGGTCTGCTGATACTCGCTAGAAGGGGTATCCTACCGCAAAGTGGTATCCGAGGGAATTGGCAAACTTAGGCAGGTTGTAGTAGCCCTGGCGTGTGGTCTCAAAGGGTAGGTGCAGCCCCACACCGACATCAAAGCGAATGACTAGGAAGTTGAGGTCATAGCGTAACCCGACGCCAGAGCCGAGGGCTAGCTGCTTGAAGAAGTCCTTAGCATCGGTGATCTCTTGGAGTGATCCTCCAGGACGGTTTTCGTCGGGACGAAGCAACCACACGTTGCCTGAGTCGAGGAAGAGTGCGCCATGCAGATCCCCCGCAAGACGGAAGCGGTACTCAGCGTTCATCTCCAGCTTAAACTCACCGATCTGATCCATAAAGGCATAGCGACTATTGCGTGGCACGAAGCGCCCTGGACCTATACTACGTACGGTGAAGGCGCGAATGCTGTTTGCTCCACCTACGTAAAACTGCTCACTATACGGTGCCACCGTCATATTGCCATAGCTGTAGATAGCCCCCACGCCGGCTCTCAGGGCTAAGCTCTGGTTGCGATCGATGCCGTAGGTGTAGCGTAGCTCTGCTGTACCCTTGACAAACTGTGCGAAGGGGACGCCGAGGAGCTTTTTAGTCTCATGGTAGTTGCGACCTGCTAGCGAGTAGATCCCGTTGAGGATATTGCCAGCCTGAGAGATACCTAGATCGATGTGTAAGTGATGACTGCCTAGCCCTGTGAAGATATTGTCAAAGGTGTACTGGTAGCTCATCTGCGGGATCAGTTGGCTCCGCAAGCTTAGACCCAAGATAGGATTGTCTGTGATGACCTTCTGAAAGTTTTCGGACTGGCGAGAGAGTCGGTTGTAGTGTATCCTCAGAGGGGTGATCATGTGCTGATGCTGCGCATTGCGTACGCTATAGCTGGCGGTCAGTCCTAGAGAGGTGATCTGGAAGTAGCGTGCACGATTGAGCATAGAGGCAGATAGGGTATAGGTGGTCTGCACGTCGTGCGTAAGGTGCAGATCGTAGAGCCACGGCAGCAAGATGCGTGGAGCCTGTAGGTTGAGGTTAGAGCCTACCTCGTAGCTGTTGATGTCGGATATAGATACGTCCTGATTGCTACGAGTACGATTGGTCTGCCACTCATAGGATCCGTAGAGATCGAGTGAGAGACGCTCGCCACCCCCGAAGAGGTTGCGACGTCCGAGTGAGAGGTTGAGTCCTGGTCCTATGAAGTTATTGGACTTGGTCGTGAAGACCGCAGAGAGCGAGGAGTCCCACGGCTTGTCTAGTTCAGCGGTGATGTAGAGGTCGAGGAGGTTGTGCAGCGTATCACTAGCGACAAACTGCATGTCGACGTAGGAGAAGGCTCCTAGCCCCAGCAAAGACTGACGGGTAGACTGCTCGAGAGACTGCGAGTAGAGTTCGCCCGAGCGTAGCTGTACTCTATTGGCAAAGACTGCGGGACGCACCCTCGGATGCTCTCGGTAGTGCAGTGTGATCCCCTTAAACTGCATCGTGTCCGTCAGTGCGAGCCGATCATCCTCTGTGAGTAGGACGTGTACGGAGCCTATGCGCCATGGCTCGAAGGTGTAGCTGGGGTAACCACTCTGCTCCCGCACCTGCATATAGACTTTGCCTGGCGTGAGTAGCGTGTCTACCTGATAGACGAGTAGATCGGGCGCGTAGAAGTAGTAGCCACGGTCTCTCAGGTTCGTGACCAGCATGTTGCGGTCTTGGAGGATCTGCGAGAAGTTGAACTGATCCCCCTTGTGTATCCTGGATAGCTCAGCATGATTTAGAATCTCCCCACTGCCTAGGAGCCACGGCTCCATATAGCTGATGCTGTCGTAGAGGTAGGGCGCTCCGAGATCTGCCTTGTAGTAGACACGTGCTTGCAGCGAGTCGCTAGAGGAGCGTGCTATACTATCAGTCACGACTGCATTAAAGTAGCCGTGCTCGTGTAGGATAAACTGAGACTGCTTAGCACGCACGTCGGGGCGTACATCGCTGATGAGCTTAGGCTCCTCAGCAAAAAGCTTATAGAGACGCTTGCCCACCCACGTGCTGTCGTTGACAAAACCATTGTAAAACCAAAGCCCGATGGGTATGCGAAAGCGGGAGCGAGCACTGCCGAAGAAGGCGTCGTTGGGTGGCACGTTGAGCACTTTCTCCATATTAGAGATAGCACGATCTGCAGCGTCACTGCCGTCGTCTCCCTGTATGCGTGTCTTGCCGATACCTATATATAGTAGCTCCCCCTCAGGGATATGCTGTGTCACGGAGCAACTACTCAGAGCGAGTATCGTGCCGAGCAGTAGGAGTAGTGCATGAGCTATGGTTGGTCTGCTGTAGAGATTACGAGTCATAGCTGTGGAGTCTGAGAGGTTGAGGTTACGGAGTCTGGAGCGATGGGCGTAGCGTGTGACAAGCTATCTGTGGCGATCGATACGGAGGTGCTGTCTGACGGCATCGTACCTAGTTCGTCAGGTTGCTTCTTAGGGTCAGTGGGCTTCTCGGACTTCTTCTTTTGCCACCACATATAGTTGCGCGGATCAAAGAGATCGACGAAGCGACGCGCCTTGAGCTTGACCAGATAACCAGCGCCCGTCTCGGTCACGACGCCCTCGAGCATATTGTCGTTGTTACGTCTGTGGAAGAGCGTCACATACTGTCTGCCCGCCTCGTCGAGACGATACTCAAAGGTTACGTTGTCGATGAAGGTCTGCTCGTAGTTGGTCGGCAGATTGCCCGAAGCTACGCGCCCGCCGATGACGAAGCGTATGCGGTCGTTGAGGAAGCGACGGCTGAAGCTGTAGGTATAGTTGGTCTGCTGTAGTTGAGACTGATTGTACCCACCTAGCTCCATGCCGAGAGATAGATTCGTCCCCTGGAGGAGCTTGCCCGTTAGGTTGTTGAGCTCACTCATGGCGACGTTGCTCAGGACTTTCTCCATCGACATCTGTCCCATATCGGAGGCAAGGTAGGTGCCCGATACGAGCATAGCTACCGCCTGCTTGCCACGCTCCTCTTCGCTCATAGAGGAGAGCTGAGTCTGCGTCTCTAGGTCTTCAGGCGCTGCCAGATCGAAGGCGAGAGACATGTCCTTCAAGTTTTCATCAGCCTTGATGGACACTTCAAAGTCTACCTTATTGGTCGTTTCGCCTCTAGTCACGTCGGCTCGTAGCTTTTGCGAAGCGATGAAGTGCAGGTAAGGATCTAACGGATCGCCACTCCAGACGAGGTAGCTCTCGGGTTCAATGTCGAAGTGTCGTCGTCCCACTACGGGGAACTCATACTGTACCTCTCCACCACTGAAGTCGTACCGTCCTACGAGACTCATCGTGCCAAGAGGAGGATACTTCAGACGGAGGTCTCCGCCGCCCTGTATGCGTACGTAGTCTTGTCCTCGGGATGAGAGGTCGACACCTATCTGTACTGCGGGCTCGATGTGCAGCGCTACAGCTAGATCCATACGGCCGAGAGACTGAGTGCGCCTCTCCTTAGGCTCTTCTATTGTTGTGGTGTCAGAGACATTGACAAACTCAACGACGCCAGACATGTTGTCCTGAGCCTTGATGGCAGCTTGCGACATGACGTAGGTCGCATTGGTACCTCCATGTAGTGTGACAGATCCCAGTAGTTGAGGTGCCGTCAGATAGCCCCGCAAGCGCAGATCGGCAGAGAGTATAGCTCGACCATAGATCGACTGCTTGTTGTGGTACTTGCTATCGATGACCTGTGCATGGTCGGCATAGAGACGGAGATCGCTCTTGAGTGCCTCTGGTCCAAAGAGTGCTAGCCATCCATCGAGGTAGAGCGAGGTCTCCTTACCCTGTAGCGTTAGCTTATAGTCCTTGAGGTTTAGTCGGCTCTGCTTGATAGTCAGTGGACGACTATCTAGGGTGTACCTATTGCCGGTCAGTGAGAGTGCGACCGAGCCGTCGGTAATGTGAGGAGCTCCATTTAGAACAGGACTCTTAGGCGTACCCGTCACAGCGACAGAACCTTCGAGTGCACCATCAAGACTGATCAGATTGCCCCCCGTAAAGGGATTAGCCAGACGTAACGGGAAGGACTCAAATGAAGCCTTCATATCGAGAGCCTCTTCACCCTTGCGGCTATGATAGATACCATCGACGGTCAGCGCTAGGTCACCATTGCTACTCACCTGCGCCGTGACATATTGCGAGGCGTTGTCTCGAGGCTCATAGAAGAAGGCGACACTCACGTTGCCCAGATCCCCATTCATATAGGTCATGTCATTGACAGAGAGGTCACCCGTAGCACGGTAGACGTTGTCCACACGCTCGATGCGCAGATCCATAAAGGTGCGTCCGCTCATATCTGGGAGACGCAGGATGCGCGCTAGATCGCTCAGCTCTAGTCGCTGTACGTTGCAGAGCAAGCTTTGTACATTGCTCGGCTCATCCAGTGCGCTATGTAGAGAGAGCTTGGCACCTTGAAGATTTGTCAGCTCCAGGTTGGCAAAGATTTGATTGTCCTCATGGAAGTAGAAGAGCGCATTATCCTCATTCGCACGCAGTCGCTCACCAGCGAGATAGATATCTTTATTAGAGAGGCTCACGCCAAAGCCTTGGGCATTGTAATAGCCACTAGCTCCCAAACTGTAGAACAGCTCGTGGTCGCGTAGCCAGTCGAAGTCTAAATTGATCGCCACAAGGTCTGTCTGAGCTGATCCGATGATCTTGTACGGTGGACGCTTCTCCTGTCGCTCCCCTTCGAGGCTTAGGTCTATCTGGAGCAATGGATGCACGTACTGCTGGGCAAGCTCGTCAGAGTTAAATTGGTCGGAGAGGTCCGACAGAAGCAGAGGTCGCATAGCCTCAGAGGGCAACTGCTGGCTCACGTGGGTCAGATGGTCTAGGAGTATAGGACGGCTCGGTGAGAGCGTCGTCAGCTGGAGGAGCGCGTTGTTACACTGTATCGTGTCGTACTGTAGCTGGTGTAACTCGATGCGTCCATTGATCCCTAGCTTAGGACTAGTCAGTAGATCAGCGTCGAGAGACTCTACAGAGACATTGTACCGCTCTAATAGTGAGCGAAGCGGATGCTCTGACCCCATGTGTAGTGCTATGTGAGCATTGGGGAGTACGCCTATCAGGTCACTGTAAGCGGTCAGTCGGGGAGAGTCAAATTGATATCCACCCGCCCACTTAGAGATGCCTGAGATAGAGGTCAAGAGGGGAGTCAGTCCCTCCTGCGTAGTCACTTGCAGGTCGATATCCTTGCCCGCTATCTGAGCTAAGACTTGCGTCGTGTCACTAGCTAAGCGTAGGTCGATCTGCTCGTTATCTATTCGCTGAGAGCCGACAGCGAGATGGAGGTCAGACAGTTGCCCGTCGATTACATGGGTCTCTGCGAAGTCGCTGTAGAGATCTGCCGTAAGCTTCATGCGCCCCTCCATAATACTATCGCTCAGACCGATAGCTTGTAGGTCTAGGTGGGAGACATCTAGATCTATCTTACCATCGAAGGAGGGTTGCTTACCAGCTGTGAGGAGCCTACCCGCAACATCACCGACGAGCTGTGCTGCGGGATCGTTCGCCTGCAAGGTAGCAGCAATGGAGTCTCCACGTAGGAAGCCATCGAGTGCGAGGTTGTGGAGCCTATAGTTTCGATAGTTGACTTCGTCGAGAGCCACAGCAACGATCCCTTTCTTGTTTTTTGTTTTGAGAGACAAGCCTGCTCCATCTGCTTTGATCGTTCCCGAGATCACACCGATTGAGTCGCGCGGCATAAACTGAGCTACATCAAAGCCATCGAGCCGACCATCGAGCTTGTAGCGTTGCTGATTCAGTGCGTATAATCCGTTGAGAGCTAGCGACCCTCGAGGAGTGCCTAGATGCAGATCCGCCGTGATCAGGTCGCCGTGAAGTGTACCGTCCAGGTCGAGATCCATCCTATCTGGCAGTGTCACAGAGCCAGACGCTTCGTCT
Organism: uncultured Porphyromonas sp.; assembly: GCA_902490315.1. Classification (GTDB taxonomy): domain Bacteria; phylum Bacteroidota; class Bacteroidia; order Bacteroidales; family Porphyromonadaceae; genus Porphyromonas. Next base: position 47,749 of record CABUDK010000002.1, on the reverse strand, counting down.
ATCCCAGCTAAGGCTAGGAGCAGCCTAGCGGCAGGCTCTGTCTGTATATTGCCTTGTAGGGAGGCTGTGCGCGTTTTCTCATCAAGGATGTGTGTGGCTGTACCACTAGCAGAGAGAGCTATGAAGCCCTCTTGCTGCAACTCTAGATTGTATATCTCTAAGGCACTCAGCGAGCCTCGCGAGCGCACGTCTACCGACAGCGGCACGTCGGCCAGCTGCCTGTGACCTCCGGGGCTATAGAGCATACTGTCTAGACTAATGCGTGTGTAGTAGTATAGGTCTTGTGGCGCTAAGGTACCCTTGAGCTCAGCCGTGACTACCGCCTCTTCATCGCCAGAGAAGAGGTCCAGGGGCAGGATCAGATCGCCCGCCAGCTCGCTTGTGGGTGTAGCGAGCGAGAAGTTGCGCATGTTGATTACTTTGTCCTCCAGCTTAAAGTACCCCTTGAACTTCTCCACCTGAGCTCCACTTTGCTCTCGCAGACTCAGCTGGTTAATGTCCATCTGCACCAACCCCTGGCTATTGATGGAGAGTCCATCCATATCTACATGCGCATCCTGATAAGCCATGTGATTGTAGTCCACGTAGGGGAGTCGCACCATGGCTGTATCCCTCGCATAGGTTGCTTTGGTCAGGTCTGCATCAATATGCTCTATGAGTAGGTTGAAGTCTGGGATCTCTACCATCACCTTGTCGATAGCACCGCGATCGATCATAGCATCTGTGTGTACACCCGAAGGGTAAAGGTGTATGTAACTGGCAAAGCGCGTGAGATCCACACGATTGACATTGATACTCATCGGAGGCCCAGGTTCGCTGCTCTCGGTCGTATCTGTCTGGGTGTAAGCAAAGAATCCGTCTGCTAGTGAGACCGCTGCGATATCTATATCCATCGAGCTCAAGTCTACCTGCACATGTCCCGCCTCCATAGTCCCCAAGCGAGCATCGATACGACTACGATTGAGACTATCTAGAGGCATCGCCACGATGGCATCCTGTAGCTTCAAGCTGGGAGCCTCTATGCGCTTGTTAAAGAGCGGCATCAGCGGCAGACTGGTGCGCAGCTCATCGACCCATATAATCGTGTCGCTGCCCTCTGTGGCGAGTAACTTGTCGACACGCACCCGCAGCGGGAAGCTAATGCGCATCTCCTCGACCGTAATGTTCCAGCCCGTCTGCTCCTCGAGAGTTTGGACGAGACGTCCTACTGCCCAGCGCTGTACACTAGGTAGGTAGACTGCACCCACCAGCAGTAGAAGTACTGTCAGCGGGACGAGGAGTAGGATCCAAAAGAGTTTACGACGTCTTCGTACGGAGTTCATGAGCTAGGTCTAGTGCCATCTGAATGAGCCGAAAGCGCCCTCGGTGCGTGCTCTGAGCGAAGCAACCCTAGGACGAAACGGTTAGATGCGTACAAAGGTACGAAAATAGGAGTTAGAGACTAGAAGTTAGAGATTAGAGGTTAGAAGTCAGAGATTAGAGGGGACGACTCCCTGTAGGGACGCTCGGTAGTGCCGAGTCGGAGGGCGTCCGTCCCCGTCAATACCACGATGCTGTAACCTTTGATACAACGGACGCACAGACCGTGCGTCCCTACAGGGCGACGTCACCCTCCGATCCGCTCTGATCGCTGGGATACAACGGACGCACAGCCCGTGCGTCCCTACAGGGCGACGTCACCCTCCGATCCGCTCTGATCGCTGGAATACAACGGACGCACAGACCGTGCGTCCCTACAGGGCGACGTCACCCTCCGATCCACTCCGATACTTCAGATACTTCCGACTCTCCTCTCTATCTCTCTAATTTCTGACTCTTCAGAATAAGAAATTAGCTGGGTTATGGTTTTGGCTATTTTTCTTTAGGTGGTGTGACCGCCTCGTAGGCTCCCACGGTATAGCCACCGAGCCTATTCTTGCGCCGTGGCAGACCCGTACGATCGAGACTACAGGTCGCAGGAGCTAGAGGCGACAGTTCTTGCAGACCAGCCGTCTCCACGGGATGAAAGTCAAAGTGGAAGTGATACGGTGCTTTCCTATTGCTGCGATCTTTGTAGTCTTTGCCGAGCATCCAGTAGCTATCCACAAAGGGGACGGTAGCCCGATGACAAGTTGGAAACAGCTCCTCGATGAGTCGCTTAGCTACGATAGAGTCCTGCTCCAGTCTTAGGTAGCACTGCTGCAGATCGAGCTGCGACTGCGCCGAGGGGTGCCACGCCAGCTCGCCGGAGCGACGAAGCGTGTCGCTCTGCAGTGCGATCGCCTGCCGTCCGTCTACAATGCTATTGATCATCTGGAGCTTACCTCCCTCTCCTACATAGAGTACAGGGCTGCGTCTATGGTCAAATAGGTAGTCACACACCACCGTCATATGCTCTGCCTGTACAGATGCTTTTTTCATGGATAGACAGGCACCGCCCACATTACTTAGCTCACTATTTCGCAGGGTATAGCTACCTCCGGCGAGGGTCAAGCCGTCCCCACCCATATTGGTGATGGTACTCGACTCTAGGAGCAACCGCTCCGCTAAAAAATCATTTCCAGGGGCAAAGGTCACCCCTCCGCGTCCGTTGCGAATGGTCGCGTAGCGTATCTCATTACCCTGACTCTCTGCCGTAAACTGTATGTAGTCCCACTGGTTCGGCAGTAGACGATAGGAGACATCTGTGGTTAGGTTGTCTCGCCTGACACCCTCTATAAGGATAGGTCGAGAGGCGGAGCCCGCTAGTGTCACGGCGCCCCGCACGATGATCCTGCCTCCCTGAGGTAGCAGCAGATGCCCCCCCTCGGCAATCGTTAGCCGCACACCAGGCTCTACAGTGACGCTGTCGGTGATCAGGTAAGGTCTTTCGCTACGCCAGAGGGTATCCTTCGCTATGTGCAAGTTGGCCGGTAGGGTAGAGATGTTTTGCCGATAGCCCTCGATGCGGGTATAGTGGGTGACCCCATTACAGCGCCAAAGGAGCGAGTCGGTTACTAGCGTCGGCAGATCAGAGTCACCAGCCATAAAGGTCGCCTCTACAAAGATATAGATACTATCACGAGGAGGCAGCGTGATATCTTGCATCTTCGAGCCGCTACGTCCGTCTACGTTGATGCGATACCCTTTATTGCCACCACTCAAGAGTGCCACCTCATCAAGAAGTAGTGGCTGGTCGTGCTGATTGTAGATCATCGCTACATAGGTCGCTGAGGAGAGTGAGCTGTAGAGCGTGTCTAGTCGTATCGTGTCGACAGATAGATAGGGCTGGCTACCCTCTGAGCGGTCATATTGCCAAGGTGACCGCACGCATGCTATCAGCAAGAGCGCAGCGCAAAGTGCGCAGATGGATATGCTAGTCAGCCGTGACAGAGGACGGGTGGATCTTTTTATTTCGTTCATCTGGCAGTGGTAATCTTGGGTAGAAAGTGTGGAGCAAAGCAAACTCAAGGTCGCTGAGCCATTTGCAACTACGCTCCTACGGACAAAAGTACTGAAAATAGCGATCGGCGCAACCTCCCATACGTTTCACTCTGCGGGCCGCTCACCTCCTCCGACGGCTCAGATCATTCAGATTACTCCAAATAAAAACGAGTGCAACCCAAACAATTATTGGATTGCACTCGCTAGGACTGGATGCAAAGTGTGCCTTGTGGTGGTCCCACTTGGGCTTGAACCAAGGACTCCCTGATTATGAGTCAGGTGCTCTAACCAACTGAGCTATGGGACCCGAAATCTTGCCACTGAGGCGTGTCTCTTTGTTGGCTCCGAGGAGCCTCGTTGCAGAGCTAGTGCCATTAATCCTAGTCGCAGGGAAAGTGCCGTTCGCTCTGTTGTGGTGCAAAGGTAATGCTTTTTTCTGATATAAGAACTTCCTTACCGACAAAAAACTCACTGAGAGTGGGTATGGAGGGGGACTATCTCAGGTGAAGCAAAATAGGTACCTTTGCCTCTAGAGTAATACATTAAGACACAACTACTATGAACAAGAAGATTTCTAATCTACCCTCTGAGTGTACGACCATCATCGTCGGCAGTCGGATGAGTGCTGATGGATCACGCATCGTAGCGCGCTCAGAAGACTGGGACGCTATGTTTGCTAAGAACCTCACGATCTATCGTCCAGGGGAGCCTGGGTCGGTCGATCCGATGCGCTTTGACGCATTCGATAGCCCCTTCGCTTGCGACTTGCCTGGCGAAGCGCAGAGCTACTCGGCTCTGCCTCCCTACCACTTGAAAGGGCACTGGGGGAGTGCGGGCTTCAACGAGTCGGGTGTCGGCATGAGCGCTACGGAGTCTATCTTTAGTAGTGACGCTGCGCTAGCTGTCGATCCCCTTGTGGAGAATGGTGTGGCCGAGAACTCAGTCTTCAACATCGTCCTCCCTTACATCCACACAGCTCGCGAAGGCGTAGAGCGTCTCGGCAAGCTTATCGAGGAATATGGCGTCAGCGAGGGCTTTGGCATCGGCTTCGTCGATAGCGATGAGATATGGTATCTAGAGACCGCCTCGGGGCATCGCTGGTTAGCTTGTCGCATACCTGAGGAGCAGTACTTCGTCACGGGCAATCAGAGCCGCTTCCGCCAGTATGATCCTAAGGACAAGGAGCACTTTATGGCATCCAGCGACCTCATCGATTTTGCTCAGGAGCATGGACTGTATGATCCGAAGGAGGGCGCCTTCGACTTTCACAAAGCTTACATCCGTGACGTGGAGCTAGACACTCCCTACAACTATCCACGCGTATGGGGACTTCAGCAGATGTTTACCCCCGCGATGAAGCAAGATGTGGCTGTCAACGACTTCCCCGTCTATGCTAAGGCTGAGAAACCGATCACGATGGAGGCTATGAGACACGCTTTCCGCTTTCACTACGATGACACGGAGCATGATCCTTACCTTCACAGCAATCCGCACGAGGTGTACCGTCCTGTCTCTATCTTCCGTACTACTCAGACGCACATCCTACAGGTGCAGCCTAAGCTCCCTGTAGCTGTCGGTCGCATCAACCACGTTTGCCTAGGTATGGCTGATCTAGGTCTCTTCGTGCCACTCTTCCAGGGCGTTACTTCCTATCCAGAGCCTTATACAAAGGGTGGAGGAGAGTCTTCTCAGGAGTCGGCTTACTGGACCTTCCGCAAGGTGCAGGTACTCGGTATGACGAACTATAATAAGTATGCTCCGCTGATCAAGGCTCGCTACCACGCCTTCGAGCAGGAGTGCGATGAGCGCATTGAGGAGATACAGCGTCGCTACTGTCACATGCTAGACAAGGGTATGACGCACGCTGCGCAGGACATGCTACAAGAAGCTTCGGATGCGATCTTGTGGCGTGCGCTCGATCTGGCTGATGCGCTGATCGAGGAACTCTTCACGCAGATGACTCGCGACATACAGGCTGAGTACCTCTTCCACGGAGCTTAGCCGATAGAGTTCACTTATATAGAACAAAGGAGACCGCTCACCATTGGAGAGAGGCCTCCTTTTTCTAACCTCTAATCCGTCGTAACGCTATGCTTTTTGTATCTTTGCACGGTGATAAGTAGGAGCTGGCTTCGTGGGGCTCTTCTCCTTGCTTATTCTATAGACACATGTTGATTACAGAGTACATACTACAGCTGTTTGGAGGGATTATCATAGGTCTCTGCATCTCCGCACCTATGGGTCCTGCAGGGATTCTCTGCTTACGACGAGCTCTCGAGCAAGGTCGACGTGCAGGGGTTATAACAGGTATAGGAGCCACGCTGGGGGATCTTGTTTATGCGATTATGACTTACCTTTTTACAGGTATTTTGCTGGACTATATAGATCGTAATATGGTTCCTCTGCGTATTGTAGCGAGTCTCCTCTTCTTAGCATTTGCTATATACCTATACTTCAGTAAACCTCGCCTCGAGGTGTCGCAGCGTGTCGTCGGGCGCATCAATCAGCGTAACCTCTCTCATCTAGGTAGTGGCTTCTTGCTGACCATCCCCAATCTGCTTATTGTCCCCGTTTATGTGGTCCTCTTCAGTCAGTTCAACTTTGTCTATCCGCTCGGCGAGCCTCCCTATGGGATGTTTGCTCTCGGACTCATCTCCATTGCCCTAGGGGCTCTCATTTGGTGGCTCTTTATCACCTACATAGCGACCCGTCTCAGAGACTTAGTAAGTCAGCGTAATTTGCGCATCTTCAACCGCATCTTTGCCCTTGTTTTTGCGGTGATAGCAGTCGTCTCGCTATTCTACACATTTGTAGCTCTGTAAAAGTTTCACTAGACCTATACCTTATTTATATATGACAAAAGCAATCTCACGCCCTACCAGGGGCTTCTGGTGTGGGCTACTTCTGATGGCAGCTTTCGCTGGTGTGGCTGTCCTACTAGCGCAGCTGCCACTCTTTAAGGAGACGCTCCGGATCTCTCCGCTCATCATAAGCGTCCTGATAGGCATGATCTATGCCAATACGCTACGCCACAAGCTCGACCCTGCTTGGGTTCCAGGGCTAGCCTTTTCATCGAAGCGTATCCTGCGTCTATCCATCGTCTTCTACGCTTTCCGACTCACACTGACAGATATCTACGCGGCGGGGCTTACCGCCTTCGTTTATGACCTCATCATCGTCTCTTCGGTGATCCTCCTCGGGGTGCTCATCGGTCGCTGGCTCAAGATGGATCGCGACACAGCTATCCTTACCGCCTCGGGCAGTGCCATCTGCGGAGCCGCTGCCGTCCTAGGCACTGAACCAGTGCTGGGAGCTAGCTCGGAGAAGACGGTCGTAGCCGTTGCTACGGTGGTACTCTTTGGTACGCTCAGCATGTTTATTTACCCACTTGTCCATGCTACAGGGTGGCTCGGGCTGACGGATCATCAGATGGCTATCTACACTGGGGGGACGCTCCACGAGGTGGCTCACGTGGCGGGTGCTGGCGGTGCTATGGGTGAGGCAATCGCCTCCACTGCGACCATCACGAAGATGATCCGTGTGATCCTTCTGGCTCCCTTCCTGCTGATCCTCACCTCCGTTCTGCATCGTGGCGGGCGTGGAGGAGCTACTGTGCAGCGTAAGGTGTCGATACCTTGGTTCGCCATCTGGTTTCTCATCATGATCTGCGTCAATACGCTTATCGGCTACCTCGCTGAGCAGCAGGGTGTGAGCGATCTCTACAGTCAGATCTGTGGAGGTATCCGCTGGGCGGACGATTTCGGACTCTGTATGGCTATGGCGGCACTTGGTAGCGATGCTTCGTTTGCGCGCTTCAAACAAGCTGGAGGCAAACCCTTCCTCCTAGCGGGTGCGCTCTACCTATGGCTCACCATCGGGGGCTACTGTCTGATCCGCCTGATAGGCTAGACTCTCAGCGGAAGGCTAAAGCTATCGTGAATAGCCACGGAAGAAATCGAAATTTCCTCCGTGGCTATTTTTCATTCTCCACCGAGGAAAGAAAAAAATCTTCGGACTTATCATTTGATTCTTCCGAAGTATCATTTGATTCTTCCGAAGAAATTATTCGCGCCTACGTGGAGAGTTTTTGTTTTCCACGTAGCTATTGGAAAATTTCCACAGAGAGGGATTAGAGGGTAGAGAGTAAGGCTAGTGTCTCTAGAGTCTAATCTCTATTTTCTAACCTCTAATCTCTAACTCGTATTTTCGTATCTTTGTCCCCATATATGATACCTTAACTATAGATATGCAACAGAACTGGCGACTGTACAATCTGCTTAACAATGTAGTGGGCTGGGTGACCTTCGTCATCGCAGCGGTGGTTTACTTGATGACCATCGGTCCCTCAGCGAGTCTGTGGGACTGCCCCGAGTTTATCTTATCGGCCTTCAAGCTGGAGGTGGGGCACCCACCTGGTGCGCCGATCTACATGCTTGTGTACAATGTCGCTGCACACCTAGCTCCTAGGCCTGAGCTGGCGGGACTATACACCAATGCGCTGAGTGGACTGCTCAGTGCGGGGACGATCCTTCTGCTCTTCTGGAGTATCACCCATCTGGTGCGCCGTGTGCTACTACCGGGTGCTTCGCCTTGTGCCAAGCAGTTGATCCCTGAGGGGGTGACGCCTGTGCCTACCTTAGCGCAGACGATCCTGATCATGGGCTCTGGACTGGTGGGAGCGTTGCTCTATACCTTTACAGATACCTTCTGGTACAGTGCTGTAGAGAGTGAGGTGTATGCCTTTAGCTCCTTCCTGACGGCGCTGGTCTTCTGGCTGATGCTCAAGTGGAGCGACCGTGCAGACAATGCCCGCTCCGACCGCTGGATCGTTCTCATTGCCTACGTGATGGGACTAAGCATCGGGGTTCACTTGCTCAACCTGCTCTGCATCCCAGCGATGGCACTCATATACTACTTCCGCAAGCATGATACGCTGACCTTCAAGGGGATTGTGACGACACTGATCGTCTCCTTCGTCTTGATTGCGGTCATCATGTTTGGCATCATGCAGGGTGTCGTCGCCTTCGGTGGTACGATAGATCGCTGGGTGGTCAATGGGCTAAAGATGCCGTACAACAGTGGCTTCTACCTCTATCTAGCGGTCCTCATGGTGGTGCTGGTCGGTTCGCTCACGCTTTATCAGCGAGGCGAGCGTGGTCGTAGTCTGATCATTAGCTCGTTTATCCTCTCGTGGTGCTTGATCGGCATCCCATACTTCGGAGGAGCCGTCTGGCTAGGCGTGATCGTGACGATAGCTCTGGCGATATACCTATTTCAAAACAGAAAGGTCTCCCTACAGCTCCTGCACACGGCGCAGATGTGTATGCTGGTCATCATGATCGGCTTTAGCTCTTATGGGGTGATCCTCGTGCGCTCACTGGCTGGTACGCCGATGAATCAGAATGAGCCGAATACGGCGCTTGCCATCAAGAGCTACATCAACCGTGAGCAGTACGGCGCTATCCCGCACCTATATAGTGCTACCTACGTGGCGCGTCCTACTGCCATGGAGGAGGGTAAGCCGGTCTATGCGCCTAAGGTGAAGGGTAATCCCAACGAACCAGACGAGTATGTCAAGATCTATAGTCAGCCTGAGTTGAAGTATGCTGAGGGGAGCAAGATGCTCTTTCCCCGTATGTATTCTTCGCAGCCAGAGCATATAAATGGTTACAACAGTTGGGTAGATCGCAATCCCGAAGATATGTCGAAGCCCTCGATGGCGGACAACTTGAAGTATCTCCTGCGCTATCAGGTTAACTACATGTACTGGCGTTACTTCGGCTGGAACTTCATCGGCCGTCAGAACGACCTGCAGGGCGATGGCGGTATGCTCAAGGGAGGAGTCCTCACGGGCTACTCATTTATTGATCAGATCGCATTGGGTAAGACTAAGGATCTGCCAGATCAATTACGCAACAACAAGGGACGCAACGCTTACTTCCTCCTGCCGTTGCTCCTTGGCTTCCTAGGCATTGCCTATCAAGTGACGAGACGCAAGAAGGGGATGCAAGCTTTTTGGATCACGCTGGCGCTCTTCTTTATGACGGGCTTGGCAATCATCCTTTACATCAACCAAACGCCAGGGCAGCCACGTGAGCGAGACTACGCCTATGCGGGTTCTTTCTACGCCTTTGCGATATGGATCGGCTTCGGGGTGGCAGGACTTTACGAACTGCTGAGTCGTGCTAAGCTCAAGCCTGTACTGACCGCCTCGATCGTCTCGGTACTAGGGCTGATCGTGCCGATACAGATGGCTTCGGAAAACTGGGACGACCACGACCGTTCGGGACGTGTCCTAGCAAGCGACTTCGGTTACAACTACTTGATTAGCTGCGATCCCAATGCGGTGCTACTTTGCTTCGGAGACAACGATACCTTCCCCCTATGGTATGCCCAGGAGGTGGAGGGCGTGCGTACTGATGTCAAGGTGGGCAACCTGAGCTACCTGCAGTCGGAGTGGTACGGCAAGCACATGCTACGTCACAGCTACGAGGCGCAGCCGATACCGAATAAGTATATGAGTCCGGCTTTCTTCGTGTCGAACTCTTATGCGCTGATACGCCCAACGAGTGCGGTGCCGATGCCTTTTGACCAAGCTATGAAGGAGGCTACCAAGATCGTGCCACAGGGACAGGCGCAGATGCCTGCGGACAAGGTGCTGCTACCCGTTGATTCTGTAGTTGTCGCTAAGCAGTTCCCGCAGCTTCAGGGCTTGCCTATGCCCGAGAGTATGGTGCTTTCGCTGGAAGGCAAGTCGGCTGCTACGAGAGATCAGCTCTTTGTCCTAGACATGCTGGGCGCATCTGAGTGGCAGAGACCGATCATGTGGGTAAGCTCGGCTCCTCAGAATATCTTTGCCAACCAGAGACAGTATATGTCTTATGTGGGTATGGCGCAGCGCTTTAACCCGACGACCGTAGCGGGTACGCCCTACGAGGTAGATGTGGAGCGTCTGTATGACTTGGTGATGAACAAGTATCGCTATTTCAATGCCAACGACCCTGACATCTACTTTGACGAGAATATCCGACGCAACATCTCTTACTACTATCGAGCACGTGTCTTCGCAACGCTAGGACAAGCGCTCCTCCGCCAAGGCGATGTTGAGCGAGCTAAGGAGGTGCTGACGAAGTGTGCCGAGGTGATCTCGCCTAAGGCGGTTCCCTACGACATGACTGACGTAAGTCTAGCGGACGCATACTACCGTGCCAAGATGACGGAGCAGGGTGATGAGATCGTTCGTGCACTCTTCCGAGACACGGCACAGCTTCTCTACTGGGTTAGACAGCAGAAGCCAAGTCATCAGTTGGCGCTTATCAACGACTCGATGGTGCGCTACTCGCTTGTCACACTTATGGACTTAGTTCGTATAGATATGCTTTGGGGTCGCAACCTCTTGGCTGAGTATGAAGCGATGCTACAGCAAGCATTACCCACCTTTGGCGGATCCCTAGAGGCTGTCAAGGAGGTGACTGCTCAGCAGCTTGGTCAGAGACTCTCTGACACAGTAAATCAGTAATCATTTAGAAACTCCTTTATCTCACCATTATGAAAAGACTTGTATTAGTACGCCACGGACAGAGTGCGTGGAATAAGAGTAACCAATTCACCGGCTGGACAGACGTTGACCTCACCGAGCAAGGTGTCGAGGAGGCACACGAGGCTGGCCGACAGCTACACAAGGCAGGCTTTCGCTTTGGCAAGGCTTACACGTCATATCTCAAGCGTGCCATCAAGACGCTAAACATTATCCTCGATGAGATGGACCTCGACTGGATCCCCGTGGAGAAGTCGTGGCGCCTCAACGAGAAGCACTACGGCATGCTACAAGGACTGGACAAGTCCGAGACAGCGGCTAAGTATGGCGAAGAGCAGGTGCACATCTGGCGACGTAGCTACGACGTGCCGCCCGCACCGCTAGACCCGACCGATGAGCGTGCCCCTCAGCACGATCCACGCTATGCTGCGGTCAATCCTGACGAACTCCCACTCACGGAGTCGCTCAAGGAGACGGTCGAGCGCATCCTCCCTTACTGGGAGAGCAACATCCGTCCCGACCTGGAGAAGTATGGCGAGATCATCGTCACGGCTCACGGCAATAGCTTGAGAGGTATCGTCAAGCACCTCAAGGGTATCTCAGACGAAGAGATCCCTGCGCTCAATCTGCCGACGGGCATCCCGTACGTCTTCGAGTTTGACGACAAGATGCAGCTGCAGCGTGACTACTTCCTCGGTGATCCCGAGCAGATAGCTAAGCTTCAGGCAGCCGTTGCCAACCAGGGCAAGAGCAAGTAGACACGATTCCGTTCATTTCACTAGATACTCCCAACTATTATGACATACGATCTGATCATCATCGGTGGAGGACCTGCGGGCTACACAGCTGCTGAGCGTGCTGCTCGTGGAGGACTGCAGACGCTGCTCATCGAGGAGCGTGCGCTCGGAGGCGTCTGCCTCAACGAAGGGTGCATCCCTACGAAGACGCTCCTGTACTCGGCTAAAGTTTGGCAGAAGGTACAGAGTGCTGCTAAGTATGGCGTCACTTGTACGCCAGAGCAGATAGACCCCGCCAAGGTTATCTCTAGAAAGAATAAAGTCGTGCGCAAGCTCGTTGCTGGCATTCGCGCACGTATGAAGGATGCTGGCGTGACCGTGGTCACAGAGCATGCGACCGTCACAGCGCACAATAGTGACGACACCTATACAGTCACAGCAGCTGGTGAGACCTATACGGCTAAGCATCTACTCCTCTGCACGGGCTCAGAGACGGTCATCCCGCCTATACCAGGTGTCGAGGAGGGGCACTACATTACCCACCGAGAGGCATTAGACAGCAAGGAGCTTCCCGCCTCGATCGTCATCATCGGTGGAGGCGTCATCGGCATGGAGTTCGCAGCTTACTACAACGAGATGGGCGTGACTGTCTCTGTTGTTGAGATGCTCCCCGAGATCATCAACGGAATGGACAGCGAGCTGGCTGCACTCCTGCGTGAGGAGTATACGAAGCGTGGTATCAAGTTCTACCTCCAGCACAAGGTGACGCATCTTTATGCCGATGGCGTAGAGGTCGAGTACGAGGGCGAGACCTTTAAGGTAGAGGGCGAGCAAGTGATGCTCTCTGTGGGTCGTCGTCCTGTGACTAGCTCCTTTGAGGCACTGCTTAGCCAAGGGCTCGAACTAGAGCGTCGAGGCGTCAAGACTGACGAATACCTCCGCACCTCGCTCCCCAACCTCTATGCTGCGGGCGATGTCAACGGGCACTCGCTCCTAGCCCACACAGCTGTGCGTGAGGCAGAGGTAGCGGTGGACCATATCCTCGGCCGTGAGATCAATCCGATGAGCTACCGTGCCATCCCAGGGGTCGTCTACACGCATCCCGAGATAGCGGGCGTAGGCTTCACCGAAGATGCCCTAAAGAATGGAGACAAAGTCTATACGGAGCTGATGCTCCCGATGAGTTACTCAGGACGCTTTGTTGCCGAAAACGAGATGGCTTCAGGATTTTGCAAAGTACTTGTCAATCCCGAAGGCAAGATACTCGGTGTGCACATGCTAGGCAATCCTTGTAGCGAACTGATCGTCACCGCTGGGCTAGCCATCGAGCGTGGCATGACAGCGCACGAGCTGAGTGAAATCATCTTCCCGCACCCCTCTGTGGCTGAGATCCTCAAGGAGACGCTGGAGACCTTTCCCCGTACGCATTAATTAGTCATGAGACCTCCTCATATTGTTATACTAGGCTTAGGAGGCGTTGGCGGATACTTCGGTGGGCTGTGGACACGCTACGCCATGGAGCATCCCGACCAGTTGCGCGTCTCCTACCTTATGCGTCCAGGCGCACACTACGACCGTGTACGCCGTGAGGGCTTGTGCATCTCTTCGCCGCGTTTGGCAGAGACCATCGTGCGCCCCAGCTGCGTCACTTGCGATCCGCAGGAGCTGGGTCCGATAGACTATCTAGTTGTCGTGACCAAGAGCTATGACCTGGCCGACAGTATTCGTCCGCTCCAGCCTTATCTGACCAAAGAGAGTGCTGTCTTGCCCCTGCTCAATGGACTAGACATCCACGAGCAGCTCCGCACGATGCTCCCCGCAGAGGTCGAGCGCTGGGCGGGTGTTGCTTATATCACCGCACGGCGCACAGAGCCAGGTGTAGTGGAGAGCCACTCCGACAACGAGCGACTCTATATAGGTTCTCTCGCACGCCCCATCGGTAGTGAGCGAACGGCTAGCGAAGAGCGACTCCTCCAGATCTCTCAAGCTGCGGGCATCGACCTCGTCATCCCCGACGATCCTATGGAGGAGGTGCGCAAGAAGTACCTCATGCTCTCCAATTCTGCTGCTGCAACAGGCTACTACGATTGCAACGTCGAGGGCTTGCTTGGTGCGCATCGTGCGTTTGTTATCGGACTCACCGAAGAGCTCTGCCAGCTCTACCGTGCTAAGGGCTGGGGCATCAGTGATGCCGATCCAGTCGCCTCAGCGCTTCGTCGCATAGAGCGCATGCCACCCGCCACGACCACCTCGATGAATAGCGACCTACGCAACCATCATCAGAGCGAAGTTGAGAGCCTTGTCGGCTATGTGGTCCGTGAGAGTCGTCGCTTAGACCTCTCAGCACCATACTACGAAGAGGCTTACGCCGGCATCTTGCAGCGCATCGCGCAGCAGTAATCATCAGCGTCTCGGAGCTGTCGGATCTCGTCTGACTACTCCGAGACGCTTGCTCTAATATCTAACCTCTAATCTCTAACATCTAATTTCTAATCTCTAATCCCCCATGAAGCGTCTACTCGTCCTCTTCGTTTGCCTCCTCACACTGCCATTCTTTATGGTCCAAGGTCAGGAGCTAGACTCGCTCACGCAAGCCTTTCGTACGAAGCCCTCTGTAGCTACCGCCACGCAGCTCGTGGAGCAGGCTACAAAGCGAGGACGCAGTGACCTAGCCGTCTCGGCTTATGAGTACCTCGCTCATCAAAATGCTAAGTATCTGCCCGCTCTCTGGGAGAGCTACCTCCGAGAGCTACGACTAGACGAGCTGTCCGCTTCGCTCGAGAAGCAGAGCAGAGCGCGCAAGGCGCATCACGCCACCGACCTCTACGCTGAGCGACTGCATGCGCTACGCCGGCTCATGGGAAACGTCCTTTGGCTAGAAGTGGCCGACACCGTCACCATTGCACGAAAGCAGTTAGCCAATTACCTCAATGGACAAGGCGTCAAAGTCTTCTCCTGCGACAGCCTAGGACTAGGCTTCCTCACCGAGCGAAGCGATCGATACATCAGACCGCTCCGAGAGCGTCCCGAGGCACCCGTGCGTCTCGTCTATGGCGATCTCCTTGCCAATCAGCCGATCCCCACAACCCTCCAAGCGGATGCTACGATTATTACCGCCATCCCAGACAGCCTAGAGGCTCCCTCTTACCCCACGCTAGCCCCTGACGGCATCACGCTCTACTTCTCAGCTATTAGCAAGCACGGACTTGGCGAGCGAGACCTCTATATGACCCGCCAGACTGCTTCGGGCGGCTACTTGCAGCCGGTCCCACTGGGACTCCCGTACAACAGTACGGGCGATGACTTGCTTCTCGCTTTCAATGCTGAGCGTCATCTCGGCTACCTCGTCTCCGACCGCTATGCTCCCCACGGCATGGTCACCGTCTATCGCTTTGTCTACAATGATGGCGAGGTAACGGAGGTTCCGTCCAATGACCCCGCACTCCTGCGTCAGTACGCTATGCTGCGCCCTTATCGTATCACGCAGCGGGCGGATGTAGACTACACCGCCTTGCTGAGCCAGCAAACAACCGCACAGCCTGCCCACAGCAACGCTTCTCAGGGAGCCTTCGTCGTGGCACCGGATCTGATCTACACTAGCCGCGAGCAGTTTCACTCCGCCGAGGCTGCGACCCTCTACGATCAATATCTGACCCAGCAGAAGCAGCTCACCGAGCAGAAGCAGACCTTGGCTCGCCTTCGCACCGCCTACCACCAGCATAGTGGTAGCGATGCCGACCTAACCGAGATGATCCTACAGCTCGAGCGTGAGCTACCCACAGCTCGCAAGGCATTGCGTGCACTTGCTCAGGAGATACGACAGCTCGAGCACCCGCATCTCTGAGAGAGCCCTATATTTGGGAAAAGCAGTACCTTAGCAAGCGTTAAACCAATAAACAACCCAATACACAATGAGAAAAGAACAACTAATCCGCATCTGCCTAGCCATGCTGCTAGCCAGCACCACTCTGATGCTCAGCTCCTGCAAGAAGGATCCCAAAGACAAGGACCCCAAAGAGGCGCTTGTCAATACCCGCTGGAAGACCGATCTTAATATCCCAGGGCTTGACATCGAAGACGAAGATCGTGAAATTTCAGGCGAGCTTTACTTCACCAGTCAGACGACGGGTGAGCTGACGATGTCTGATGGAAATATGAAAATTACAGTCCCAGTGGCTTATAGCTATGATGCTACGCAAAAAGCTTATCCAGCTACGGTGAAGCTAGAAGGGGATGTCAAGCAGTTTATCATGAAGGTTAACTGGGATTCCAATATCCTGTTAATCTATGCGCAGGAAGGTGGAGCCGTCTCTCCGATGCCTGTGATGGGTCTTACGCTTGTCAAGTAGTCAAGCTATAAGGCGCGATATATTTATAGAGACATAGTCCTACGACAAAGTACAGGGGTAGAGATCTAAGCGGTTTCTGCCCCTTATTTTATCGCTGAGAGTCGGAGTGGGGGAGAGATTAGGACGAAACGTATAGCGCAATGTAGGGACGCACGACCGTGCGTCCCTACAACCGTTACACGTATACCGAGGAAATCGGAAAGCTCCACGGAGCAAATGAAAATTCCCCACGGAGGGCTGAAATAAAAGTTCGGAAGAATGAAATGAAACTTCGGAAGAAAGGAATCAAAGTTCGGAAGAGTTTTTTCGTTCCTCACTGGATAATCCAGGATCTCCTCGGAGAAATTGCTTGATTTCCTCCAACTTCCGATTTCCTCCATAGAGACATTGATGGACTTATCCTGTATCAACCCTGTTTCAGTGGAGGAAGTGTTCATCGGTTAGTGATATTTTTCTAACTTTGTCGGAGTAACAAACATCGTTTTAACCGACTCATATCACAACTACCTATGCAGTATCATTTACACGCTTCGCTACGAGGAGGTTTGTTGGCAGGTTTACTTCTTCTCTTTGCCACGAATTGGCTAGAGGCAACCCCCTTAGCGACCCTCGCTCCAGACACAATCATCGAGCGAGACGACTACAAAGTCATTATAGAGTCTAGTAAAGATCAGACCGATGTGACACTCGTCGACTACAACGAGCGGCACCGTGTGCGCCGTATGGAGACGAACGCTTTCTCGCTAGATCGTGAGTTACGTCAGGGCCTTTCGGGCGTAGGAGGTGCACTCGGACTCTACGATGACAACAGCTTTCGCTGGGGTACGATACGTCTCTTCCCGAAGCTCTACTTCGGCTCGACGATGATGCTGGGAGATGCCTTCGCGCATGCTGCTACCCCCTGCTTCAACCACTATATGGTGGCTCCGATAGGGTATAGGTACTATATCAAGGGGCGCTACTTCGTTGGCTTTGACTTTGCTCTGGAGGGGCGCTCCTACAGCCTACGTGATGGCTACTACTTCACATCAGATAAGGAACTCAACGCACTGAATCAAGACCACTACGATGAGGAGATAGGGCTACGTCAGAGCAAGCTGGTGACACGCTATATATCGCTCCCGATCACGCTGGGGATGCGTCCTATGATGAACAGTCGTATGCGCATCGGCATCGAGGTGATCCCACAGATCAAGTACAAGGAGTATGTAATGCACAAGCAGTATGGCAATCGCCACAAGGAGCGTACGATGACAGAGGCTACGCCGCCCTTGTCGATGACTTATGGTGCTTTTATCGACTTTAGGCCTATCGGACTATACGTGCACTATACGCCTCAGTCGCTACTCCTCGTCAAAGACGCTATGAGCGGGTACAACAACAAGGGTCTCCTCACAGCTGGACTAAGTATCACCTTTTAATCGTATCGTAACTATGTACTCAAGAGTTTATACATTACCCTTATTTGCACTAGTCACCCTACTGCTCTCTACGCTAGGAGCTGCAGGGCAGACAGGGACATCGTGTGATACGATCCAGCTAGCTGACCGCACGGTCTATGTGATGCGAGGTGAGAAAGATACTCAGATAGAGGTGGCGAGCCGACTTCCGAAGGGACAGGAGCAAAACGTACCACTCTATATAGATAGGGTATGGACGAGAGGTGGTCGTCAATCTGCTTGGAACCGCTCCCGAGTCAGTACGGTCCATAAGCAAGACGGACGGCCCGTCATCTACAAGACACTCATGGGAGATGTCTCTTATCACTTTGTAGCCTCCTTCGGTTGGAACCTTTTTACGGCTCCTGAGTGGGTTGGCAAGCAGCGCTTCTGGTGCTCTACTCGTGGGGAGTTTGGTATCTATGGCATCCTTCAGATCGGTCGTAGTCCGTGGGCTTTCAACGTAGGGACCTCGCTTGTGGGGCGTAGCTTTGCCTTTGATAAGAAGTACGCTATGCAGCGTGACGATGAGGGGCTGACTGTCCTAAAGCAGGAGTCGACAGATGTGGGTTATTCACGGACGCAGCTAGATATCCTTACTATTGAGATGCCCGTAGGTCTGTCGCTCTCGTGGGGTGAGACGAATGCGTGGAGCTCGCTAGCGGTCGTTCCTAAGATCGTCTGCCTGCAAAACTCTCGTACCCGCTCGCTCGATGAGCGTGTCAATACGCTCGTGGATAATGATCTCAACGTGCGTCCCTTCGGAGTCGATCTGCGCGGCGAGATAGGGTACGGCTTCTTCGGACTCTTCGGACAGATTAGTCTGCTCAGTACCATGCCGTCAGCACAGGCTGAGGTGAGCACGCGAGACTACTCGATAGGAATCGTGGCCCGCTTCTAGAGGACGACTCACTAATACACTATCAGATACGCTGTTTCCTCTGAATTGCGGGTAGTGCTCAGCCGAGTGCTACCCGCTTTTTTGTACCTTTGTGGTGGCTCTGCGCCTTGACACTTCACTAGATGCTCACCTCCCGATCCATACAGTGGTTCACACCGATTCAGATAGCCCCTCTGCCGACGTCTATGGCGGGGCGCTATGGGGATCGTATCTTGACACTTGGCTCCTGCTTTAGTGAGCACATAGGCGAACGGATGGAACACCTCGGGTATGACGTACTGGTCAATCCTTACGGTACGCTCTACAATCCGATCAGCATCTGCGATACGCTAGAGGATCTGCTACTCGATGAGGAGCACCGACCCGATTACACTCCTTATATTATAGAGCGCGACGGACTCTACTATAGTCTGCGCCACCACAGTGCGATCTATGGCGTGAGTCTCGAAGAGGCGCAAGAGGCGATCGCTCAGCTCTGGCATACGGCTCATAGCCGACTAGCGGAGGCGAACTGGCTCTGGATCACACTGGGTACTACACAGGTCTACTACTTGGCAGAGGGTGGCCGTGCCGTGGCAAACTGCCAGCAACTCCCGGCTCGTCTCTTCGACAGACGGGACCTTCCCCTTGACCTACTACAGGAGCGTATGCTTGATACGCTTTCACAGCTCCTTGCAAAGCATCCGCTGCAAGTAATCTTGACCGTTAGTCCCGTGCGCTATCTACAGGACGGCTTGGCGGAGAGCAATTTGTCAAAAAGCAAGCTACGTATCCTCTGCGACACGCTCTGTCGTGAGCTACCCGCCTGTCACTACTTCCCCGCTTATGAGATCCTGCATGACGAACTGCGGGACTATCGCTTTTACGCTAGTGACTTGACTCATCCGTCTGAAGAGGCGATCGACTATATCGCAGATCACTTCGTCGCATACTGGGCAAGCCAAGAGGCGCGTGAGGTGGAGATGCGTCAGGCGGCTCAGCGTCTGCGTAAGCTCTCACAGCATCGCCCTAAGACTCCGCATGGAGCCGAGCGACTAGAGGCACAGAAAACTGAGCGCATAGCACATTACCAGGAGCAATATGGTGAGAAGCTCTGCATACCCTCCATCATCGAATCATTATGACCCCTATTACACAACTATAATGTCTACACTGCAAAACATCCTTGAGTACCTTCGTCCTATCCAGACGCATCTCGTCGATGAGCGTCCGATACGGCATATCCTGACCGATAGTCGTAAGCTCACCTCACCGAGTGACAGCCTCTTTTTCGCTATGCGTACCGCCTCGGGCGACGGACATAAATATATTCCCCAGCTCTATGAGCATGGGGTGCGTGCCTTCTTCATCTGTGAGCCGATCGAGCCTTACGTGGAGCGCTATCCTGATGCCAATATCGTACAGGTGCAGGAGACGCTCCGTGCGCTCCAGCAGATTGCTAGCCACTGGCGTATGCGCTACGACTACCCAGTCATCGGCATTACGGGAAGCAATGGTAAGACGGTCGTCAAGGAGTTTCTCTATCACCTCCTCTCAGGCTGCTATCGTATCGTGCGCTCGCCAAAGAGCTACAACTCGCAGCTGGGCGTCCCGCTCTCTATACTTAATATGGAGGAGGAGCATACGCTCGCTATCTTCGAGGCGGGGATCTCGATGCCGATGGAGATGCTACGTCTCCAGCGCATCATACGGCCGACGCTCGGTATCTTGACCAACATTGGAGCGGCGCATCAAGAGAACTTCGTTTCGCTCAATCAGAAGATCGAGGAGAAGTTGCAGCTCTTCGTCGATGCCGACCACTTTGTCTACGATGCCGATAGCGATGAGATACAGCGAGGCATTGACAACCTAGGGCTCTCGGACAAAGCAATCGGTTGGAGCCTTACCCCAGGCAAAGCTTACTACCACGTCTCCTACAGCAACTCAGGGGACGGCACTACAACCATTACAGCTCAGCATGCGGATGAGAGCAGCACGGTGACCATTCCCTTTGCGGACCAAGCTTCCATACAAAACGCCACCCACTGTCTCTGTCTCATTGGTCTCCTGCCACTCACGACGGCTCAGCGCCAGGCGGTGCTAGCGCGCTTTGCGACTCTAGAGGCGATCGAGATGAGACTGGAGGTCAAGGAGGGGCAGGCAGGCAATAGACTGATCAACGATGCGTACAATAACGACATCAACTCGCTACGCATCGCGCTAGACTTTCAGAAGCAGCGCACCGCTACTTCGCATCAGCAGGCGGTCATCATCCTCTCCGACATCCTACAGAGTGCTCAGCTACCACGAGATCTTTACAAGCAGGTGGGGGAGATGATCGCACAGTATCCGCATACGCTCTTCATCGGTGTGGGACGGGAGCTGTGCAACTATCAGGACTACTTCCAGAGGAGTGGGGAAGGGAAAACCGCCTTCTACGAGACGACCGACCAACTCCTTGCCGATGACCTGCTCGGCACCATCAGCCAGGCGGAGATCCTGGTCAAGGGGGCTAGACAGTTCCAGTTCGAGCGTATCGTACAGCACCTAGCTAAGCAGGTGCACGAGACCACGCTAGAGATAGATCTCGAGGCTTTGGTGAGCAATCTGAAGAGTTACAAGGCGCTGCTACCATCTGAGACACGGATCATCGTTATGGCTAAGGCGCAGGGCTACGGTATAGGAGCTTATGAGCTGGCTAAGGCACTGGAGCAGCAAGATCTAGCAGCTCTAGCGGTGGCACTAGCTGACGAAGGCAAGGAGCTACGCAGCAAAGGGATCCTCCTACCGATTATCGTGATGAACCCCGAGGTCGAGGCCTTTGAGGTGATGACACAGAGTCGCCTAGAGCCTGAGATCTACAACGAGCGCATACTTCGTGAGTTTGCTCGCCATGTGGAGCGTCAGGGATTGAGCCACTATCCTGTTCATATTGAGCTAGACACAGGCATGCACCGTACTGGTTTCACGCCAGATAGAGAGACCCTAGAGCATCTGGCTCAGACGCTACACGAGGTGGAGCCACTGATACGGGTGCAGAGCATCTTTACACACCTAGCAGCTGCCGATGAGCCGACGATGAGCGACTTCACGGAGCAGCAGTTTGCCCTCTATGATGAGGGTGCCGACTACCTTACGAGTCAGCTCTCTTATCGTCCTCTGCGTCACGTCCAAAACACAGCGGGCATCGAGCGATACAACCATCATCACTACGATATGGCGCGTCTAGGAGTAGGGCTATATGGTATTAGTGCTACAGGTAGTCTCACCCTCGAGCCTGTTGCTAAGCTACGCACCACGCTCCTACAGATCAAGACGATCCCTGACGGGGAGACTATCGGCTACGGACGACGTGGGCAGGTCGCTCCTGGCGGGCAGATCGGTATCATACCGATTGGCTATGCCGATGGCTATGACCGACGCTTTAGCTGTGGCGTGGGGAGCGTTATGATCCACGACACGCTCTGTCCGATCGTGGGCAACGTCTGTATGGATACCTGCATGGTCGACCTCTCGCCACTGCAGGGTAAGGTAGCAGAGGGTGACGAAGTGATCATCTTCGGCGTGCCAGGCTTACAGGTGAGTGACCTTGCAGAGCGTATAGGCACTATACCATACGAAGTCATCTCTAAGCTCTCACCGCGTATCAAGCGCACTTACTACAAGAGTTAACGCACACTTTAGTACTATTTTCCTCTTGAAAAGCTTGACAGTACTTCAAATAATCAGTAACTTAGCGGAATGTTTGAGGAGACCTATCGAAAAGGCTTACCAAGATATCAAAACACAACACTATAAATAGATAATACAATGGCTATCCAGACAAAGATCGTAGAGTGTGTCCCCAACTTTAGCGAGGGACGCGACAAAGCAAAGATTGAGCAGATCGTACAACCCTTTAGAGAGACCAAGGGCGTCAAGCTCTTAGACTACAGCAATGACGAGGATCACAACCGCTGCGTGGTGACCGTCATGGGCGAGCCTGAGGCTGTCCGCAAGTCTGTTATCGCGGCTGTCGAGATCGCTGTCAAGGTGATCGATATGACCAAGCATGAGGGTCAGCACCCACGTATGGGCGCTGTCGACGTTATCCCCTTTATCCCCATTCGCAATATGGAGATGGAGGAGGCTATCGAGCTCTCTAAGGAGGTCGGTAAGGAGATCGGCGAGCGCATCGGTGTACCCGTCTTCCTCTATGAGAAGAGTGCTACAGCTCCTCATCGTGAGAACCTCGCTAAGATCCGCAAGGGACAATTCGAGGGTATGGCTGAGAAGATCCACGAGGATGAGTGGCACCCAGACTTCGGTCCAGCTGACATCCACCCCACGGCAGGTGTTGTAGCTGTCGGTGCTCGTATGCCACTCGTCGCTTACAATGTTAACCTCAACACCTCTGACCTCTCTATCGCTGATGCGATTGCTAAGAAGGTACGTCACATCGGTGGCGGTCTACGCTTCTGCAAGGCTATGGGTGTAGAGCTAACCGATAGACACATCGTACAGGTCTCTATGAACCTCACCGACTACACCAAGACAGCCGTCTATCGTGCTCACGAGATGGTACGTATGGAGGCTCGTCGCTACGGTGTCGAGATCGTTGGTGCTGAGGTCATAGGCCTCGTACCTATGAAGGCTCTCATCGACTGCGCTGAGTACTACCTCGGCATCGAGAACTTCTGCGAGACCCAGATCCTCGAGCTCCGCATGATGGAGTAGTTCAAAGAGAAATTAGAGGTTAGAAATTAGAGATTAGAAGTTAGAGTGGCAGGCAAAGATTATAGAGACTTGATCGTTTGGCAGAAAGCCATGCAACTGACCATAGATGTCTATAATCTCATACGCCAACTACCGTTGGAAGAGAAGTATGCGCTCTTAGACCAAATGAGACGGTCGGCTATCTCCATCCCCTCTAATATTGCAGAGGGGAATGCGAGAGAGAGTAAGAGAGATACGAATCACTTCCTACACATAGCGCAAGGCTCCCGAGCAGAGCTAGAGACACAGCTAGAGCTTTGTCTACGCTTAGGCTACATCTCAGAGGATCAGCTAAGAGAGACTCTGAGCCTCTCTGACGAAGTAGGGCGTATGCTTGCAGGTCTCATTAAATCTCTAAAGTCTAACCTCTAATTTCTAACCTCTAACTTCTATTCTCTAACCTCTAACTTCTATTCTCTAACCTCTAACTTCTATTCTCTAACCTCTAACTTCTATTCTCTAACCTCTAACTTCTAAAATCTAATGTCTAATCTCTATCTATACAACATCGGTCAGATTGTGACCCGTCCAGGCTCCACCGCACAGCACGGTGCTGAGGCGATGCGCCAGATCGGAGTCATCGAGGGACCAGCCGCCATCATCGTACGACAAGGCAAGATAGCCTTCGTTGGAACCATGCAAGAAGCTGAGCAAGTAGACCACACCGACTGCGTCGCTTATGACGCTCAGGGCGGGTGCGTCCTGCCTGGCTTCGTCGATAGTCACACCCACCTTATCTTTGGGGGGTACCGTGAAGACGAGTTCCAGTGGCGACTAGCTGGTGACAGCTATATGAGCATCATGGAGCGTGGTGGGGGTATAGCCAACACGATGAAGGCTACCCGCAGCGCAACGGCTGAGGAGCTTACCCAGCGTGCCTCTGCACATCTAGATGCGATGCTATCTATGGGTGTCACGACCGTTGAGGCTAAGAGTGGCTACGGTATGGAGCTTAACACAGAGATCAAGCAGCTAGAGGTCATTCGGACGCTACAGAAGCAGCACCCGATAGACCTTTACCCCACCTTTATGGGAGCTCACGACACCCCGCCCGAGTACAAGGGTCGCTCCACAGACTTCATTCACTACCTCTGTGACACAGTCATGCCAGTAGTCGTAGAGCGAGGCTTGGCAGAGTGCTGCGACATCTTTACAGAGAAAGGCGTCTTCGACCATGAGCAGACACGCATCCTCTTGACTCGTGCTAAGGAGCTGGGACTCAAGGTCAAGATGCATGCCGATGAGATCGTCTCTTTCGGCGGTGCTGAGCTAGCAGCCGAGCTAGGATGTCTCTCTGCGGATCACCTACTACAGATCTCTGATAAAGGTATCCAAGCATTGGCTCAGAGCGACACGGTGGCTACCTGCCTCCCCTGTACCGCCTTCAGCCTAGGCGAGGAGTATGCGCCAGCACGTCGTATGATCGATGCAGGCTGCGCTGTAGCCGTTGCTTCCGATCTCAACCCAGGAAGCTGCTTCAGCTCCTCCATTCCGCTGATGTTTGCTCTAGCAACCATCTATATGGGTATGACTGTCGAGGAAGCCGTCACAGCACTCACGCTCAATGGTGCTGCCGCCATCGGTCGTGCTGATCAGATAGGTAGCATCGAAGTAGGTAAGGCAGGTGACCTAGCGTTGCTACGCTTCCCCTCGTACAAGTTCCTCTCTTATCACTTTGGTGTCAACCTCGTACGAGCCACCATCAAGGCGGGTACCGTCTACGAAAACAAACTCGTGACCCCCACACCCAGCGTCTAGCGTTCTAGCAAGGCTAGTCGCTACCCAATTAATTAACTAACAAACAATCTCAATCATTCTATGAATAATAGTCTAACAGACTTGACCGTCAAGGGTTTTCTTGACACTACTGCAGGCAAAGATCCTGTACCTGGAGGTGGTAGCATCTCAGCACTTTGTGGTTCCATCGCAGCCGCTCTCACGGAGATGGTCGCAGGACTCACCATTGGCAAGAAGAAGTATGCCGAGGTCGAGGAGCAGATGAAGCAGCTCGTCGAGCGTGTGCAACAGATTCGTCAGCAGTTAATCCTCGATATAGATCGTGACAGCGAAGCTTACAACGTTGTCTTTGCTGCTTTCCAGATGCCCAAAGAGACTGACGAAGAGAAGGCTGCACGCTCTGCGCAAATCCAAGAGGCCACCAAGATCGCGGCCAACGTACCCATGGAGGTCGCTCGTCGTGTCTACAGTCTGCTGAGCGACATCGAGGAGGTTGTCTCCAATGGTAACCAAAACGCCGTCACCGATGGCTGCGTCGCTATGATGTCCGCACGCAATGCGATCATCGGCGCACTCTTTAACGTTCGCATTAACCTAACCTCCATCAAGGACGAGCAGTACGTCGCAGACATGACCGCAGAGGCTGATCGTCTCGAGCGTGAGGTGATCGAGCGTGAGGCTAAGGTCATAGAGTATACTAAGGAAGCTTGCAAATAAAGAAACATGTCAGCACGTAAATCATTCGCCATCGGTAGCGAGCAGCTCACCATCGAGCTATGCCGAGAGTATCTAGAGAACCACTTCGAGCTAACCCTCTCACCAGAGGCTATCAAGCGTATCGAGCACTGTCGCAACTACCTAGACCGCAAGGTCGAGGAGGTCGACAAGCCTATCTACGGTGTCACCACGGGCTTCGGTTCACTCTGTAACCGCACGATCTCACCTGATCAGCTCACCAAGCTTCAGGAAAACATCGTCAAGAGCCACGCTTGTAGCTGTGGTGACGAGGTCGCAGCCCCCATTATTCGCCTTATGCTCCTCCTGAAGGCTCATGCTCTGCAGATCGGCAATAGTGGTGTACAGGTAGAGACCGCACAGCGCATCGTTGACATGCTCAATGCGGATGTCCTACCCGTCGTCTATGATCGCGGTTCGCTAGGTGCTTCAGGCGACTTAGCTCCTCTAGCCAACCTCTTCCTACCGCTCATCGGTTACGGCGAGGTACGCTACAAGGGTGAGAAGCTTCCCTCCTGCGAGGTCCTCGGCAAGTTTGGCTGGAAGCCTATCAAGCTCAAGAGCAAAGAGGGTCTAGCCCTGCTCAATGGTACTCAGTTCATGAGCTCACACGGTGTCTACGCCCTCATACAGGCAGAGCGCCTCAAGCTAGCTGCCGACTGGTGTGCAGCACTCTCTCTAGAGGCATTCGCTGGACTAGACGCTCCCTACGATGATCGTCTGCACCAGATACGTCCACACCAGGGACAGATACAGGTCGCAGCCCACATGCGTGAGCTACTCAAGGGTAGCGAGATGATTGCTAAGCCTAAGCCCCAGGTACAGGATCCATACAGCTTCCGCTGTGTGCCCCAGGTACACGGAGCTTCGCGTGACGCCATCGCTTACGTGCGCAGTGTCGTCGAGACTGAGATCAACTCTGTTACGGACAATCCCACCGTCTTCCCCGATGACGATATGGTTGTATCAGGTGGTAACTTCCATGGCCAGCCTCTAGCGATCGTCTACGACTTCCTCGCTATAGCACTCGCTGAGCTAGGCAATATCTCAGAGCGTCGTGTCGCTCAGCTCATTCTCGGTCTACGCGACCTGCCTGAGTTCCTCGTTGCCAACCCTGGACTCAACAGTGGCTTCATGATCCCGCAGTATGCAGCAGCCGCTATGGTTAGCCAGAACAAGATGTACTGCCACTCAGCAGCTAGCGACAGCATCGTCTCCAGCAATGGCCAGGAGGATCACGTCTCTATGGGTGCTAACGCAGCGACGAAGCTTATGCCACTCATCGCCAACCTCTATCGTCTCTTCGGTATCGAGCTACTCAATGCAGCTCAGGCGATCGAGTTCCGTCGTCCTATGAAGACCTCGGAGCGTCTCGAGGGCTTCCTCGCTAGCTTCCGCAAGGTATGTCCTCGTGTCGAGGATGACGTCGTCATGTACGAGCAGATGAACAAGGCTGAGGAGCTCATCAAGACCTTCCCCTTTGAATAAGAAGTTGCGATAAAGCACTGATAAATCAATAGTGTAGGGGGTATCACCCCTTCATATTCATACTACAATCAAGCATGAGCGTGTTGACTAAGTACAGTCAGCACGCTCACGCTTTTATTTGCAGTAGTTGTCTGATAAACGTTGGACTTGCGGCGTGATTGAGAAGCATTTATTACGCCTCTCGTAGGAACTTAGGTCCTCCTTCGTGGGGGATTTTTTATTTCCTCCCGAGCAAAGAAAAAACTCTTCGGACTTATCATTTGATTCTTCCGAAGTATCATTTCATTCTTCCGAAGAATTTGTAATTAGTTAGCTGAAGAATTTTCATTTCCCAGCGAGCTATTTCGAAATATCTCCGTGGATATTTTGGAAAGCATCGAAAATGACGAGTAAGCTCGCCCAACTTTCAACGACAAAACGAACAACAAAATGTATGGGCAGACGTCGTGGGGACTGAGTTAGCTGATTTGTCCCCAGTGGTGGGCGTTGGGGTGGATGCGCTCGAGGTTGATGCGGTAGAGCTCTGTGTCGGGTTTGTCGAGGAGCGGACTGTAGTCGAGGAGATAGTTGACGTCTACTCGCGTGAGGGCGAGGAGGTTGTAGTCGGCCACGGGGTCGGCTATGCTGATGCCCGCTAGAGTACCGCTCTGCCGTGTCCCCTCCATCTGTCCGAAGCCTCGCAGGCGCATATCCTCCTCAGCAATTTTGAAGCCGTCTTGCGTGGCAACCATCGTGTCGATGCGTTGCTTGGCATCGCCCTGCAGGTCGTCGGGCGTGACGAGGATACAGTAGCTCTTGTCGCCACCACGCCCCACACGCCCCCGCAGCTGATGTAGCTGTGCCAGTCCGAAGCGCTGTGCATCGTTGATCACCATAACCGTAGCGTTTGGCACGTTGACGCCCACCTCTATGACCGTCGTGGCAAGGAGTATCGGCACCTCACCCGAGGCAAAGCGCTCCATCTGCTCCGCCTTGTCCTCAGCGCTGAGTCGTCCGTGAACGTAGACGACTCGCTCTTCGCCAAAGCGCTCTACGTACTCCTTGTAGCCCACCTCTAGATTGGCAAAGTCAGACTCCTCCGTTCCTTCGATCATAGGGAAGACAACGTAGATCTGCTGTCCACGATTGATTGTTTCGTTGATGAGGTTGTAGAGTGTTTCTTTCTTCTTTTCTGCTATCTGGACGGTTGTGATCGGTTTGCGCCCAGGGGGCATCTCGTCTATCACCGAGACATCGAGGTCACCATACATAGTCATGGCTAGGGTGCGGGGTATCGGGGTGGCACTCATGACGAGGATGTGGGGAAGGGTCAGCACGTTCTTGCCCCAGAGCTTGGAGCGCTGGGCTACGCCAAAGCGGTGCTGCTCGTCGATGACGGCCATGCCGAGCTTGCGGAAGGTGACCCGCTCCTCTAATATAGCGTGCGTGCCGATCAAGATGGAAAGGCTGCCATCGGCTAGGGCGGACAGGGTCTCACGTCGCTCTCTCGTCTTGCTGCTCCCCGTGAGAAGTGCTATGGAGAGATCCAGCCCCTCGACGAACTCGGAGATGGTCTCGTAGTGCTGCTGCGCTAGGATCTCCGTCGGGGCGAGCATGCAGGCTTGGTAGCCATTGTCTACGGCTAGGAGCATGGCAAAGAGTGCAACGAGGGTCTTGCCACTGCCCACGTCTCCCTGTATGAGACGATTCATCTGTGCTCCTGAGTTGGTGTCCCGACGTATCTCACGGAGGACTCGCTTTTGCGCTCCCGTGAGGTCGTAGGGTAGTGCGTAGTATAGGCCGTTGAAGAGCTTGCCCACCTGATCTAAGCGGTAGCCTTCGTAGCGCATCCGCTGCATGACGGCTAGGCGACGCAGGTAGAGGTTGAGGTAAAAGAGTTCGTCGTACTTAAGTCTGAACTTAGCTACCTGTGCCTGCTCGACACTCTGAGGATGATGAACCCATCTGATAGCAGTCTGTAGGGGTGCTAGATGACGGTGCGCTATGAGTGGCTCGGAGAGCGTCTCGGGGATGGAGAAGTAAGGGCTCTGGAGGAGCTGGTCGATGTAGCGCCCTAAGAAAGCGGAATCGATGCGGGAGCGCTTGAGTCGCTCTGTAGTCCGGTAGATCGGTTGGTACCCACCGACGGATGGGTTGGGCTTGTCTGCAGGCTTGATCTCAGGGTGTGTGATTTGAAGCTGATTGTTGAAGAGCTGCAGCTTGCCGTAGACGATATATTTGCACCCAGGCGTGAGTGATCGCTGTATGTAGTTGTGCCCTTTGAACCAGACTAATAGCAACTCTCCTGTGTCGTCCATAAGGCGTGCGGAGAGGCTGCTCTTGCGCCCCAAAGAGGGTGCGCTAAAGGGTTGTAAGATTCCCTCGACCTGCACCTCCGACATAGAGGGCATGAGCGAGCCTATGGGATAGATGACCCGACGATCGGCGTAGCGGTAGGGAATGTAGTAGAGCAGATCCCGATAGGTGTGTAGATCAAGCTCTTCGGCTATTAGCTGAGCCCGCTTGGTTCCCAGTCCAGGAAGATCTGCTAAGGGGGTGGTCAAGAAGCTCATAGCAGTATGGGCAGGGGACAGTCTATCTACTCGAAAGGAGTTTCTTGGTGAGGCGTAGGCGCTCCTGACGGGATATAGACAGGAGATGCTCACCCCAGTAGAGCTGATCAGGCGTTGTGATCTTGATATTCTCCGTAGTGTCAGGTACTAAGGCAAGATCGCTGTAAAGCTGATCATAGACAGAGCAGTCGTCGGTAAAGCTCTCCTGAAAGGGCTGCTGGTAAGCCGCCTTGATGCGCTCGGACCAGAAGACCTGTGGCGTACGCACTAAGCGGTAGATGCTGCGATCTACAGCTTGCGAAGGCTGTTTGCCATCTTCGGGTAGATAGCGCAAGCTCTCTGTGAGTTCTAGGACAGGGACAGCTGCTCCCACTCGCTGCGCCTCCTCGTAGCACTTGTCCACGACCGCTCTAGAGACAAAAGGTCGTACCGCATCGTGTATACCAACGAGTACTCCGTCAGGAACGACACGCAGAGCTCTCTGGACGGTATCAAATCGTCTTCTGCCAGCGACAGTCAGATGGACACGATCGGCAAGACCCATCGTTTGGAGCATGTCCTCAACGATGATACGGTAGTCGTAAGATATGCCGAGGACGATGTAGTCCACATGCTTCGCTAGAGCCTCTATGGTGTGCTGAAGGATTGTTTTGCCTCCTAGTCGGATGTATTGCTTGGGTAGTTCAGCACCCATACGGACGCCTGACCCTCCAGAAGGGATGATGAGATATCTTTTAATATGATCTGACGCAGTTATTACTTGCTCCATATTTGTAGTAGGTGGTCAAGAGGAGGGTTACTTCTCTCTGAGGAAGATGTTGATCGGAGTACCGCAGAAGTCCCAGTTCTTGCGGATTTGATTTTCGAGAAAACGCTTGTACGGCTCGCGTACCCATTGGGGCAGGTTCGCATAAAAAGCAAAAGACGGGACCGCCGTGGGGAGCTGCTGTACGAATTTGATCTTGATGTACTTACCCTTGATAGAGGGTGGAGGAGTCTTCTCGATCAGAGGCAGTAGTACTTGGTTGAGCTGGTGTGTCGGGATGCGGGTCGAGCGCATATCGTATACATGCTGCGCCGTCTCGATCACCTTCAGGATGCGCTGCTTATTGAGTGCTGAGATGAAGATAATAGGGAAGTCGGTAAAGGGCGCAAACCGCGCACGGATCGCCTCCTCCATAGTGCGCTGCACGGGCATGCTCTTGTCCTCGACGAGATCCCACTTATTGACGCAAACGACAAGCCCCTTGTTGTTGCGCTGGATCACCCGAAAGATGTTGGCGTCCTGAGCCTCTATACCTCTCGTAGCATCGATCAGCATGATGCATACATCAGCGTTTTCGATAGCACGGATAGCACGGATCACCGAGTAATACTCGAGGTCTTCGTTGACCTTGCCCTTCTTGCGGATGCCCGCTGTATCAACGAGGTAGAAGTGCTGGTTGAACTTGTCGTACTCAGCAAAAATGCTGTCACGCGTCGTGCCAGAGCGGTCAGTGACGATGTTGCGCTCCTCACCGATGAGAGCGTTAAGGAGTGAAGACTTACCCGCATTTGGTCTGCCCACGATCGCAAAGCGAGGCAGCTCAAGGAGAGGCTCATGATTGCCCTCCTTAGGGAGTAGCTCTAAGATATGGTCTAGGAGATCGCCCGTCGAGGAGCCGTTGATCGCAGAGATAGGGTAGGGGTCGCCGATGCCTAGGGAGTAAAACTCCGCTGCATCGTTGTGCTGGGTGAAGTTGTCCGCCTTATTGGCAACCAGTATGACAGGCTTGTTGGTCTGTCGGAGCATCAGAGCTATCTCGTCGTCTAGATCGGTTACGCCGTTGAGTATATCCACGACAAAGAGTATCAGGTCAGCCTCTTCGACCGCTATGCGCACCTGCTTATTGATCTCCTCCTCGAAGACATCATCGCTGCGCAAGACCCATCCGCCTGTGTCTACAATCGAAAAGGTACGCTCGCACCAAGTGACGTGACCGTACTGTCGGTCACGTGTCGTACCCGCCTCCTCTGTGACGATCGCTTGGCGGGAGCGGGTCAGACGATTGAAGAGGGTACTCTTGCCCACATTGGGGCGTCCTACGATGGCTACTAGATTACTCATAGCTTGATGTCTCTTATAGACTATGTCAGTCTGCTTAGTATGTAAATAGGTGCGTCAAAAGCAGCTCATCGGCTAGATGTCATAGCCGAACTGTGTCAATGCTTGATCGCTCTGACGCCAATCCTTATCCACACGAACCAATAGTGTCAGGTGGATATGCTTGTCAAAGAATCGCTCTAGATCTTTTCGTGCCGAGGTGCCTAGGCGCTTGATGGCTGAGCCTTTGTGCCCGATGATGATTCCCTTTTGCGACTCACGCTCTACGAGGATCACGCAGCGCATGTCGATCCGGTCGGGACTCTCGACAAACTCCTCTACGACTACCTCCACAGCGTACGGCACCTCCTGGTGATAGTACTGGAGCGCCTTCTCGCGGATGATCTCTGAGACGAAGAAGCGTGCTGGCCGATCGGTCAGAGCATCCTGCTCGAAGTAAGGCGGCGACACAGGGAGTAGCTCCTCGATGCGCTTCTTGAGCGGAGCTAGGTTAAACTGCCTCAATGCCGACACAGGGATAATCTCCGCCTGTGGAATGATGCTGTGCCAGTAGTCGACTAGCTCCTCCAGATGCTTCTGGTCAGTCAGATCTACCTTATTAATGACAACAATGATCGGGCAGGAGAGTCGCTGTACACGCTCCACGAAGTCGTGATGCTTGTCTCGCTCCTCCATCGTGTCGGTGACGTAGAGCAGCAGGTCGGCATCCTCTAGAGCCTGTTCCGAGTAAGCACGCATGCGTTCCTGCAGCTTGTAGCTAGGCTGTAGCACACCGGGCGTATCGCTGTAGACCACCTGCATGTGGTCGCTATTGACGATGCCTAGGATGCGGTGCCGCGTCGTCTGTGCCTTGCTCGTGATGATCGAGATGCGCTCTCCGACCAGGTAGTTCATCAGCGTCGACTTACCCACATTGGGGTTGCCGACGATACTCACGAAGCCGCTCTTGTAGCCCTCTGGCAAGGACTTACCGGCGAGGTGCTGTAGCTCCGTCATAGCCCCAAACTAAATAGACTGCTCCCCACGTGTACCCTGCACCGAAGGAGCTTAGGATGAGCTTGTCGCCCTTCTTGAGCTTAGGCTCATACTCCCAGAGGCAAATAGGTATCGTTGCAGAGGAAATGTTGCCATACTTCTGAATGGTCACCATCACCTTATCCATCGGCACTCCGGTGTACTCCGAGACCGCCTGGATGATACGCATATTAGCTTGGTGAGGTACGACCCAAGCGACATCATCGTTGGTCAGATGGTTGCGCTTCATCACCTCACGGCTCACACGAGCCATGTCGAGGACTGCATTCTTAAAGACATGCTGCCCCTCCTGATAGACAAAGTGCTCACGCCGTGCGACTGTCTCCGCTGTGGCAGGACTAGCCGATCCGCCCGACTTCATGATCAGGTGCGAGCGTCCATTGCCGTCGGTCTTAAAGAGGGCATCCTGCACGCCTAGCGAAGTGTCTTCCGTACGCTCCAGCAAGACACAGCCCGAGCCATCGCCAAAGAGCGGACTCGTCTGGCGGTCGGTGTAGTCGATCGCTGCGGACATCTTCTCAGTAGCTACCACGATCAGTCGCTTGTACTGCCCTGAGCGGATGAAGTTGGCGCCCGTCTCTAGAGCGTAGAGCCAGCTAGGACAGGCCGAGTTTATGTCAAAGGTAAAAGCGTGCCGACACCCAGTCTCAAAGGCTACGATCGAAGAGGTCGATGGGAAGTGATAGTCGGCCGTATTCGTCGCTAGTATGACACCCTCTACGGTAAGTGGGTCTATATCCCATCGCTCCAACATCTGGCGAACAGCTTGGATAGCGAGGTAGGATGCACCGAGGCTCTTGTCCTTGAGTATGCGGCGCTCCTTGATGCCTACACGTGTCATAATCCACTCGTCGGTGGTGTCGACCATCTTCTCTAGGTCGGCATTAGTCAGTCGATCCTCCGGTAGGTAAGCACCTACGGCGGTGATCATCGCATTGTATTGGGTCGAAATCATGTATTGCTAGAAACTACTCGGAAATGGTATTCGGTCGCTAAGGTAATAAAAATCGGGCAACGGACACGCATCTAGCTTGAAATATATTAGCTAAGTGCCACGGCTCTGCCATAAAGGTCGTAGATAGATGCTGGCCGTTTGGCGCAAAATAGCTAACTTTGGGACGAGCAAGGAACAAGCTTGCGAATATGAACTAGAAAAACAGACTAATATGCCAACAGCTCAAAAGAAGACCTCCTCTGCTACTACAGAGAGAAAGGAAACCTCCAACAAGAGTCAATCGAAGAAAGCGCCCCGCTCCAGTGCTAAGAGTAAGGCTACAAGTGTATCACACAGTAAGAACTTTGTCCTAGACACCAACGTCATCCTGCACGACTTTGAGTGCATCGACAAGTTTGAGGACAACGACATCTATATCCCCATCGTGGTGCTCGAGGAGCTGGACAAGTTTAAGAAAGGCTCCGATCAGATCAACTTCAACGCACGTGCTTTCGTTCGCAGGCTTGATGAGCTGACGGATGCTGACTTCTTCGAGCATGGCGCTGACCTAGGAGAGGGGAGAGGACGCCTCTACGTCTATCTAGGCAATAAGCCTCATGAGCGTGTGGCGCACGCCTTTGGGGAAAACATCCCAGACCATAAGATCATGAGCGCTACGCTACACATTGCTGAGGCAAACGAAGGAGAGCAGACGATCCTCGTGAGCAAGGACATCAACCTCCGTATGAAGGCTAAGTCGCTCGGCATCCCTGTCGAGGATTACTTCAACGATAAGGTGCAGACCTTCGACCTCTTTGAGGAGGCTCAGCCAGTCTTCGAGGGGATCGATGCAGAGCTTATCAATCGTCTCTATAACAATGAGCAGGGAGTCCCACTTGATGAGTTTGAGTTTGGTAGCAAGATACTCCCTAATGAGTGCTTCGTCCTCAAGAGTGACCAAAGCAGTGTGCTGGCGCGTTACAACCCCTTTGAGGCGATGGTGCGACGGGTCGATAAGTACACCCACATGGGCATCACGCCTAGAAATGCGGAGCAAGCTTTTGCCTTCGACGTGCTGATGGATCCCAACGTGCTCCTCGTAGCACTCTCGGGCAAGGCCGGTACAGGTAAGACGCTCCTAGCACTCGCCGCAGCTCTAGACCAAGCTGACCGCTATGGGCAGATCATGCTGGCGCGTCCTATTGTGGCTCTCTCAAATAAGGACCTCGGTGCTCTGCCAGGTACGGAGCAGGAGAAGATACGTCCCTATATGCAGCCCCTCTTTGACAATCTGAATGTGATCAAGTCGCAATTTAAGGGCGGCAAGCAGCAGGCTGAGCTGGAGAAGCTACAGCAGGACAATAAGCTCATCATCGAGGCTCTAGCCTATCTGCGTGGTCGTAGTCTGGCGGACGCTATCGTGATCGTCGACGAGGCGCAAAATCTAACCCCGAACGAGGTCAAAACGATCATCACACGTGCCGGTGAGGGAACGAAGATGATCTTCTGCGGTGACGTGGAGCAGATCGATTCGCTTTATCTAGACAGCCAGAGCAATGGTCTGGCCTACATGATCGATAAGATGCGTGGCGAGACGCTTTTCGCACACGTCAACCTGATCAAGGGTGAGCGCAGCGAACTCAGTGAGCTGGCTTCACACCTACTCTAATGCTATAGATACTAGTGCTACTAGAGGCTTAGTAGCACTAGTACAATATCCTAAATCTGTAATATGAAAGAAACTATATCTTCCTCAGGAGCTCGTGACAAAGCTGTCGAGGGGCTCTCCCTCCTAGGCAATAAGCGCACAGTCTACGCACAGGACTACGATCCGAGTGTGCTGGAGGCTTTTGAGAATAAGCATCAAGATCGAGACTATCGCGTACGCTTCGAGTGCCCTGAGTTTACAGCGCTTTGTCCCATCACGGGGCAGCCTGACTTCGCTACCATATATATAGAGTATGTCCCAGACGTGCGTATGGTTGAGAGCAAGAGCCTCAAGCTTTATCTCTTTAGCTTTCGCTCGCATGGTGCCTTTCATGAGGATTGTGTGAACATCATCATGGACGACCTGATCCGTCTGATGGACCCGAAGTATATCGAGGTGACGGGCGACTTCTCGCCACGAGGCGGCATTAGCATTGTACCTTTTTGCAATTATGGTCGTCCAGGCACGCCCTACGAGTCGTATGCTCGTGAGCGTATGCTCGCCTTCCACCACTAGAGATCTGGTCGTATGCTAAGCTCTCAAAAGAAGTATCTCGTCATCATCAATCCTATCTCTGGTACGTCTAGAAAGACGAATCTGCCTGAGCTAGCATTTAATATGCTCTCGGACAATGGCAGTGAGCTATACTTCGTCTATACCAATGGAGAGGGACATGCCGATCGAATCATCAAGGATATAGCTGGTCAAGGGTTTGACACGGTTATAGCTATCGGTGGAGATGGTACGATCAATGAGGTAGCCGATGCGGTGCGAACTACAGATATGTCTCTCGGCATCGTCCCGATGGGGTCGGGCAATGGACTGGCGCGCTCACTAGACATACCGCTAGATCCTGAAGCTGCCCTAGAGGTTATTCGCCGAGGGTATGTCAAGCGGATCGATTGCTGCGAGGCTGATGGGGTGCCCTTTTTCGTGACTTTCGGCGTGGGCTTTGATGCGCAAGTGACTGCTAGCTATGATCAGAAGAACTTTAGGGGGCCGCTCTCATACGTCCTCTCGACGGTCGATCAGTTTATCAAGCACAAGTCCTCGCTCTATCGCCTACATCTCAATGGTGAGGTGATCGAGCAGAAAGCCTTTCTCGTGACTTGCGCTAATGCGGATCAGTATGGCAACAATGCGATCATAGCGCCCGATGCCGAGCTCGATGACGGACTCTTTGACGTGGTTGTCATTAGGGATATGTCTTTATTGAAAGCTCCTAAAGTGGCTATCAGTCTCTTTACGAAGCGTGTGGATGAGAGTGCCTCTATCGATATTTATCGTACGGATCATCTCATCATAGAGCGTGAGAAGGAGGACTATGCGCAGGTCGATGGTGAGCTTATCGACCTGGGCCGTCGCATCGAGATTACGATCCAAAAGCAGCAACTGCCCATCTTAGTCCCGCAGCCCAAAAGCTAAAACGGAGCTTTAGATTTATAGAATAAGAGCCTGCCCGCTGGTTAGCGAGTAGGCTCTTGCTCTGTTTTGGGCACTGGGAGTGTCGCACAGGGGCGACAGACTCCTCCTGCTTAGCGGCGTAAGTAGCGTGTGTTCAGACGGATCTGCTTGCCAGCTTTAGGCTTGTACTCATCGCCAGGCCAGAAGCTAGCGATGAGAAGGCTCAGGCTATTGTACTTAACTACATGGAGGGAAACCTTGTGCTTAGCGTTGTAGTAGAACCAGTACTCATCGCCTGAGTCGCTCTTTTCCGTGCCAGTGTACTGATAGCCTCCCTTCTCGAGGGCAGCTTTAAGCTCCTTATCAATGCCCGTCTTAAACTTCTTGGCGTGGTTGATGGCTAGTGCTCCATTATCATAAACGTGCATAGTAGCCTCTGTAGCTTCGTAGGAGGGGTAGTAGTAATAGCCATTGATGGCGGCAGTTTTATCCTTAATGGGATCTTTCATCAAGATCTGTAGATTGGCAGAGCTGTAGTCAATATTGCCTTTGTCGTCCTTTCCGGGAGCGTTGTAGGAGACATTCTCTCCCTTAGCTATCTCACTGGTGTAGATAGAGCCTGCGGGTGTCCCTGGGGTGGGTACATCGGCGGGGTTAAACTTCTCACCAAAGTTGTAGGAGGGGAAGATGCTGGTGTCCTCTGCGGGATTGGGTGTGGGAGCCTCCTCCTTAGCAGAGAAGCTAAAGGCGATACCCTGACCACCCTCCATGATGAGGAGCGTGTAGTAGTCGTTTTCGCTGGTGAAGGTCTTGTCGCTAATATCTGATTTTTTAGGCTTGCTAAAGCCGTTGCGTACAAACCACTCGGCTACATCGGGATTGCTCTCAAGCATGTCGATGGTGAGCGCATAGCTGAGTGCCAGGATACCAGGCTTGTAGGTGTCACCATTGGACGTGTAGCCCTGTGGGTAGTAAGCGACTAGGTCGAAGTTGCCTTTCTGCTTGTCCTTCGTGATGAAGTTAGCACGCTTGGGGTCACTCTGCGCCTTCTCCTGTCTGAGTCCTAGAGCAGCCTCATACTTGCGAATCTCATCTAGAGAGGTCTCCTCAGCTTTCTTGCTGGCGAAGGGGAAGTCCTTGAGACTCTTGTTAAAGTTGCCCGTAGCGACCGACCCTGGCATCGGAATGAATGAGAGCTGCGCAAAGCCTGGGGTATCAGCTAGAGAGACACCCAAGACAAGATTACCCTTGCGGTACATAGGCGACTTGCTGGAGCTGTCGTCTAGTGCCTCAAAGCCATCATTGATGGTCATCATGTCGAACTCTTGCCTGATGGTGCCATCTTTGGTGTAGACAAGATTTCTGTCTAGGAGTAGGGTTGATACCTGTAGTTTGCCCTGACCTGCATCTCCGACGAGGTAGATGCGTAGTGGTTGCTTGCCACTCTTGTCCTGCGTGTTGAAGACGTAGCTCTTGACTTTTCTGTCTTTGAACTCGGATATTTTCTCCGTTTGTAGTACGGCTCCGTGGGCTGCCTCCCACTTCTTGAGGGCTAGCTCACCCGCTGTAAAGTCGACGGAGGGAATTGGCAGGTACTTCAGATTGCCGTGAGCATCTAGCTCATAGATGGGCTTGTATTCGCCTATCTGGATCGAATCCTCTTTATTGGGATCTCCGCCATCATCGGGACACTCTCGATAACAGCCGACTAATCCTACACAAGTCGATAAGACTAGTGCGAGGAGATAACAAATTCGCTTATTCATAGTATTCTAACTTAGTTAGTGTATATATCTGCGGTATCTAAGAGACCAATAGTAAAGGGAGGCAACTTACAGCAGATGATTATCGTCACCAAGCTGAAGAAATCGGCCTCCCTGTGGCACAAAGATACGAAAACAAAGAGAACTACCTCTGACTGACAAGTGGTTCCTCCGTCGGAACTGAAAAGTTCCTCCGCTGGAACTGAAAAGTTCCTCCGCTGGAACCGAAAAGTTCCTCCCTTGGAACCGAAAAGTTCCTCCCTTGGAACCGAAAAGTTCCTGCCTTGGAACTAAAAAGTTCCAAGAGGGGAATAACTTTTGGAACTCGTATCTGTCATGAATTCAGTGCGATATGAAGGTGCTTTGACAGCGTCCTTTTGTAGTAAGAGGCCGCTAAAAAGAGATGTAGCCCGCTGGTAGGAGGGGAGACCTACTAGCGAGCTACATATTTAATGTGTTGGGGTTGGCTTTTAGTCTAGAGCTCCCGATGCGGCGTAGCGACGGACTAGCTGCG
This sequence comes from uncultured Porphyromonas sp., assembly GCA_902490315.1. Classification (GTDB taxonomy): domain Bacteria; phylum Bacteroidota; class Bacteroidia; order Bacteroidales; family Porphyromonadaceae; genus Porphyromonas. The sequence continues at coordinate 8,676 of CABUDK010000002.1, read as the reverse complement.
TCACGATGGAGAGGCAGCGCTCCATGGCATCGAGCGAGCAGTACTCGTGGATGGAGTGGAAGTTGCCCCCACTGGTGAAGATGTTGGGGCAGGGGATGCCTCGCTCCGAGAGAACCGCCCCGTCTGTGCCTCCACGTATCGGCTGGATGATCGGCTTGACACCGACCGCCTCGTAGGCTGCGATAGCGTGCTCGATGACCTCTGGGTGCGGAGCGATGTAGTCGTACATGTTGCGGTACTGGTAAGAGACTTCGACAGCTAGCTGTGTGGCGTGTGGCTCTTCGTTGATCTGCTGAGCCACCTCTTGGATGCGGGCTATGCGTTGCTCTAGGAGCTGGCGGTCGTGGTCGCGGATGATGTACTCAGCGGTTGCGGACGAGACATCGCCCGACATGTGGCATAGGTGCAGGAAGCCTTCCCGTCCCTGGGTCACCTCGGGTCGCTCGCTCGTGTAACCTAGTCTGTAGTCGAGCTTGATGAGCGACTGGAGGGCATGCCGCATCGTGTGGTAGGCACTGCCTGGGTGGACGTTGTGTCCTGTAGCGGTGATGCGTGCAGAGGCTGCGTGAAAGCATTCGTACTCAAACTCGCCCTCGAGTCCTCCGTCGATGGTGTAGGCATAGGTCGCCTGAAGCTGGCTCTCGTCAAAGGTCTCTAGTCCTCGCCCGACCTCTTCGTCTGTCGTGAAGGCTAGTGCGATAGGTCCGTGCGCTAGCTCGGGCTTGCTCTGGAGCTCCGCAGCAAGAGTCATCAAGATGGCGACGCCTGCCTTGTCGTCGGCTCCGAGGAGTGTCGTCCCGTCGCTCGTGATGAGCGTATGCCCCACATAGCGCAGCAGGTCGGGGTAGTCGCTGGGACTTAGTATGCTGCCCTTGAGCTGTATCGGCTTGCCGTCGTAGTTGGGGTGGAGACAGGGTGAGACCTTTTCGCCAGGAGCTTCGGGCGAGGTGTCTACATGAGCGAGGAGCGCGATGCGTGGCACCTCTTCGTAGCCAGCGCTGGCGGGGATTTGCGCTATCAGATAGCCTGCATCGTAGCAAGTGGAGGGTATCTGCAGCTCCTTTAGTTCGGAGTGAAGCATCTGGAGCAAGTCCCATTGACAAGGGGTCGAGGGCTTCGTCGGACTATTCGGATCGGAGGTGGTGTGAATCTTTGCGTAGCGGAGAAATCGCTCTAGGAGTTGGCTCATAGCGTGTGCCGATGCTTAGCGCTGCTTGATGATACTGTTGATGACACGGCAAGTGCAGATGAGCTTGCCACTCTGGGTGGAGTAGATGTCTACGTTCCAGACATGCGTGCTGCGCCCCTTGTGAAGTATCGTAGCGACGCCGCGCACAGTGTCTCCGACGACTGTCGAAGAGACGTGGTAGCCACTCACCTGCATGCCGACTTGTATCTCGCCTTCGTTAGCTATGGCTACTGATCCTAGTCCCGCGAGGGTCTCGGCAAAGGCTAGCGAAGCTCCTCCGTGCAGTATACCCATCGGTTGTCTCGTGCGATTGTCCACGGGCATCGTACCCGTGACATAGCCACGGGCTATCTCTGTGCAGCGCATACCGAGCGTACCCATGAGCGTGTTGGGCATGATCTCGTTGGCATCTTCTGGATCAAAGGGGACTCCGTCGTAGCGCAGCTTGATCTGCTTGGTGATCATGTGGGCTAAGCCCGCAGCATCGCAAGAGGTGGTGATGTAGTCGGCGCAGCTCTTGAGTGGCTCGGGAGCGTTTGCCATAGCTACGCCTAGTCCAGCACGCTGTACCATGGCGACATCCTCTAGGGTAGTGCCGACGGCGATGATGTTTTGCTGGTTGAGGTCTAGTCGGTCGAGGATAAAGTCGAGCGCTCCTCGCAGGCTGACGCCAGAGGCTACGATCGAGAGCTCATTCATCGGCTCATCGTAGAGGGTGGCGGTCAAACCTTGTCCTGCGTTGAGCTGGTCACTCAGCTTAGCCAGGCGATCTTGTCTAGCTAAGATGAGGGCTCTAAAGATTGGCTCGGCGGGAGCTTTGAAGGGCTCATCTGCCTTGGTCAAGTCTAGGATTGGCATGCTCCAGAGCTTGGCTAGCTGGAGGATACGTGGCTGATGGGTCTTCGTAGCGTAGAGTGCTTTCTCGCCTATGAGTGCAAGTGTGTAGTCGCTATCGACCAGCTCATAGAGATGCGTGAGCTGCTCTGCACGGAGAGGACGAGAGGCTAGCTCACGACCCGTGCGACAGTTGTGAATGCGTGCGCCTAGATGGGAGATGATGTAGCCACTGTTGCGTGGTAGCTGCAGCTGCTCCGAGATATTCAGGAGACTAGTCATAGGAGCTTCGCTGGCGACCGCCACACGCAGGGCATACTCCTCCTGCACCTCTAGGAGAGCTTCGCGGTCCTCTAGCGCTATCTGCCCATTGCTCCCGAGCAGACAGTCACGGTCTTTGATGGCGAGGAACTTATAGCCACCACTCTTTGCTTGATCTATCATAGGACTCCTTATTATAATGCGGACCAGTTAAACTGTACCCCGATGCGCCCACTGTAGGGTTGCTTCATATTGTAAGCGCCTAGTCCATAGTACTGACTGTCGAAGGTGGCAAAAAGCGTCCACATCTTCGTCAAGCGATACTGCGCTGTCACCTCAGCAGTAAACCTCGTGAGCGAAGCCCAAGCTGCGCCCTCTAGAAGCCTTGTGTCGGGAGCCTGAGCGGGGTGAAGTATCTTGGGAGAAATACTAGTTTCGTAGTAGACCACACCACGAAGATCTAGGCGACGCATAGGACGAACGGCCAACTTAGCATAGCTCTGAAAGTAAGGCTTGGGGACGCGGAAAGAGTAGTTGGCAAGACGATTAAACTGTGCTCCGAGGCTTAACTCACATGCCTTTGCGATGACGGTAGAGAGGTCTATACCAGCGTAGAAGATGTCGAGCTTCGTGTACTCATTGCGCTGCGACTGTAGCCACGAGCAGTAAAGCTCTTCGCCAGCGTAGTAGGGTAGGAGGTTGAAGCCGTAAGTGCGGGCGTAGTGATCGTATCCGCCGTACAGTTCGTAAGTGCCTGAGCCAAGCTGGAGCTTGACTCCTGTGCGAGAGCCTAGCTGCTGACGCTCGGGTCTAGGTAGTGCGTCGAGCATGATGCCTGGTATGCGGGCTAGATAGTCAAAGAGGTTGACATCCTGTAGTCCGCCTGACGCCTGCAGGTACCACTCCCAGCTTCTCTGGTCAGAGAGCGATAGACGAACCTCTGGATAAACTAGCACCTCTTGGTTGGCAAAGTCCACGCCCACACCGCCTGAAAAGTCTAGATCGGCAAAGTTAACGAACCCACGATAGCGGAACTGTGGGTGCGCTCCTAGGAGGAAGAGCTGTGACGGCTGGCCTGTGCGGATACGCATATCGGCGCCTAGTCCTAGAGACCAGTCGTCAGAGAGCTGCACAGCGGTGGCTCCATCAGCATCGATCACGTGCATGTACTCGTTAGCGATGAGATCCTTTTGGGCTGGACTGGGCAGCGAGTGGGATAGGAAAGCATAGCGCGCACCAAGGTCGAAAGACCAGTTCTGGACCTGTAGGTTGTCTATGCGTCCCGTCAGACTGTACTCGCGCAGCGCGTCTTGCCAGCGGGTGCGGTCTAGTAGGGGTATCGTGCCTAGCTCCATCCTCTGCTGCGTAGGCGTATGCGCAAAGATGTGGCTGCGTATGCCTCCCTGCAGCTTGATCATACTCTCTCGCCAGTGGTAGCTGTAGCCTAGGACTCCCTCTGTAGCGTGGCGGTACATATTCGTCTGGTCGGGGACTTCCTTGAGGTAGTGATAGTCCACATCGGACTCATCAATCGGCCCATGCACAGAGCGGTTGGGCCAGTTCTTGCTGAGCGAGAAAAGTTCCGATCGATGCGTCAGATCGAGGGAGAGAACGTTGTGCTGGCTCCCGAAGTGCCACTGACCCGCCAGATCCCCACCGAAGGCAGGCGCATAGCCTCCGAAGAGGCGAGCCATAATGCCATTGTAAGACTGAGGCACCTCACGGGCAAAGCCCGACAGCTGAGGCGTCGGTGCTGGCGAGAGGGTCGGCGTGAAGTCTCTCGTGGAGCGAGGTGTGGCTGGATTGTAGCGCTCTACCTGAGGCTTCGTCAGAGGTATAGGGGTAAAGATAGGATTGGTGTCATCGATCTGTCTCACCTTGTCGCTCACCACGGTAACCTCACGGCTGATCGTGTCACGCTCGGCCAATGTTTTGGTGTTTTGAGCTAAAGCTGGGAGTAGTGTGCTGAGCAGAATTAGGAGGAGACTATATAGTCGTTTCATCGCTTGTAGACTTAATCGTTGGAATAGTAGGGTAGAGGGATATTAGCGAGCGGTGCTCTGGCGAAGCTGTGCAAGCTTTTCGGCAGCACGCTGACGTATCGGCGAGCTCTCGTCGGTGTAGTTCTTGAGCAGGCTCTCGAGGTATAGTCTTGCCGTGTCGGGGTCTCCCTTGGCGAGGTACCAGTCGGAGAGCGTTATGATCGTCTCGGCAGATAGCTCGGGGTCTGGGTAGGCTTCGTTGACCAACTTATCGAGTAGCTGCTTCGAGTAGCTCTGCTGGAGCTTATTGGAGACGTAGTATTGCGCCAATAGGAGCGTCCCCTGGGTGCCTGCGTAGGTCTCTATGCGGGCAACAAGCGGCTTCAATAGAGACTCAACCTGGTTACCCCGTCCGGTCTTTAAGTAGCTGGTCGCTAGGCGACAAGTCAAGAGATCTAGTTGCTCTTGGCTCCAATCCTTAGCCTTGTCTAGCTGAGGTGTCACGACCTTGATGACCCACTCATACTGTCCCGCTTGTAGCGCACTCTCAGTGGCTGAGAGCAGTGTCGTCTGATAGCTTGCAGGCTCTAGTGGTAGTGTGAGAAGCTCTTGCTGTAAGGGCAATGCCTGAGCATAGGCTCGCTGATGTATGCGTATCGCAGACATCTTCTGAAGCAAACCAATGTGTAGCTCCTGCGACAGTTGCTTGCGACTGGGGTAGATGCGCTCATAGAGTGCTAGAGCGTCCGCCTCCTTACCAGCACGATCGTAGATGTCGGCTAGATAATAGTGTGCTAAGAGCGAAGAGGCTCCCTGCGGATTTAGAGCTAGATACTCTTTGAGCAAGCGCTCTGCCTGTGGCTGTCGGGACTGGTAAGCACGCTCGGCTGTCTCGAAGGAGATGCTCATCGCTTCGCTCTCGTTGATGGCGTAGCTGCCGCCAATGCTATTAGCATACTGGACAAACTCGGTGGAGCGTCCCTCCTCGATGTAGATACTCTTCAGCGCTTCGTACGCTTGCTTCGCCTCGCCACTCTGAGGCGCCTCGGCTAGGAGCGCTTTGTAAGTCTCGATAGCTCGGCTCGTCTCATTCCTATTATAATATAGTAGTGCCAACTGCAGGGCAGCCTTGCGCCCATACTCGCTCTGTGGGTATTCCTGCGCCAAGCGCGTGAAAGCTCCGATAGCCTCCGCATGCTGTCCCGACAACTCCATAGCTCGTCCCTGATCGTACATAGCGCGGGGCTTGTAGAGACTGTTCGGATGGCGAGCGACTAACTTGTCGAGGGCGGCTATTTGCGCTTTGTAGTCCTTCTTGAGGCCCTCAATGTCGGACAGCATATAGAGCGCATAGGCCTGATTGTCAGGAGCGAGCCTATAAGCCTCCTCGTAGTAGCGTACGGCAGGCGTGTAGTGACCCTGCATATAGTGCGCATCGCCTAGGCGGGCATAAACATCAGCTTGTAGGGTGTTTTCGAGCGCACCCTCTTGGAGTAATATGGTGAGTGTTTGCGTGGCAGCACTGTACTGCTTCTGCTTGATCTGACTGTAGCCCAGTAGGTAGCGAGCTATCTGTAGCTGCTTGCTAGAGGCTGCGCGCTTATTGAGGATAGCAGTGAGGACTTGTGCTGCTTGCCTGTAAGCTCCCTGCTGAGAGAGGAGCTGCGCCCCTAGTAGTTCCGCCTCGGTCTGGTGGGCAGACTTTGTGGCAAGCTGCCGCGCTTGCTGGTTATAGCGTTGTGCTAGGGCTAGGTCTCCCGATTGCTGCGCTTGCTGTGTGAGCTGATTGAGTAGATAGCACTGCGCCTCCACGATAACTGGCGAAGGTCTCTGGATACGTCCTATGGAGGCTAGACTAGTCAAGTAGTCAGGGCTGCGGTAGTAGCTCTCGATGAGAAAGTGCTCCATAGCCTCACGGTGTGTCGACTGTGCGAATGTATTGAGAAACTCCTCGCAAAGCCTCACCTCCTGACCAAACGAACCACTTGCTCTGCTGCGCATCAGCAATACTTGCTCATACATCGCAGCTTCACGGATCGCGGGAGCTACGGCTCTATCTGCCGCTACTCGATAGGAAGCCAAGGCCTCGGAGTAAAGACCCATATCTCTACGAGCACGTGCTAGGTAGAGGTTGGCGACTCCACTCGTCTCCGCATCGCCACGGGTCGCTAGGAGTAGATGCGGTATTGCTTGCTCCGTGCGCTCCGTCTCCATGTAGGCAGCCGCTAGGATGAGCTGATCTTCGGGAGTAAGCAGACTAGCATTCTGGTCTGATAGCGGGGCCAGACGTTCGATTGCTTTGCCCGGCTCCTCAAGACGATACCAAGCATTTGCTTCTATGATTTGACTCTCCGTGCGCTGCTCCTCCGAGAGGCGTGCCGTAGCGAGAGCCTCGGTGTGTGTGAGCACCGACTGGTAGTTTTGCCGGTAGAGCGCTATTTTAGCCAATCCTAAACGAGCATCATACTGCAGGTCCCCTTGATCTTGTATCGGGAGGAGCGTTTGCTCAGCCTTGTCTAGACTATTTTGCGCTATGTATAGCTGTGCTAGATAGAGTCTAGCCACATCGCCCCAGTAGTCACCATCCGCAATGGTCATTTCAAAGAGTCTCTCTACCTGATCTACAGAGCGACCAGATAGTAAGAGCGCATAGGCCATCTTGACCTGCCACTCGCTTCGCACCTCACGTGTCAAGGTCCGCTCACGCACCTGCTCTAGCGTATGGCGAGCACGATTGTACTCCTTATTATATAGGTAGTGTGTAGCACGAGCTATGCGCGCGATCTGTGCGGGACGGGAGATGGGATCTGTCGTGATATATTCCTCTAGCTCGGCAGCCGCACTCGGACGACCCAGCAAATGCGCTCCGTAGGTCGCAAACCACTCATCGCCCTCGCTCAGACGTCGTGTAGAGGAGAGGAGCGTTGTAGTGCGCAGGGGCGAGCCAGCTGCTAGTGTTACCTCGATGGCATGCTGCTCGGTGGGTATGCTAAAGGTCTCTTGCGCCTGTAGTTGATAGGCTAGTGGCAAATTACCACAGAGAAGTAGCGTATATAGGAATCCTTTGTAGTTCATCGGTAATAGTCATACTTAGGGGGCGAGGTCTTGTGGATGCGCCCAATCGATTCTAACGCAAATCTACTGAAATAACTGCTGAGAGCAAAATTAGCCACCTTCGTACATTCCACTCACTAGTGCATTAAGAACAGAATCTCTGATCCTCGATACGCTTTTGCGGCAGAAAAAGCTGATCCCCACGTGGAAATTCTCAAATAGCCACGTGGCAAATGAAAAATCCCCACGTAGGCGAGAAATAAAACTTCGGAGGAATCAAATGGAACTTCGGAAAAATCAAATGAAACTTCGGAGGAATCATTTCTCCTCCACGTGGAGAATAAAAAATAGCCACGTGGGGAATGGCAAATATCCACGTGGCTATCGAATTAGAGATTAGAAGTTAGAGATTAGAGACGAGTAACCCTGTGTAGGGACGCACGGCCCGTGCGTCCGTCCCCGTTAAAACACAGACGCTGGACCCTTTGACACAACGGACGCACGAGCCGTGCGTCCCTACAACGGGTTACACGTTTCGTAACCCGCTGTCAAGCGTTTTGTTGTTTGCAAAAAAAAACTATCTTTGTGGCGTAGTGATTGTTCCCTGTTTGTTTCATCCTCTAGTACGAGGCGCTGAAACAGCGGAAGACTTCAACGAGACATCTAACGAGAGCGAAGATGCAGGCTTACATGACAGACCAATAGATCAAAAGAATACTAACCTATAAGCTTTAGAAATATGAAACACACAACATGGTTATGCGCTCTGCTCCTTTTCCTACTACCACTCGTGGCAAAGGGACAGCAGCAAGTGACGCTGGATGAATCTCAGCAAGAGATCGCAAAGGTCATAGAGACCGTCATGCATCTATCTGAGCAGGATGCAACACTGGCTCAGGCTGATGCTACGACACGTAAGGCTGTCGAGGCTGTGCGTGCCCTCACTGGCCAAAAAGAGTACAGTGAGAAGAGGGCTACAGACCTAGCCTCTGCACTCACTCTAGAAGACAATCACATCGTAATTCTCCCCAAGTATCAGTATCTAGCAGAGACAGCAAGGTGGGATGACGTATCCCTCGCAGAATTAGTGAAGGCGATAGACGACTTTCGCTCAACGACGCTAACGGGACAGCAATAATCGGCTGTGTAGTCCGTATCTTTCGCTCCTATCCTTCTAGAGACTGTCGCTAGCTAGCTGCAGTCTCTAGTCGTTTTTTTAGAGTGCATTAGCCGTAATAGGGCCTCTTTACGGAGAATAGGTCAGGGAAACAATCTTTTTCTCTACCTAATGGTAGGTATTCCGAATATTCTTTGTAACTTTGAGGTCGAAGAAAACTAATTGTATCACAGTACTCG
>CABUDK010000001.1 GCA_902490315.1 uncultured Porphyromonas sp. | reverse complement strand
TTGAATCCACCAAATTTTCGGAGAAGTTTTTTTGCCGATCGATTTCTGTCTGCCGGAAGCCTGTATTAAGTAGACCTCTAAGCTAGCTCTGCGAGCGCTTCGATCAGCCGTCGTCGTTACCAATCTCCAATCGTGCATCGGACACTTCCGACCACCCTTTCTTTGGAGTTGCGAATGCAAAGGTACAACAACTTTTTGAATCCACCAAATTTTCGGAGAAGTTTTTTTCGAGAGCATCGTCCGTGCGTCTAGCACCTATTATATAGGAGTACCTAGATCGCATTCGCGAGGACACCCATTATATATAGTGCCCTATCCGCTAAGACCTGAGACCTCGACAAAGAGGCTGACAAACAGCTCTCTAATCGTCAAAACTTGCTCACCACTCAAGGATCTCCAGACACCTCCGAAGACCCGTTCTTTTGAGTTGCGAGTGCAAAGGTAATACAACTTCCCCAATCCACCAAACTTTCGACAGACTTTTTTTCAGCCGCACATTCTATCCTCTCCTAAATACAGTACACAGTTGGCTTTGACTTTGCCAGCTGCATACTGTTTTAGAAAGAGGACAGAAAAGAATCAGACCTCTGCTCCCAAAAGCTTCCCTACTACTCTAGTAAAACCTTCTTGGGAGAGGTAATCATCTCTCTTTTTCTTCAACTAGACTTGAGGATGAAAGTTCAAATGATTCTGCGAAGCTCTAGTTTCTTACCTTGTATCTTATTCTCTGAAAAGGCGAATAGTAAATTGGCTAGTCACATAGTCTTGATAGTTTCCTGTACCTGCTCCTCCATAATAGAAATAGACTCCATAAGCATATCCTTCTGAATGAGGAGTACAAGTCCAGTAATTGCCAAAGTTACCTATCTCGTTTGCCACACCTTTAGCATAGTATCCGCACGCAGGAAGATAGCGAACGATCACATCCTTAGCATTATCCCAAAAAGCACTCTTTGAGATCTCTTCAATCGTAGCTTTGGGCTCGACCTTCTTGCAGGATATCTTCATCCAGTAACCTCCAGAAGGATTCTTTAGATACTCATACTTCCACGCTGACACGAGGTTTGTTTCTTTAAAGCGTAGCGCATAAGTACAGTAGTTACCGTCAGAAAGGTAGTCATTCTTAGAAGAGATATTTTTCCCTGAGACGACTACGTTTTCCACAACATTTTTACGGCTATCACTCTCCTCCCATACAATGTAATCAGAGCCGTTGTCTTCAGCATAGCTGGGTATAATGGCTAGCCACTCTTGCTTGCTAGGAAGGTGATAGTTCTTGCCATCTATCACGATACTAGAGAATTTAGCCACAGCATCATTCCAAGAGAAGTAGCCCGAAGCATCTTTGGCGTGACTTGTCACAAAGCCTGTACCTGTTGCATTGATGTTGAACTCTGTCAGATACTCCAAGGGAAGTACAACCTTTGGCACCTTTACCGCATCACGGTGAATCGTAATCTCCAAGGCGACAGAGCCTGTTGTAAATGGTTTGGCTTCAAACACAAATGTCTCTTCCTTTTCTCCACTCTTGATCGTAAATCGCTTTTTTGCATTATCCAAAGTAACTTGATTGGCATCGCCAGACTTAAGCGACAGATTGTAGGCCTCATTTGGAAGGACCTTAGTCGCAAGAGAGTTGCCCAGGATATCTTTTAAGACATAGCTACCTCTTATCTCCCCTTCACCACCTTCAGATGTGAAGTTGTTGGGATGAGCTTCAAAAGTATAAGTAATTGACCCCTCTCGACTCACTTCTATCTCTTGAGGTGTGTCACTTCCTTTTGCGATAGCCTCCAGCTCAAAAAGGGCTGTATTGCCTTCGTGTACAGTAAAGCTTTTGGCCACATCATCAACTGAGATGTCAATGGCTTCACCCTTTTTGAGGGTTAGCGTAAACTCACTATTCTCTAATAGGCGTTCCTCTATCGTGGCACCTGATATATCGGTAATCTTCTTTTTCCCTATCACTTGTCCCACTCCACCCTCAGCAGTAAAGAGAGTTGGAGTAGCAACAAATGTGTAGGTGATCTCACCACCTCTTATGACAGTTAGAGTTTGTTTGAATCCTTTCTGAGTTCCTCTAGTAACCTCGGCTTCAATCTCAAAAGTAGCAGATATTCCTTCTGCTACGGTATAGACCTTAGCCTTTTCATCAAGAGAGAGTTGAGTAGCATCGCCACTCTTTAGCCTTAATGTAAAGTCCTCCTTATCAATAGGAGTCTCCTTTACCACCTTTCCATCAGGAGTAATCTCTCTGATCACTCCCTCCACAACTCCCTTGCCTCCTTTTAAAGAGAAGCTTGCTGGGGTTGCTGTAAACTCTACTGTTTCTCTATTTTCAGCAGATGGGTCAGACGTTGGCTCTGTGGTACGACAGGAGAGTACCAACACAGTCAGAAGTAGAAACGATGCTAGTTTTTTCATACCGTATAGTATCTTTGAGGGTGAATAATTGCGCTCTCACTAACTGTACGACAAATATAGCATCATCTTTTCAATTAAACAACAACCTTCAACCTCATCCCCGAGCCGCACATTCCAGCAGCTAGACCACGCATGCCAGTGTCTAGAGCTATATGAAGCAAACGGGCATCTAACAGTCTGCTGAAGAAGTCGTAACTGAAACGTCTCAACAGATCACTTGTCTCTATACAAAGACTTGTACGTAGGAAATCGCAAATGCCTACCTGAGAAATCAAAAATATCCACCGAGGAATGAAATGATTCCTCCGAAGAGTGAAATGAAACTTCGGAGGAATCAAATCATAAGTCCGAAGAATTTTTCGTTTCCTACCTGGAGAATTCCAAATTCCTCCCGAGGAAATTCTGAATTCCTCAGTGGAGGGTTCCCTACCCCTGCGCCAGCCAACTCTATCTAGCTTGCCACTTCACAGCGGAGGTAGGCGATGTGGGAGACGGTGTCGAGGTCAGTAGAGGTGAGCGGGAGAAGGCCTGCACGAAGGCGACCAGCGTCGTCTAGTGTAGGGGCATTGGCTGTGGCGAGGAGGGCTTTGGCTCGTGGTGCGGAGAGGATGCCAAAGCGATATTTGTTGTGGCTTCCCTGAGGGATGCGCTCGCGGTATATGTCAAGGGCGTAGTGCCCCATCGTGTAGCGCAGATTGATCTCGACCCACGGGTGCAGGGCGATACGGTCGCTCACTTCATCGACACGGTAGGTGAGTAGGTCAATGCCGACGGGCCCACGGTAGTAAGGCGCCACCTCACGAGTGAGGTAGGCGTGATGCTGCGCCAGAGCTTGTTGCAGTTCGTCGGGATCCGTGAGACCGTCGGTGAGTTGTCGGAGCGTCTCCTCGGGATCTTGGCAGAGTCTCCCTCAAAGAAGTAGCTCATCCCCTCAATGAGGTTGTAGCAGAGTGCCACTTTTGCGACTTCATGGTACCTACCGCAAGTCCACTCGGGACGATAGTATAGTGTCTCAGCCATACTTAAGTGTTTCGTCTTAGATTGGATCGATCTTTTGAGAGAGCTCAGTTGTCCTTTTCAGCCTCACGTTCTTCTTTGGCGCTCTCCTGCTCTGACATTACTGCTGCCCGGTGAATGTCTGCGACGTCGGACACATCATAGGCGAGTCGCTCAAAGAGGCGCAAACATCTTGCTGTAACTTGCGACAATGCAACGAAAAAGACTGCTAGGATTAAAGGGACGAGTGCACTCAAGAGGATAAACGAAACACCGGTAAAGAAGATCGCTCCGACATTAGCTCCTCCTGCTAAACCTATAAAGAAGAACGCTACATACCCGATAGCCAAGTAGCCCACTGGAACGGCAACGAAACAGAAGGCATACCACTTGCCTGCACTCTCTATAAAGTGGCTCCATACAGATAGCACCTTAGATTGATCCCCTACATCCACTGTTGCGAAGAGCTCTGCTTTACGCTTTTGCCAATATTGAAATCCCCGTATGCCGAGAACGAGGAAATAGATGAGTATGGCAACAAAGGCTAGATAAACCAACACCTCTAGGCTACTCCTGCTATATAAAGCCTGCGCTATTGTTGTGACAAACTCTTGCGGATACGACTTGACCCCCCAGAGCGTTGGAGCCACTAGCGCAGTAGATATAGTGGCTATGCTATAGGGGTATAAGGAAATGAGGAAGATGAGCGGAGTCAGGGCGATCACTCCATTGGCTAAATAGAGGTACTTGATGGCCTTCTTGAAAAATCCTTGCTCCTTACGGTCGCGCTCTATGTCGAGAAGAGGGGATCCGTACTGAGATGAGATGGGCTCCTGAGGGTGAGGCGTAGTAGCTTGCGGAGCTTCAGGCTCTACGCTAGAGCTTGGGGAGAACTTCTCAGAGCGTGGTAGCCCCAAGAGCGCGCGAAGCTCGTCAATTTCGCTGGCAGGACAGGGGTCAGGTATACCTACCACCCAGATCATTGTTTCGGGCGTAATCCCCTGATATGCCAACTCGTCTAGCGAGTATGGACCCTGCTTGTGTCCAAAAGAGACAACATAGTACTGCTTCATATCTATCTATAGCTTGTAGTTCGTTGTAGGCGAAATGCTTGTCTCGTAGAGCTCGTACAATAAGACTAGATCAATGCTCCCTCATGGGAAGCTCGTCGGGATGCAGGCAAGACTTGCTAAGCTTGCATACCTTTATTATCATAAGGCTTCCATTAAGAGATTCACTTGCAAAGATATGTATTTATTTCCACTTTTGCAATAGCTTTCGCAACAAGGGACTACAAGCCACAACGGCGGTCAGAGGGAGCGGAGGTAGGCGATGTGGGAGACGGTGTCTAGGTCGGGGGAGGTGAGCGGGAGAAGGCCTGCACGAAGGCGACCATCGTCGTCTAGTGTAGGGGCATTGGCTGTGGCGAGGAGGGCTTTGGCTCGTGATGCGGAGAGGATGCCAAAGCGATATTGGTTGTGGCTTCCCTGAGGGATGCGCTCGCGGTAGAGGTCGAGGGCGTAGTGCCCCATCGTGTAGCGCAGATTGATCTCAACCCACGGGTGCAGGGCGATACGGTCGCTCACTTCATCGGTACGGTAGGTGAGTAGGTCAATGCCGACGGGACCTTGGTAGTAAGGTGCCACCTCACGGGAGAGGTAGGCGTGATGCTGCGCTAGAGCTTGTTGCAGTTCGTCGGGATCCGTGAGACTGTCGGTGAGTTGTCGGAGCGTCGCCTCGGGATCTTGGCAGAGGCTCTCTAGGTAGCGCCCCTGATCGTCTGTCTCGAAGGCACATGCCCCGATGAACTGCACCTCGCCTGCTTCATTTATATAGTACTCGGCACCGTAGTCCTGCTGCTTGTCGAGCAGAGGTTCCGCGAGGAGGGTGCCGTGCCGCTGCAAGAGCTTGCGGAGCGTCTCCTCAAGTTGGCTGTCCAACTGGTTGATGCGCCACAGTCCTCTTCCCGAGCTGCTATAGGGGAGCTTCACAAGACAAGGCCCCTGGGTCAAAAGCTCTACCAACTCCTCTATCTGCGTAATCATCGCCACACGACTGCGCCACGGCACGCTGCTGTAGCTCGCGAAGAAACGTACACTCGCAGCTCTCGTCCAGCAAGGCATCAGCTCCTGGGGCAGTTCGCTACATGCCTCTCCACCGCTCAGCCCGTACTGCTTCGCGATGCTGTGCGCCAAGCTCCGCTCGTGACCCCACAGCATGAGTTCGGAGTCCCCGACATCACCTTTCGCTATATGGCTCAGCTCACGGTCGGTCAGATAGGGCGAGAGGCTTTCGCTAAAAGGGTGTACCCACCACGAGTCCCCATCTAACCACGCTGGGGATGCCCAGAGCGGAAGGCTCCAGAGTGCGGAGCGCATCTGTCGGATGATCCGTGGCGGGGTGTAGTGGAGCGGGTCGCCAGCCTCAAGCGCGACCTCGTGCCCGATGTTGCAGACGATGAGTGGCGTGCGCATGGCCTCAGTAATGACGTGGCTACTTACGACCGAAGTCTGCGGGGATCTCGCCCCAAGCGACCGTGTCCCACTTCAATAGTGGTACCCGAAAGGTGTGCGTCTTCAGCCAATGTGTGGCACGCCTTATCAGTTCGTAGGTCTTAGCACTACGTGGATCAGTCGAGTCGAGCCGCGTACGGCAACGTGCCTGAGCCACCCAGCCGAGTGCCACCTTGCTGTCGGAGTAGATAGGCAGAGGCGGGAGCTTGCCCTGCTCCATAAGAGCCAACGCATGAACGATGGCCAGGTACTCGCCAATGTTGTTGGTACCCCATGGGATCACCGCCCGAAAGAGCTCCGCATGGCTAAAAGTGTAGACACCGCGATACTCCGTCACGCCTGGGTTGGACGAGCAGGCTCCGTCGACCGCTATCGAGTGGTTGAGGAAACCTTTTGGCGCTACCTTGTCACCGATGAGTTGATCAGGTGCTTGCGCTACACTGTGCTGCACTTGTAGCTTATTGCTCTCAGGCTTGGCGACACGATGCTGCTGTCCCAGCTTGCGTCCCTCGTCGTAGCCTAGTTCGAAGGCTTCTTGCGCTTGCTCTGCCGTGAGGTAAGACTTATACTTAGCCCCTTGAAAGCCCTCGATCTGCATCTTGCAGTCTTGCCAGTCATCATAGACGCCTGGTCGATAACCCTCCCATACGACGTACCACTTGCGCTGCTTGGCTGACATAGAGTTCGTCTTTTCTAGTAAAAGCCACCAGCGTACAGATTGGCGAAGTTGACTTCACCCGTCTGCGTCTCAGCGCCCTCAGGAAGATCCGCCAGCAGTTGCTGCACGCCCTCATACTGCTCTGTGCGGTCGCACGCCTTATACAGTGAGGCGGCATACTCTAGGAGCGCACGGGTCGGCTGGGGAATCATCTCCAGAGCCTGCTCCATCTCATCGGCAGCAGCCGCCTCGCCCCGTAGCTCCTCTACGAGATGCGTCAGATGCATATAGCCCTCCACGTTGAAAGGATCCGTCTCCACCACCTGTCGGAAAGCACGCTCAGCACGCTCCTTGTCGCCCTCATGGTAAGTGATCAAACCCTCGTAGAGGTAAGCACGCTCCTCCTCGGGAAACTTCTCCGCCGTCTCCAAAGCAACCGCCAAAGCCTCCTCCCAACGCTCCAGTGCTATCAGCACCTTCACCTTGATGAGCCAGTAAAGGGGCACTTCGTCCGTCAGCTGTAATGCTTGGTCGATGGTCGCGAGTGCTTGCTCAGACTCGCTTAGAGCCAGCTGCGCCTGAGCTTTCATACGGTGTAGCTCAGCTTGCTGTGCCGTCTCCAGCTCGGTCGCCAAGGCGCGCTCGGCGTAGGCAATCGTCTCGCTGTGCTGGTCTAGCCCGTTAGCTACCTTGGTCGCTTCATAGAGCGCCGCCGGGTAGTCAGGGTACGCCTCCAGTATGGTGGTCAGCTCAGCCATCGAGCCAGCTAAGTCGGGCTTGCGCTGCAATGCTTGCGTTAGGTAAAGGCGACACTCAGGGTCGTCAATCTCCTCCAGCGAAGTGCGCAGAGCGCGTATCGCAAAGTCCACCTCGCCTATCTTGAGCGCCCGGAGCGCGTCAAACTTCAGCGTGTTCGCCTTGAGCGTGTCCGCCTTGGGGTCCGTTGTTTGCTCCGCTACCTCCTGCGTGACGTCAGTCGCCTCCTGCTCGACCTCTTCGGTTGAGACAGGAGACTTTTTATTTGATTTCTTGAAGCGTGAGAATAGTCCCATAGTTCTTGTCCACTATCGGCAAAGCTCCTCGATACGCTGTGCTACCGCCTCAGCGGTGAAGCCGAGCTTCTCATCGAGTACTGTGTAGGGAGCGGAGAAGCCGAAGCTCTCCAACCCATGGATATGTTCCATATCCCCGACCAAGCGGAGGAGCGTCACAGGCAGACCAGCTGTCAGACCGAAGCGTGCGCCCTCAGCGGGGATCACGCTCTCACGATACGCTTCAGGCTGATCGAAGAAGAGCCCTTCGCTCGGTACCGAGACGATGCGCAGCTTGTGCCCCTTGCCTTGGAGTAGCTCAGCAGCCTGTACCAGCGTGCTCACCTCACTACCCGAGGCAATGAGCGTCAAGTCGGGCGTCTCGCCAGCAGGCGTCGTTTCAGAGACCACGTAAGCGCCATGCTTCAACTGGCAAGCACGCTCGTAGGTGGGATTAGGTAAGTCTTGGATGTTTTGGCGAGAGAGGATGAGAGCCGTCGGCGTGTGGAGGTTTTCCATAGCCATCTGCCAGGCGACCGTAGCCTCATGTACGTCGGCAGGGCGTAGCACCTGTAGGGCACGACGACCCGAGTGATTGTGCAGATGCTCGAGGAGACGTATCTGCGCCTCCTGCTCAACCGGCTCATGCGTCGGTCCGTCCTCACCAACTCTAAAGGAGTCGTGCGACCAGATGAAGATAACGGGCTGCTCCATCAGCCCAGCCATACGAATGACAGGCTTCATATAGTCTGAGAAGACAAAGAAGGTACCGCACGCAGCACGCATACCGCCATGCAGGGTGATACCCACGCAGATTGCTGCCATCGTAAGCTCCGAGACACCCGCCTGGAGGAACTTGCCTGAGAAGTCGCCCGCCTCCAGAGCCTTCGTACCCTTGAGATAGCCGTCCGTCTTGTCCGAGTTCGAGAGGTCGGCCGAGGCAACGATCAGGTTGTCCACCCGCTTAGCCAGCTCACCGAGCACCGTTGCCGAGGCGGCACGCGTTGCCTGATTAGCCTTCTGAGCTATCTCCTGCCAAGCCACATCGTAGGTAGGCTCTGCAGCAAACCAACGGTCATAGAGCTTCGCCTGATCAGGGTGCTCCTTCTTGTATTTCTCCTGGATCTTGTACTGACCATCCCAGTAGGCGATGAGTTCCTCACGACGATCAGCGTAGAAGGCAGCTACATCCTCGTATATGGTGAAAGGATTGTCCGGGTCGGCACCCAGTGCCTGCATCGTCTTAGCATACGAAGCTCCCGCCTTAGAGATCGGTTGCCCGTGCGTTGCAATCAAGTTTGCGAGCGGGTTACCCTCCTCGTCGACCGCCTTGTAAGCCATATTGGTGTAGCCAATGATAAGCGTCGGAGCACCCGTCTCTTCGGAAGTCTCGATAGCGTCTTGTAGCACCTGACTCAGCGCCGCAGAGTCATTGCCCGGCACCTCAAAGACGTTCCAGCCCCACGCATCATACTTAGCCGCAACGTCCTCAGCCGTGATATCCTCGACACGTGTCGAGAGCTGTATGTCGTTGCAGTCGTAATACATGATCAGGTTGTCCAGCCCTAGGTCGCCCGCGATGCGCCCCGCACCCTGACTGATCTCCTCTTGGATACCGCCATCAGAGATAAAAGCGTAGATACGCTGTGGCATCAGCGTGTCACCAAGACGGTGCTGGAGGAACTTCGCCGCAATGGCGGCACCCACAGCGTAGGTGTGTCCCTGTCCCAGCGGACCACTGGTGTTCTCGATCATACGGCTACGACATAGCTCTGGGTGTCCTGGCGTAGGACTGCCCCACGAGCGGAAGGCTGCCAGCTCATCCATCGTAAAGAATCCCGCCAGCGCCAACTGTGCGTAGAGCATTGGCGACATATGGCCAGGATCCATAAAGAAGCGATCCCGTGCGGGGTGCTCCGGGTGGCGTGGGTCATAGCGCAGTTGCTCGGAGAAGAGGACCTGGATAAAGTCCGCTCCGCCCATAGCCCCACCTGGGTGGCCACTCTTAGCGCGCTCGACCATCGATATGGCGAGGGCACGGATGTTGTCGGCAGCACGCTCAGCGATGCTCATAGGCTGCTCTTGGGTTGATAAAGTCTGATCAGTCATTTCGTTGCTCATAATGCGATAGAGGTTCTTTACTTAAAGGTGAGATCATCGTCTCACGGGTAAAACTTACGACTTCAAAGGTACGAAAATTAGAGATTAGATTTTAGAGGCTAGAGATTAGAGGGGAGACGTGTAGCGAAATGTAGGGACGCACGGAACGTGTAGCCAGCTGTAGGGACGCACGGTCTGTGCGTCCGTTTTAGAATGATCTTAACGATGTAACTTTTAACGGGGACGGACGCACAGACCGTGCGTCCCTACAGGGTGACGTCTTGCTGTGCGTTCCTACACATCGCTACTCGTCCCGTGTGGCCCCACACTCGCAGTTGCGTTTTGGAATGGGATATGCGGCTCGTAGCTATGTTCATGGTTGTTTGTCTAGTCCAAAAATAAGTTGTACCTTTGCACAACGAAATACGGGATGTAGCTCAGTCCGGTTAGAGTGCGCGTCTGGGGGGCGTGAGGTCGCTGGTTCGAATCCAGTCATCCCGACCAAGGTTGTTGAGACCTACTGCGAGAGCAGCTCATAGTTGTGAGCTGCTCTCGTTGCGTTTAGATCGAAGGGGGACGCAAACCGTCGGTGCGTCCGTCCCCGTTAAAATCAAGACGCTGTAACCTTTGACACAACGGACGCCTTCCCGCTAGACACGAGCTGTGCGTCCCTATAAGTCGTTACACGTCACGCTCCGATTACTTCCTATCCACTCTGATCACTCCGATCTTTTCCCTTCTAACCTCTAATCTCTTTTTTCGTACCTTTGGATGAAAGTTGATAGATCTACAATATATACGTTATCTCTCAAAACCCACTCCTAGCTCTATGACAGCAAATAGCAAAGCCCCTAACGACGCCTCGCAATCGTCGTCTACTACAAAGTGTTGTGATCATATCTCTCCAGAAGACTTGACACATAGTCGTACGAAGCACGGAGAGCCTGTATATAAGGTATCCTTCTGGACACCTCGCACCTCTCTGATCACGCTGATTCTCCTTTTGTTACTGATCATCGGTAAGCATGCCCTACCCTACATGAGTGGCGTGCTAGGAGCCTTGACGATCTACGTCCTTCTGAGAGGTCAGATGAAGTGGCTCGTGGAGCGCAAGCGGTGGGGACGCAGCTGGGCAGCGTCGCTCCTGACTCTAGAGGCTATCTTTTTCTTTCTCATACCACTCTTGGGGATTGTCTTAATGCTGATCGACCTCTTTTCCTCCTTTGACCCTGAGTCGCTGAATGTGCTGACGACACAAGCGCAAGAGGTAATCAAAGATGTAGAGGAGCGCTTTGGCATAGAGCTGTGGAGTAATGAAAATCTGCAGAAGCTGACGAGCTTCTCGACCTCTCTGGTAAAGGGTTTGCTGCAGGGCATGTCTTCATTCTTCCTCAACGCCTTCATCATCCTCTTCCTCCTCTACTTCATGCTACGGGGTTATGACCAGTTTGAGGCTGCGGTGGAGGAGCTACTACCCTTTACGGAATGCAATAAGAAGACAGTCTCCAGCGAGACGATAAGCATCGTCAAGAGCAACGCTATCGGCATCCCGCTCTTGGCTATTGTGCAGGGAGTCTTTGCTTACATAGGCTACCTGATCTTTGGGGTGGACAATGCACTGCTCTTTGCTGTACTAACGACCTTTACGACCATCATCCCAGTACTTGGCACGATGATCGTATGGGTGCCGATAGCAGTCATCATGGGGATCAACGGTGACTGGCTCAACGCGATTCTCTTGGGACTATACGGCTTCATCGTCATCGGTGGGGTGGATAATGTAGCGCGCCTACTCCTACAGAAGCAGATGGCAAACATCCACCCGCTGATCACGATCTTCGGAGTCTTCATCGGTCTCTCGCTCTTCGGCTTCTGGGGCGTCATCTTCGGCCCGCTGATTCTCTCCCTGATCATACTCTTTATCAATCTCTATCGTCACGACTTCGTGCCTGGATCGAAGGCTAAGCCGACCGCCTCTACAGATCTTCAGGAAGCAAAGTCTCTCGAGCGTCTCTCTAAAATTGTACAAAACAACGGACTCTCAGCCCTGACCAAGTCAGAGCAGGAGGAGTATGAGGAGGCGCACACGGACGATGACAACTCTAAGGCAGATGAGTGACAACTTCATAGTATCAGCACGTAAGTATCGCCCGCAGACTTTCGATGAGATGCTCGGGCAGGAGGCTATATGCCTCACGCTCAAGAGTGCTATCAAGCAAGGCAAGATAGCTCACGCTTACCTTTTCTGCGGTCCTCGTGGTGTGGGTAAGACCTCGGCAGCTCGTATCTTAGCTCGCACGATCAATTGCGAGCAGCTCACCCCGCAAGGGGAGGCGTGTGGCGTATGCCCCAACTGTCAGGCGGCTCTGCATCAGCGAGCGTTCAACATATACGAGCTAGATGCTGCTTCCAACAACTCGGTCGACGATATACGCCGTCTCAACGAAGATGTCTACATACGTCCACAGCAAGGCAAGTACAAGGTCTACATCATCGACGAGGTGCACATGCTCTCGTCGGGAGCCTTCAATGCTTTCCTCAAAACGCTTGAGGAGCCACCAGGCTATGTGGTCTTTATCCTGGCTACAACTGAAAAGGACAAAGTCCTCCCCACCATCCTCTCACGCTGTCAGGTGTACGACTTCAAGCCGATACCGCCTGAGCAGATCGCTGAGCAGTTGCGCCGTGTGGCTGATGCAGAGGGTCTCCAGTACGACCCGCGCTCTTTTGACACGATAGCGCGGATCGCTGACGGTGGTATGCGTGATGCGCTCTCGCTCTTTGACCGCTTGGCTAGTACAGCGCAAGACGGGGTCATCTCCTACGAGCAGACGCTGCAGACGCTCAACATACTAGACGACGAATACTACTTTTACTTCACCACCTACCTATATAGTGGTGACTACAAGCGTACGCTCCTACTCCTCGATGAGCTCCTCGGCAAAGGGGTTGCCATGCGACAACTGATCATCGGGCTGGCCGACTTTATGCGCAATCTGCTGGTGGCACGGACTCCAGAGACGATGCAGCTCTTTCCCTATACGGGAGTGCACGCAGAGCGCTTTACCACGCTAGCGCAGCAGATCCACCCGCTCTTTCTCTACAAGTCTATCACCAAGCTCGTCGCTTGCGAGCGCAACTACCGCTCATCGCAAGCTAAGCGCCTACTGGTCGAGCTGACTCTGATGGGCATCTCAGAGATGTGTGGGGCGTTTAAGAACGCTACCGTCGCGCCCGCAACGGCTTCGTCGGCTCCTAACGAACCGGCACCGAAAGCTTCTGAAACAGCTCCAGCTCCCCAAGAGAGTAGCGTACAGACACCGCAAGCGACCTATCAGGCTCCGCCAACGCCTACATCGGACGAAAAAAAAAAGGGTCCTCGGGTAGCAACTAGCCAACCGAAGCCCTACTCTCCCAAAGGATCCTCTCTACGTATATCAGCTCTCAAACGCCAAGCGGAGGAGACGCTCTCCTCGCAAGCTTCCTCCAGTGAGGCAGAGGAGGCAGAGTCTAGTGCAACCTCAGAGCTACGTGACGAGCCTGTCACACCAGAGGCGATACTCAAGTGGTGGCTCACATTTGCAGACGACGAGATCACGGACGATGCCTATCTCTCACAACTGCTACATACGGTGACGCCTGAGTTACAGCCTCCGCATGACCTCACGGTCTCGCTGGTAAGCAACATACAGCTAGAGTCGTTCGAGCGAGTCGAGCGCACCTTGCTGCGCTACCTCAAGGCTAAGCTGCACAATGACCACCTGACGCTAACGACAGAGGTCGCAGCTGTCGAGCAGACGCAACACGCCTCGACGGCGCAGGAGCGCGCGGCTTACTATGTCGAAAACTACAAAGAGGTCGCTTACCTTACGAAGACGCTCGGTCTCCGTGTCAAGTAACGACGGAGCCCATCACGAGTGGCCGGCTGTGCCTTCCTACAGCGAGCTCCCTGTCACGGGTTAGAAAGACGATTACTTTTTAGAAGCTGTGGCGTAGTGGCGACAGCAAGCGTGGAGGGTACACTCTTCGCAGAGTGGCTTGCGCGCTTTGCAGATGTAACGGCCTAGCAAGATGAGCTGATGATGCGCACCTATGAGCTGCGCCTGTGGGATACGCTTGACGAGCGCTTGCTCGACCGCTAGGGGCGTAGTGGCACGTGAGGAAGCAAGCCCGATGCGCTTAGCGACACGGAAGACATGCGTATCGACGGGCATTGCCGGTGTTTCAAAGCATACAGCCAGCATCACACTAGCGCTCTTACGTCCTACGCCTGGGAGCGCCTCTAGCTCTTCGCGCGTAGCAGGCACAATGCCGTTGTGGCGCTGAGCTATCTGCTTAGAGAGTCCGAGGAGGTGCTTCGCCTTATTATTTGGATAGCTGACGCTCCCCATGAAGGCTAGCAGATCATCTACCGAGGCACGTGCCATCGCCTCAGGCGTCGGGTAGTGCGCCATCAGTTGTGGGGTCACCATATTGACCCGCTTGTCGGTGCATTGTGCCGAGAGAACGACCGCTACAAGTAAACTGAAAGGGTCGTGGTAGATAAGCTCCGTATCGGCATCGGGATAGAGCTGAGCAAGCCCCTCTAGCGCCAAGCGGTATCGTTCGTCAAGCGTCACGTTGTTGAGAAGCCTTTAGAGGGGTGTGGTGTGAGCGGTAAACTGCGAGAGGAAGTCTAGGTTGTTTTCCGAGAAGTATCGCAGATCCTTGACATTGTACTTGAGGTTGGCAATGCGCTCCACGCCCAGTCCGAAGGCGTAGCCACTATAGACGGAGCTGTCGATGCCACAGTTGTCCAGGACGTTGGGATCGACCATGCCGCAACCCAATATCTCGACCCATCCGGTGTGCTTGCAGAAGCCACACCCCTCGCCATGGCACAAGCCGCACGAGATATCCATCTCAGCACTTGGCTCAGTAAAGGGGAAGTAGGAGGGGCGCAATCGTATCTGCGTATCTGCGCCAAAGAGCGACTGAGCGAAGAAGAGCAGCGCCTCTCTCAAGTCAGCGTAGCTCACGTTGCGGTCGATGTACAGTCCCTCGATCTGGTGAAAGAAGCAGTGAGCACGAGCGGATATAGCCTCGTTGCGATAGACACGTCCTGGGCAAAGCACTCGTATAGGTGGCTCTTGGCTCTTCATGACACGTGTCTGCACGGAGGATGTGTGGGTGCGCAGTAGGATATTGCTCTTGTGATCCACAAAGAAGGTGTCCTGCATATCTCGTGCGGGATGGTCTGGCGGGAAGTTGAGCGCCTCAAAAACATGCCAATCGTCCTCCACCTCAGGTCCCTCAGCTATGCTAAAGCCCATGCGCTCGAAGATGTTACAGATCTCCTCCTGTATGAGAGTCAGTGGATGACGCGAGCCTTGTGGGTAAGGTACGGCGGGACGGGTTAGATCGATCGTCTGCTGCACAGAGCGCGTGGAGACAGAGGCTAGTATCTCCTTGATGCGTGCGGTAGCCTCTTGCTTGAGCTGATTAAGTGCTGCTCCTAGCTGTCGCTTCTCCTCGGGGGGAAGCTGGCGAAACGCCTCAAAGAGCTGGGTGATGCGTCCCTTCTTACCAAGATAAGCTATGCGTAGTTGCTCTGCCTCCTCGGGCGTAGAGGCCGCGAGGTTGGAGAGTGCCGATTGTAGTTGCTGGATTTGATCAAGCATAAACAGAATATATGAGAAGAGAGCTACCCACTACGTCAAGCTGGCATGCGTTAGCGCAGCAGGACGCCGATAACTCTCATACAGTAGCTTTAGAGTAGATTAGCGTATGACCACTTTGAGCGTATAGGTCTCTCCCTGCACGACAAGACGCACGAGATAGACTCCTGACGGTAAATGCTCATTGCGTACCTCCTGCCCCATGACGTTAAAGACCTGCATCTGCTCATACTCGCAGAGCGGTACAATAGCGCCATCACGCACCTCCACCCGAGGCGCAGACTGCTCCAAGCCAGAGGCTAGCGAAGCTGCAACCATGAGGTACTGATCAGACAGTTGCTGTCGCTCGGAGGCGCCACACGCATCATTAGCTAATGCGCTGCAAGGCAGTAGTAGAGCACAAACGACAAGGGTATATATAGTATGTAGTAGTTGCTTCATAAGCGTATGATCACTAGTAGTAGTGGCAAATATACAAACAACTTCTGACATAGCACACATCTCCAGGGCTGACGCATTATACGGGGTAGGTTTACCTACGTCTTAATGAGGGATCTCGGGAAATGGAGGAAATAGAACAATCCTCCGTGGAGATTTAGGATTATCCAGTGAGCAAATGAAAAATTCTTCCGAAGTATGAGTTGATTCTTCGGAAGAATTTTTTCATTCCTCGGAAGAAAGAGAAATTTCTTCCGAGGAATTGGTCGATTTCCTCCGAGCTATTTGGGCTTTTGCTCCGAGGAATTAACCTCAATGGAGATCTAGGAGTAGCTATAATGTGAGTCCATAGCGCTATGTGGCAAGACTTAATCCATCTATTCTTCGGTTGGCGTCAGGAATAGCTCCTTGGATACAGGGTATAATGCGTCAGCCCTGCACACATCTCTGAGCTTGGCTTCGCAAGTTAAGTAGCCTACCATCGGAAGTTTCGAAATAATCTGAGCAATCAGACGAATGACCCTCTGTAAAAGGTCACAGTTTGGTCTAGCGGAAAGGCTCCTAAGGGAGCCGCTGTCGGGATTAACGCTTAAGGCTAGCTACCACGGCGCTGTATCGTCGAGTAAGCCTGCTGGAGCAAGTCGAGGGTGACACGAGATGCCTCCTGCTGGGCGCGCTTCTTGCTGCTGCCAGATCCTCGTCCCACGGGCTTGCCATCGATCCAGACGCTGTAGACGAAGCGATCGTGTGGAGCCATCTCATGCTCTTCGAGACGAAACTCGTGAGAGAGATGATGCTTCTGCACCCACTCGATCAATTCGCTCTTATAGTTCTGAATGCTCGCCACCGTATGCTCTTGCATATCTCGATAGGTGGGAAGGATGAAGTCTCGGACGAACTCCTGCGTCCGAGCGTAGCCCTGGTCGAGATAGATGGCTCCGATGAGTGCCTCTACGGTATTGCCGTAGATATCTACCGAGTTGTCTAAAGCACTCGGCACCATGACGATATAGCGCTCTAGATGCAGACGTCGACCCACTTCGTTATTGACAGGCCGGCTCACAAGCGAGCTCTTGCACTTGCTCAGCTCGCCTTCGTCCCATGTGGGGTGGAGGTGATAGAGGTAGGTACAGATAGAGGCTTCGAGGACTGCATCGCCGAGGAACTCAAGTCGCTCATTATTGAGCTTCTCCCCTCCCTCCCCGATGATCGTGCAGGAGCGGTGACGCATCGCTAGCAGGTAGAGGTCTGTGCGGACTGGCACGATGCCTATCCGATCGAAGAGTGTGGTCAGATTGGGCGTGCGCTGCGAGTTGTCTCCACGCAAACGACTCCACCAGTGCTGCCAGCGCTCCCCCAGCTCGCGAAGCCACAACCTAGTCCTAGACCTCCGAATCAAACTCATAGCAGTCGCTCTCTAGGAGACCATATAAAGCGACACCCCTTCACACTTGTCTGCTCTAACGAACGGGTGCAAACCTGTGTGAGGGGGTGTCGCTGATGGGTTGTCATAGGACTCTATGCGGCGCGATAGACGTATATTACTGAACCTTCTTGAAGATGACGCAAGCGTTGTGACCTCCGAAGCCGAAGGTGTTGCTCATAGCTACGTTGACGGTGCGCTTCTGCGCCTTGTCGAAGGTGAAGTTGAGCTTGTAGTCTATCTGATCGTCTTCGTCGCCTGGCTCATGATTGATGGTCGGAGTGACGACATCTTCCTGAATGGACTTGACGATAGCCATTGCCTCCAATGCTCCCGTTGCACCGAGGAGGTGGCCTGTCATAGACTTTGAGGAGCTGATGTTGAGGTCGTAAGCTTTGTCACCCCAGACGCTTTGGATCGCTTTGACCTCTGAGGCATCACCAACAGGTGTCGAGGTGCCGTGCACGTTGATATAGTCTACATCTTCGGGCTTCATACCAGCATCCTCTAGGGCGCGGGTCATAACGAGCTTGGCACCTAGTCCCTCAGGGTGACTGGCGGTCAGGTGATACGCATCGGCAGAGAGTCCGAAGCCAGCAAACTCTGCATAGATCTTAGCACCACGTGCTACCGCATGCTCATACTCCTCTAATATGAGGATCGCAGCTCCCTCGCCTAGTACAAAGCCGTCACGGCTCGCACTGAAAGGTCGAGAGGCGGTCTCGGGCGAATCGTTGCGTGTGGAGAGTGCGTGCATTGCGTTGAAGCCACCGATACCAGCGACCGTCACAGCAGCCTCGCTACCACCTGCGACCATCATCTTTGCCTTGCCTAAGCGTATCATGATGGCAGCATCGATGATCGCATTCGTCGAGGAGGCACAAGCTGAGGCGACACTGTAGTTGGGACCGTGGAAGCCGTACTCGATCGATACGAGTCCAGCTGCAATGTCGGAGATCATCTTCGGGATGAAGAAGGGGTTGAAGCGGGGTCCCCGCTCGGGGTCATACTGCATGATCTCCTCCTGGAAGGTCTCTAGTCCTCCGATACCTGCGCTGATGATGACGCCGACCTCGTTCTTGTCGACATGCTCTAGGTCTACAGCAGAGTCTGCGATCGCCTCTTTTGTCGCTACCAGTGCGAGCTGTGTATATCGATCATAGCGGCGTACCTCCTTGCGGTCGAAGTGCTCTTCTGGATTAAAGCCTTTGACCTCACAGGCGAACTGGGTCTTGAACTTGGAGGCATCAAACTGTGTGATGGGAGCTGCTCCACTCTTACCTGCAAGCAGGTTTTGCCAAGTGGTAGGAGCGTCATTGCCAATGGGGGTGATGGCACCTAGGCCAGTCACGACTACTCTGTTAAATTGCATAGGCTATATCAAAGTCAAGCGTCAAGGATATGAGGAGTCTGCTGCTATGAGCAGCAGGTTCTAGCGATGTAAACTGAATGTGGGGAAATGCACAAGGGCAAGCCCAGCACCCACGCTGGGAGATCTGAGACTTGCCCTCGGGCTCTGTATGTGCTACAGAGGATCTAGGTGGTCGCATAGCTATGCAACGAGACCTCTGTATCGTATGGTGAGGAGAGCACTCTGTCTACTCCTCGGGATGGCTTATGCTAGCTGCTTCTCGATGTAGTCGATAGCGTCGCCAACGGTCTTGATACCCTCAGCCTCCTCATCGGGGATGGTCATATCAAACTCCTTCTCGAAGGCCATCATCAGCTCGACAGTGTCGAGTGAGTCAGCACCAAGATCGGTGGTGAAGTTTGCCTCACGAGTTACCTCTGAGAGCTCGACGTTGAGCTTGTCTGCTATTAGGTCTTTGACCTTGCTTTCTACTTCTGCGTTCATTGCTTAATAGGTTTATTTGATGAATAATTGATTAGTCATACTGGATCGGTAAGCCTCGCTGCAGACCGCTTGGCGCTGAGGCGTATCGTGTCCGCAGATTTAGCTGTACCTTTGTACACAAGAGACGTGAGAGCGTGCGAATGCCACTGCATTTTGCACACATGCGCCCCTTATGTGCAACAAATGTACGAATAAAAATGGAAACCATAGCTATCTTCGCCTCAGGCAATGGAACAAATGCGGAGGCTCTTGTCCACTACCTGGCTCATATCGACGACATTTCTGTCGCGCTTATAGCAACTGACAACCCCCACGCTGGAGTCCTCAAGCGTGCTGAGAGACTGGGCATACCGTCCCTCACCTTCCAGCGCAAGGAGATGCGTGAGCCCGCATTTGCTAAGCAACTCCGAGAGCAATATCAGGTGACGGCGATCGTCCTCGCGGGCTTCCTCGGCTTGGTGCCTGAGAGCTTGCTACGCGCTTTCCCGCAGCGCATCCTCAACATTCACCCAGGGCTGCTACCCGACTATGGGGGCAAAGGCATGTATGGCGATCGCGTCCATGAGCGTGTACTAGAGGAGCACTGCGCCATGAGCGGCATCACGATCCACCTCATCGACGAACAGTTTGACCGCGGCTCGACGCTCTGCGAGGTGCGTCTAGCGGTTCATCCCGACGACACGGTCGAGACGCTCGCTGAGCGCATCCATCGTCTGGAGCACACCTACTACCCAGTGGTCGTCGCCGACTACCTCACCCGTCCCGACCTCCCACCACTCGTCTAGCGCAGCTAAATGAGACTGTTGCAAAAGTCAACTGTCTCTTAATGATAGAGGGGACCCGATCGCACGGTAGCGGTCGAGTCCCCTCTCTCTATATATATCGTGTTTGGAAGCCTAATCCTCTGATGGCTCTTCAAGTGCACGCTGCGCTTTGAGCTCCTTAAACTTCGCCTGCATGGTCGGGTTCTTGTAGGTGAGCTTGCGAATGGTCAGTGCCTCCGCCTTGTCGTTGGCTAGGCGCAGGTTGTTTTCGCTACCGAGGAGATTGTCCTTGATCTTCTGCAGATGCTCGATCGACCTGTCGATCTCTTTGATCGCATCCCGAAACTTATTACTCGCTAGGCGGTAGTTGTATCCGAACCTCTCCTTGAACTCCTCTATATCCTCCTCAAAGTGTGTGATATCGATGGACTGCTGCTGCGCCTCGAAGAGCTGCTTGCGTATGTCGAGGCTCTTGCGTGAGGTGGAGACGAGGAGCGTGATCAGCGGCACGAAGAACTGGGGGCGGATCACATACATCTTCTCGTAGCGGTGTGACTTGTCGACGATACCGCCGTTGTAGAGTTCGTTGTCGCCCTCCAGGAGCGACACGAGGACGGCGTACTCGCACCCCTTCTTGCGTCGATCCTCGTCAAGCTTCTTGAGAAAGTCTTCGTTGCGATGCTTCGTGGAGGTCGTGTCTGACTCGTTTTTCATCTCAAACATGATGGAGATGTACTCTAGCTCACCTTCATCGGCATAGTCACGAAAGATGAAGTCTCCCTTGGTGCCACCGACCACGTCGTTGTCCTTCTCAAAGTATGCGTTGGGATAAAAGGGTCTCAGCTTCTGCTCAAACTCCAAGGCGCAGTGCTGCTCGAGTGTCTCACCCAGCATCTTGGTGGACATGCGAGACTTGAGGTCTTTGTAAAAGTCTACCTCTTGCTCTAGCACCTTCTTCTCTAGCTCGTGTTGCTCTTGCAGTTGCTTGACCTCTAGCTGAGCCTCTTTGCTCTGTAGCTCCACCCGAGCCTGCAGTGCAGTGATCTCTTGCTCCTTAGCTTGTAGTGCTTTCTGGCTCTCAGCCTGCACCTTCAGGCGCTCATTGTCTCGCAGGCTCTCTTGCTGCGCTAGCTGCGCCTGCAGCTCGATGAGCGTTTGCTCTTTGTTGGCCAGAGCTAGCTTCAGATCCGCTTGGCTCTTCTCGCCCATAGCGTCGAGCTTGCTTTGGAGCTGTACCAGCTCGTTGTCTCGCTTTGAGATCTGCTCCTTGAGCGTCGCCTCAGCCTGTGCCACAGCTAGCTGCTGGGCCTGTCGGCTCTGCTCCTCGACCAGCGCCACGCGCTCAGCGAGCGCCTTGTCAAAAGCCTCGCCACGCACCTGCTCTAGCAGCTGCGCATAGCCACGCTCATCGATACTAAACGGCTGATGGCAATTCGGACAAACCAATTCGTGCATAGGGATTAGAGGTTAGAAGTTAGAAATTAGGTATTAGAAGTTAGAAGTTAGAGATTAGAGAGTAATCCGATCCGCCTCTCTTTGCTTGCAAATATACACCTTCTCAGTCTAAGGAGATGTGGAGAGCTTGGCTAGTTGTGGCTCTGGGCGAACCGTTATAAAACAAAATAAGCGTAGGAGCTGTGCGGCTCACTACGCTTATCTGTTCTTACTCTAAACCAATATCTTTGTCTTTCGAAGAGCGGAAGACGGGACTCGAACCCGCGACCCCAACCTTGGCAAGGTTGTGCTCTACCAACTGAGCTACTTCCGCATTTCGGACACCCACTCTCTAATAATCCTCTCGTATATATTATGAGTACACAAACTCAAAACTTATAAGAGCCGTCGCTCTTCCTAACCACCGAGAGGTGCTAAAGGGTGCCCTGCCGATTTGTGAGTACAAAGGTACGAAAACTTTTTGAATCTGCAATAGCTTTGGAGGATTTATTTTTCGAATGTCCTCTTTCGGCTAATCTTCACCAGTACCTTCGGCTGGACGCGCTGCTTAGAACTTCGTCGTGTGACGGATGCCAAGGTCAGCGATGAGCTTACGATAACGCTCGATATCCTTCTTAGCGAGATAGTCTAGCAGACGACGACGCTTACCTACGAGCATCTTCAGGCTACGTGAGGTAGAGAAGTCCTTCTTGTTGTCCTTGAGGTGCTCCGTGAGGTGCTGAATACGATAAGTAAAGAGAGCTACCTGGCTCTCGACACTTCCTGTGTCCTGTGCAGAGGCTCCGTACTGTGCGAAGATCTCCTGCTTCTTGGTACTGTCTAGGTACATTTGTTTATGAGGTTATTTGTGAGACATTCATATCATCCTCGCCACCCAACGCTCCACCTCTATGGGGCTTCCATGAGTACGACGATGAATTTCCGCCTGCAAAGGTACAAATAATATTTCATCCCACAAGCTGACACATTGATGGGGTCAGGGCTGACGCATTATACGGGGTCGGTTTACCTATGCCTTAATGAAGGATCTTGGGAAATGGAGGAAATAGAACAATCCTCCATGGAAGATCTAGGATTATCCAGTGAGCAAATGAAAAATTCTTCCGAAGTATGAGTTGATTCTTCGGAAGAATTTTTTCATTCCTCGGAAGAAAGAGAAATTTCTTCCGAGGAATTGGTCGATTTCCTCCGAGCTATTTGGACTTTTGCTCCGAGGAATTAACCTCAATGGAGATATAGGAGTAGCAATAGTATAAGTCCATAGCGCTATGTGACGAGACTTAATCCATCTATTCCTCGGTTGGCGTCAGGAATAGCTCCTTGGATATAGGGTATAATGCGTCAGCCCTGTTGGAGTGGCCAGGGCTGACGGCTAATTTCTGTTTTTGCACTAAAACTTAGGATAGAGCTCGCTCATGATCATTTATTCGTACCTTTGTAATCTAGGTAATACAAGACAATAACTATGAGCCACTCCTCACTGATTAGCGAACTGAAGGCGCGTGGAATGATTCATAATATCATGCCAGGCACCGAAGAGCAACTTACAGAGCATCTGACGACTGCCTACGTGGGCTTTGACCCGACAGCTGACTCGCTCCATATCGGTCACCTCGTCGGCGTGATGATGCTACGACACCTACAGCGGGCTGGACACAGACCTATCGCTCTACTGGGTGGAGCTACTGGCATGATCGGCGACCCCTCTATGAAGTCCCAAGAGCGCAACCTACTAGATATGGATACGCTCCGGCACAATCAGGAGTGCATCGGTCGTCAGCTGGGACACTTCCTCGACTTTGAGTCCGATGCTCCCAATAAGGCGCTGCTCCTCAACAACTACGACTGGATGAAGGATTACAGCTTCCTCAACTTCATCCGAGACATCGGTAAGCATATCACGGTGAACTATATGATGGCGAAGGATAGCGTCAAGCGACGCCTCGAGGCGAATGCCGAGGCGGGACTCTCCTTCACCGAGTTCTCCTACCAGCTCCTCCAGGGCTACGACTACCTGCACCTCTACCGCGAGTACGGCTGCCGTGTGCAGATGGGCGGTTCCGATCAGTGGGGCAATATCACGACTGGTACGGAGCTGATACGCCGTATCGAGGGCGGTGAAGCCTTTGGCGTGACCTGTCCGCTGATCAAAAAGGCTGACGGCACGAAGTTTGGTAAGACAGAGCAGGGCAATGTCTGGCTAGATCGTCGCTACACGTCGCCCTACACCTTCTGTCAGTTCTGGCTCAACGTATCGGACGAGGATGCCGAGCGCTTTGTCAAGATCTTTACCAGCATTCCATTAGAGGAGATCGACTCGCTCATAGAGCGTCATCGTCAGGCACCGCATGAGCGCCTCCTCCAGCATACACTCGCAGAGCAGCTCACGGTCATGGTACACGGGCGTGAGGACTACGAGCAGAGCATGTCGGCTGGGCAGATACTTTTTGGCAATAACACGCACGACCAGCTGCGTCAGATGTCTGAGGAGCTACTCAAGGAGGTGATGGCGGGCGTACCGAACTACAACGTCGCACGGACGCTCCTAGAGCAGGCAGATGGTGTGAAGCTGCTAGACCTGCTGGTGGAGCATGCTCCGATCTTTAAGTCCAAGGGCGAACTGCGCAAGTTGATCGCTTCGAATGGCATCAGCCTCAACAAGGAGAAAGTTGCTGACCAAGATTGTGTGGTCACCACCGACGACCTGATCGCTGGCAAGTATCTGATCGTACAGCGAGGTAAGAAGAACTACTACCTCATCACGGTCTCTGCCTAGCACAAAAAGGGAAGCCCTATGCTCCTCTCGGTCGTTCTAGTCAACTACAAGGTGCCACAGCTGACCATCGAGGCGGTTCGCTCGGTGCTGGCTAGTTGTCGTCAGATCGAGGGAGAGGTAGAGGTGATCGTGCTGGACAATGCCTCGGGCGATGACTCGATGACTCGTCTCCGCACAGCCTTTGGTGCGGAGACTAGGGTCAAGCTACTGGAGAGTGCTACGAACGGAGGCTTTGCCCATGGCAACAACCAAGCGATCGCCGAGGCGCATGGCGACTATCTCCTACTACTCAACCCCGATACGCTGGTGGGTGAGTCGACACTCGCCTACTGCTTGACTTTTCTCCAGACCCATCCCGATGCTGGTGCCGTGGGGCCTCGGCTCATTAATCAGTCTGGCGTGATGCACCCCGAGTGTAAGCGGGGCGTGCCTACGCTGTGGCATAGCTTCTGCCGCTTCACACGTCTCTACCGCGTGGCTCCTCACTCTGCGTGGCTCAATGGTTACTACCAGGGGCATCTCTCGCCTGATGAGGTGCAGCAGGTGCCAGTGCTGACAGGTGCTTTCTTGATGATGCGACGGGCACTATACCTAGCGGTGGGCGGACTAGACGAGCGCTACTTTATGTATGGCGAGGATATAGATCTCTGCTACACAATAGAGCGGGCGGGTTACCACAACTACTACCTCCCGACGCCAGTGCTACACTACAAGGGCGAGTCGGAGCAGGCGGTCGACAGGGTGCGCTACGAGGAGAACTTCTACGGAGCGATGCGCCTCTTCTATCTCAAGCATCAGGGGGAGAATTGGTGGAGTCGACATGTGACCACGCCACTCGTACTTGCCGCTATCAACCTACAGCATCGCTTAGCGCGGTGGCGTCGCAAGGCGAGCGCTTCCACAGACACGCTACTCGCACCGCATACCATCTCTCTGACGCTTGCCGAGCTAGAAGCAGACATAGAGGCCTTTCCCCAGGGGTCTCGACTAGAAGTGTCGCTAGCGGGAGCTTCGTACGACTCCCTACTAGAGATTATGGAGCGCTGCGCTGCGCGGAGATACCTATTTATAGTAAACCCATAAGACTATTTCGCTGAAGCTATGAAGCACAAACCGATTATCATAGGCGTAGCGGGTGGCACAGCCTCGGGCAAGAGCACCCTAGTGCGCCGTCTGCAGGAGACCTTTGTTGATGAGGATGTCGTAGTCCTCAGTCACGACTACTATTACAAGGCGCACGATGAGCTACCTCTGGAGCAGCGTGCTAAGCTCAACTATGATCACCCCGACGCCTTCGATACGAGGCTGATGTGCGAGCAGATAAACCAGCTTTGCGAGGGTCACAGCGTGGAGCGCCCCGTCTACTCCTTTGTCAATCACAACCGCATCCCCGAGACGGTCACCATAGATCCGCCTTGTGTGCTGATCATCGACGGCATCTTGATCTTTGAGAATGAGGAGCTACGTGACCTGATGGATGTCAAGATCTACGTACAGACAGACGACGATGTGCGCCTGGCGCGTCGCATACAGCGCGACGTCAAGGAGCGTGGACGCAGTGTCGACTCAGTCATCGAACAATACCTCACGACGGTCAAACCGATGCACCAGCAGTTTGTCGAGCCTTCACGACGCTACGCAGATTTGATCATCCCCGAGGGAGGGTTTAACTCCGTTGCGGTACGTCTGCTGATAGACAATGTACGTTCGCTACTCTCCTCAAGAGCTAAGCATTAGAGGATAGATGTTGGATCAGATATTAGGCTACGACCTCTCAGCTTTTGTGTGGTCAGAGGTGACGGTGACGAGGATTCTAGACTTCATCGGGACCTTCGCCTTCGCTATCTCTGGCATACGTCTAGCATCGACCAAGCAGATGGACTGGTTCGGAGCTTATGTGCTGGGAGTCACGACCGCTGTGGGCGGAGGTACGCTACGAGACCTATTTCTCGGCACGACCCCTTTCTGGATGTTACAGCCCTCCTACCTAATTATCACCTTTGTGGCGCTACTCTACGTATATATCTTCAGAAAGATCCTGATCCGCACAGCTCCGACGGTCTTTGTTTTTGACGCTATCGGTCTGGGACTCTTTATGGTGGTGGGCGTGGACAAGACACTCGCCATGGGTTTCCCCAGTTGGGTAGCGGTCATCATGGGTACGGTAACTGGCTCCTTCGGAGGGTTACTGCGAGACATTATCCTCAACGAGACACCCCTCATTTGTCGCCAAGATATCTACGCCTTGGCCTGCATCGCTGGAGGTGTCATCTACACACTGATGCTTCGCTTTGTGACTATAGATACGATCTACGCACAGCTCATATCAGCTGGCATGGTCATCCTGATACGCATCCTAGCAGCGCACTATCACTGGCATTTGCCACAGCTCAAAGGAGTCGACAGCTCCCAGTAACTTACCACTCTTATGAAAAACATTATGACCTTCTTACCACTTGCACTCACGCTCTTGCTGGCTTGTCAACCCTCCACTGATAGCAGTGCTGAGGTGACCCCTATGGATACGATCGTGGCTGCAGACACCGTTGTGGCTGAGCCTCAACCTGAGCTCACAGCTGAGCAGATTGTCATCGACCGAGAGCTCTCCTTTGACAAGTATACGCTCGAAGATTCCTACGAATATAAGGAAGAGACGCGCACCATACAGTGGGATAAGATACGAGAGCAGCTCCTCCGCATAGAGCAGCTACAAGCAGAACCACATCAGTGGGGCGTACTGCAAAACTATAAGAACGCAAACGGAGAAGCTCCACTCACCAAATCGTGGTCTCGCGACAGCTATAAGTTAGTCTCCGACTCGCTCGGTGTGGAGCGCTATCAGTCGGTGCCACTCTACGCACCCACAGACACCCTCAAACCTGAGCTTTACGGTCGCGACGGGACGCTCATAGCCATGACCGACACACTGGGCAGTAAGTTCTGGCAAGGACGAGCCGAATCTCCCGAAGCTGACTGGTATGTGCCTAAGCGCTATGTCAAGCTCTTGAAACCCGATGTTACCTTCTCGCACGTGATCGTAGTAGATCGCAAGAACCAGCACATCATCGTGCTGAAGCGTCAGTCGCCAGCACACTACCTCGTGCGGAGTATCAACCCCGCCACGACGGGTCGCCACAAGCCTCCCCATGCCAAGGAGACGCCCATAGGTATCTTCCTCCTGCAGCAGAAGAAGCCTAAGATGTTTTACACCAGTGACGGCTCCAGTCGTATCGCAGGCTTTGCCCCGTGGGCTAGCCGCTTCACTTGCGGCGCCTATATACATGGTGTCCCCGTAAACAATCCCAAGGGTAAGATCGTCGAGTACAGTCCATCGCTCGGCACGATCCCCCGCTCCCATATGTGCGTTCGCAATGCCAGTTCGCACGCTAAGTTTGTCTATGACAACTGCCCCACGCTTGCCACGCTCATCGTCGTGATCGAGTAAC
Source organism: uncultured Porphyromonas sp. (assembly GCA_902490315.1). GTDB lineage: Bacteria > Bacteroidota > Bacteroidia > Bacteroidales > Porphyromonadaceae > Porphyromonas. Next base: position 38,856 of record CABUDK010000001.1, on the reverse strand, counting down.
CTGAATTGTATTAAAGGCATAGAATGTATGCAGTATGACGCTGTTACAGAAAGAGATGGCTATATAGGAAAGTTTTGTATCTTCGCACTGTAGGGTTCCACAAATTTTCTCAGGCTCCCTAATCGATAGTTTTTGTTGTAGCTCTTTTGCGTTCATACCATAGAGAAACATAAAAGCTATCACATGCGCGAACTGGATTAATTGATATAACAGACCTAAACAACAAGACTATGAAAAGAGCATTACTCCTATTAACGCTATTGCTTTGTCTTTTTTCCAGAGGATGGTGCGATACCTCCGGGAGCAGCCAAAAGCATTTGGACGAGCAAGTCAACAAGCGATTGCAGACAATGGTTACGCCTTTGCACCAAAAGGAGCCATCCTCAAGAGCGTCTAAGCAGCTGAATCTTTCCACCTCTGAGACACAGCAGCTAGGTACTGTAACCCTTAATGCCGACAGTTCGGTAAACGTCCCCTTCGTTTTTGCACCTACGAAAAAAGACTTTGCAAACTTCAAGATCGTAGACAACAATCACGACGAACGTACCTGGCAGTTCGAGGCCAAGAAAAAAGCCTTAATGTATCGCTACTCCACCAAGCAAGATGCAGATGACTATGTGATTCTTCCAGCAGTGAAGATTACAGAAACAAGCCATCTTTATATGTTCTCCATCGAGGCATCTCCGAGCAATGCGACCTACGGAGAGTCGTTTGAAATGTATGTCGGTCGGACACCAGATCCGAAAGACCTTAAACTGATTTTCTCATCGGGAATGATCTATGGAGAGCTGCAATATGCCAGCTACAAAGCTTATTTTCATGCTGAGGAACCAGGATTGTACTATGTGGCAGTAAGAGCCACATCGCCCCGAAATGGCTGGAGGCTATATGTGCGCAATCTTGGTGTAGAGGAAACAGACAAGAGTATCGGTGTTCCAGCCTGTCCCGAAAATGTTGTGGTAAAAGCAGCAGAGCTTGGACAGACAGAGGCAGTTGTCAGCTTTACAATGCCACAACAGACTGCTGCATTTTTCCCTCTTGCTGCAGACAAGCCACTTACGGCCGTTCTAACATGTGGAACGGCTAAGATTACAGTAACTGGGTTACCTGGAACCGAGCAGAGTGCCACAATAAAGACTGAGCAGGGCTACAACGAAATTTCGGTAACAGTAGCCAATGCCGACGGAGAAGGACTTTCCGTCACTAAGAAACTGTTTACGGGAAAGGATATTCCATCTGTACCAGAAGTGTCTACCTCAGTAAGTAAGGACAATATGACGTTGCAGCTGTCTTGGCAGAAAAACACAGTGGGACTCAATGGAGGATATGTAGACCCTGCCGAAGTGACCTACAAGGTGAAGAAATACAAAGAAGAGGCTGGCATGGGGACATGGGTAGACTTTGTTGACGTAGGCAATGCTACATCCTACAATTACACTCTTCCTGTAGGCGAGGCCCTTCAGATTGCGAATCTAGGCATCACAGCGTCAAGCAGTATGGGGGAGAATAAAGAGGTCGTGGGGGTCTCAGGAATGATCGGGACTCCATACACACTCCCAATCGTCGAGTATTTAAGGAATAAGCAGTTTAATTTCAAGCCTGTAGCTCCCGAAGAGATTGATGAGAATTCAAATGCCACCTGGGGCTTCATGGATCCTGCAGACGTTTTGAAGGAGGCGGCAAATGAAAGTGGTAGAGCCATGGTGGGCTACATCACACATTACGGCAAAAGTCGCGCAAAGCTTTCTCTTCCTAAATTTTCCATGGAAGGACAGACACAGGTAAATATTGAAATAGAAGCATATTTCCATGATCTGATGCCCAAGACTCAAGTGTACGCATATGCTTTTGGCATCCAGGAGACTCTCTTGGGAACGATTGACGCCACGATGGGAAAGGGGTGGAAGAAAGTTTCATTTGCCCTGCCTTCAGATTTTGATGGTGAAAAATGGGTAGGCTGGTATCTCACGGCTAACTATCCAGGCGAGAGCGAAGACGAATACTTGCTGATAGACAAGTATCTAATTCGTCCAGAGACACCACATGATCTGGCTGTTACGATGCTTGATGGGAACCTAGAGACATCGATAGGTGAGAAAGTTCATTACAAAGCTACAGTTGAAAACTTTGGCACGCAGCAAGCACAGTTAAGCAAAGCGCGCTTCAGTCTCTTTGCACGAGGTGTGGAAGTATCATCCTTTGATGTTGTGAGCCAAGATACGCCACTTGATATTGCTCCGAATCAAGTCATCAGTTTCGAATACGAATTTGATGCTACGACCGATCTGCTAGGAGACATACAAGTAAAATTTGAGATTTTACAACCAGACGATGTACTCACGAATAATAGTTTGGAAATCCAAGCGACAGTTTTGAAAGGAGAAAAACCGGTTATCACAGATCTCTCAGGAAAGTTAGACGAATCTGGTGGCGGCATGAATCTTTCTTGGTCCAGCGTTGGGAAGCTCGTCGGCGTTCAGGGCTTTGAGAAATGTACTCCTTTTTATTATGGGTCCAAGTTGGCAGAATTCAAAAACGTGGACATGGACAAGAAGAATACTTATACTCTGACTGGTTTTAAAATCCCACATCAGGGATATGCTAAAGCCTTTCAGGTACTCAACTACGAGCTGGCCAACATTACCATGGAAAGCTATAGACCACATGGGGGGGAGCAATGCCTATTGGCATTGTGTCCAGACGACGAAGCGTCCAAGGCTGACGATTGGCTAATTTCTCCAGCAGTTAAAGGTGGAACCGACATGTCATTCTTCCTGAATATTCTTAACGAAAAATATGTGCCAGAAATTGTAGAGTTTCTCGTTTCTAATAAGACGGACGATATCGCAGACTTCACACTCTTGGAGACGATACAGAAATCAGACATGGCATGGCAGCAATGTTCGTTTACCCTTCCGCAGGACTCCAAATACTTTGCCATACGCTATCGCAGTTTCGATTGCTTCGGTATCATGATTGATGATATCGACTATATTCCAGCAAGTGGTGAACCCATCGTGACTTATCGAGTTTACAAGAATGATAATGTCATTTCAAGTGATTTAGAGCAATGCTCCTATCACGTTGAAAATGTAACCGTTGGTGATCGTTTTAATGTTTCTGTATGTGTTGATGGCGTTGAATATGCCAAGTCGAACACCATGCTCGTCTTGTCAACTGGTGTTGAGGAAATCCTTCAGGATACTGAGTGTGAAGTTCTAGGCTTGCAGGGCGCATTGTGCGTCAATGCTCCAGCTGGCTCGCAGGTGGACGTGTGGACCGCCAGTGGTATCTCCGTGGCCTCGTTTCAAACATCAGGAAAGAGCCAGTATATCCAAGTTCCGAGCGGAAGCTACATTATAAAGATAGGTCAAACCACCAAAAAGGCAGTTGTAAGGTAAAAAATGCCTGTTACGTAATCAAATCAACCACTTTTGGAGATAGACTTTCAAAAAGTCAATGACCCTTCTGAACATACAACAAGAGGATATGCCTGTTAGGTATATCCTTTTGTTGTATAGGTCTGTACAGTATTTGACGCAAAAACGACTATAGAGATACTCTCAAAGGGATCCATAAAGTCTTAACGGTAAGCAACTGGTAGTTTATTCCAAAGTGCACTTGGGGAAAGTTAGACAGGATTCCCTTGCAACAAAGAGTGAATTACAGATGTGTTCTATTTTTGGGGCATCTTGCCCTCGCTGCTTGCGTATCAGTCTTGTATTCTCTCAGAAACTTATACCCATGACTCTGTTTTTTCGTACCTTTGCGGGCAGAGTTGTGGCACAGATGCCTGCACTCATCTGACGGGTCTGTTTGTCGCGCTCTTCAATTCACTGATCACTCAAACTTTATATCCCTAAAAACGTTATGGACGACTCCTTACCGCCGAGTAAGACTCGGAGCCTCTCGTGTAGACCTCCTCTACTGCGGAGCCTACGCCCTAGCGTCTGCCTAGGGTATCCCAACGCCTAGATCTACTTGACTAGGTGCCGCATAGGAGCAGGAGGTCTCTTAAGTTTCACCCCCTACCAATTACCCCTTAAGAGCCATAGATATTATGCGGAAGTTTTACCTACCCAAGCAGCAGTTTACTCAAGTCGACACCCTAGAGCCACACACGTGGGTCAAGGTGGTGCAGCCCACCTCGGAGGATATAGACTACCTCTGCGACGAACTGGGCATCCCCGACGGCTTCATCGGAGATACAGCGGATAGCGATGAGCGCCCTCGTACGGAGGAGGAGGATGGCTGGCGACTCACCATCATACGTATTCCGATCGAGACACCTGAGGGCACGACCCCTTACAACACGGTCCCCGTCGGTATCATATCGCATCTAGAGAAGCAGCTCATCGTCACTATCTGCTACCACCGCACGGACCTCATGCCAGACTTCATCCAGCACAATCAGCGCAAGGGGATCTCGGTTGACACGGATATAGACTTTATCCTCCGGCTCATCATGAGCTCGGCCGTATGGTTCCTCAAGTACTTGAAGCAGATTAGCTTCCTGATCCTAGAGACCGAGGAGGCACTGGAGAAAAGCATTCGCAACGAAGACCTCCTACGGATGATGCGCTTGCAGAAGTGCTTGGTCTACTTCAACACCTCCATCCGAGGCAATGAGTCGGTCATCGGACGCTTTAAGGTGAGCCACTATGAGCAGTACGACACCGACCTAGCGGAGGACGTAACGATCGAGCTCAACCAGGCGTACAACATGGTCAATGTGTACAGCGATGTAATGAACGGAACGATGGATGCCTTCGGGGGGATCATCAACAACAATATCAATACGATCATGCGCCGCATGACCAGTATCTCAATGATCCTGATGCTCCCTACGTTGGTCGCCTCACTGTATGGTATGAACGTCGATCTGCCATGGGCTGAGCACCCGTTGGCCTTTATAGGCATCATGGTGGTCTGCTTGATCTTCTCGGCGATCGCTTTCTGGCTCTTCAAGCGCATTCACTGGTTCTAGCACACACTCTCTAGACGCCTATGCTCCTAGATACGAGTAGTACACAGGTCTTCTATGCCTTTCTGATCACCCTTTGGGCTGGTCTCTCTACAGGTATCGGGAGCGCTCTGATCTTCTTTACCAAGCGCACCAATCGCATCTTCCTATCGGTCTCGCTGGGCTTCTCAGCAGGCGTGATGGTCTATGTCTCTTTTGTCGAGCTCTTTCGATCTGCGGAGACAACTATGACTCCGATCTACGGCGAACGACTGGCGACACTCTATACTACGTTAGCCTTCTTTGCGGGTGTAGCTCTGATTGGTGTCATTGACAGACTAATTCCTGAGGCGGAAAACCCACACGAACTGCCAGACCAGAATGCCGTGCGAAGCCTTCAAAAAGAGTCTCCCATTACGACCACAGCGCACCAGCAAAGCCTGTTACGTACGGGCATGGTCACCGCTATAGTCCTAGCTATCCACAACTTTCCCGAGGGTATGGTCACCTTTATGTCTGCGCTGACTGACCTCTCGCTGGCTCTGCCGATCGCTATTGCTATCGCACTGCACAATATCCCTGAGGGTATCGCGGTAGCTATACCTATCTACCATGCTACGGGAAACAAACGCAAAGCCTTCTTCCTATCACTTTCCTCAGGACTAGCCGAGCCTATCGGGGGGCTGATAGGCTTCTTGCTCTTGCGTCCTTTCCTCTCTCCGACGGTGCTGGGTTGTTGCTTTGCAATCATCGCAGGGATTATGGTCTACATCTCCTTTGACGAGCTTCTCCCCGCTGCAGAGCGGTTTGGGCACCATCACACAGCTCTCTACGGGCTGATCGGAGGCATGGCATTTATGGCTATCAGCCTACTCCTCCTCTAGCCTAAGCTTTTACAGCAAAAACGAGTCGTGGAGAGTTCGTCTAAACTACTCTACTCGACTCGACTAGACTCCCTAGGAACAAACTACACCTTCCCTCTAAATATCAATCCCCACGAAGAAATCTCTAAATTCTTCCGTGGGGATTTTCGATTTTCTAGCGAGGAACAAAAAAATTCTTCGGACTTATCATTTCATTCTTCCGAAGTATCGTTTGATTCTTCCGAAGAAATTTCCCTTGCCTCCGTGGAGAATTTTCTTTTTCCAGCGAGCTATTGGAAATTTCCTCCGTGGAAACGAAAACATTCCGCAGAGGGACCTTTTTCGAACCCTTTTCTATCCGATGAGCGCATGAGCCTAGAGACCCAATCACGGCGAGTCCCATTTCTTCTATTTTCTGCTTGAAACCTCTATACAAGCAAATCAATAATAAGGGGGGAGCAGGACTTAGCCCTACTCCCCCTTTGTCATTTTTGAAGTTACTGACTTATGTGCGTGGCTCTACAAGAGATCGTTGCCGATGTCGTGGCGGTAATTCTTACCTTCGTAGAGTGTCTGCGTGGCGGTGCGGTAGCACGCCTCTTGAGCTTCCCGAATGGTGGTGCCACGTGCCGTGATAGCGAGGACGCGTCCTCCATTGGTCACCACATGTCCCTCTTCGTCAAGCGCCGTACCTGAGTGATAGATACGTATACCCTCAGCTGGATCGGGAAGCTGGATCGGGAAGCCCTTGTCGTAATGCCCTGGATACCCTTTGGAGACAAGGACGAGTGTCATAGCCACCTCGGGAGAGACCTTTAGATCGTAGCCCGCTACCTGACCCGTCGCCATAGCAATGAGTAACTCGAGGAAGTCACTCTCGATGCGCGGCAGTACCACCTCGGTCTCGGGATCGCCTAGACGGCAGTTGTACTCGATGACGTAGGGATCGCCCGCTACATTCATCAGTCCGATGAAGAGGAAGCCTACATACTGTATGCCCTCCTCTTGCAAGCCCTCTAGCGTAGGGCGTATGATGCGCTCCTCGACACGCTGCATGAAGGTTTCATCGGCAAAAGGTACAGGGCTAACGGCACCCATACCGCCCGTATTGGGTCCTGTGTCTCCATCGCCGACACGCTTGTAGTCCTTGGCAACGGGTAGGACGCAGTAGTCGGTTCCATCGGTAGCAACAAAGACGGAGCACTCGATACCCTCGAGAAACTCCTCGATGACGATGCGCTGACCACGACTTCCAAACATACCGCTGAAGAGTTGGCCTAGCCCCTCCTCCGCTTCTTTACGATCTTGGCAGATGAGGACACCCTTGCCAGCAGCTAGGCCGTCAGCCTTGAGGACAAAGGGAGCAGAGAGCTGATCGAGAAACTCCTCCGCCTCCTCTATATCCTGAGGTCCGAAGGTCTCGTAGCTGGCCGTCGGGATGCTGTGACGACGCATGAACTCCTTGCTGTACTCCTTGCTACCCTCGAGATGAGCGCCCGCCTTGTCGGGGCCAACGATGAGCAGGTCGGGATGGCGAGCATCTTCCTGCAGGTAGTCGACGAGCCCATCGACGAGCGGAGCCTCGGGACCACAGACGAGGAGCGTGACCCCGTGGGTGGAGATGAACTCACTCACCGCCTCATGCTTGGCGGGGTTGAGGTCTGAGACGTTGGTGCCATAAGCAGCAGTACCCGCATTGCCTGGAGCTATGTAGAGCTTCCTGAGTAGCTTGCTCTCAGCTATGGCAGCCGCCATGGCGCACTCACGGCCCCCGCTCCCGAGGAGGAGGACGGTCTGAGGAGCTTTTACCATTTCGATCTTAGCGTACTTCATAAATTCAGCGTCTGTAGACTTCTTCTCGTCTTGCTTTGTGTTAGGATAGATAAGGCTCATAGGTGTTCGAGGAAGTAACGGGTTATGACGTAATTGAGGTGCACGCGGTCGGGGCCGATGACGTTGTGCTTGTGCCCTGGATAGTAGTAGAGGTCGGGATAGGTCTTAGCATCTACGCACGCCTTGACAAAGGCTTGCGCATGCTGCCATACGACCACATTGTCGGAGGTGCCGTGGATGAGGAGGAGACGCCCCTTGAGGTCTTTGGCACGCTCGATGAGATTGTTTTGCTGATAACCCTCGGCATTGTCCTGAGGAGCGTCGTTGTACCGCTCGCCATACATGATCTCGTAGCGAGACCAGTCCATGACGGGACCGCCAGCGACACCCACCTTAAAGGTCTCGGGGTGCGTGAGCATCAGGTTGGTAGTCATAAAGCCTCCGAAGCTCCACCCGTACACGCCGATGCGGTTGCGATCTACATAGGGCAGGCTCTTGAGATACTCGACACCCTTCATCTGATCGGCCATCTCGGCTGTACCGACCTGACGATGGATGACCTGCTCGAAGGCGGCACCTCGCTGGGCACTACCACGATTGTCGACCGTAAAGATGATGTACCCTTGCTGTGCCATGTAAAGATCCCAGCCCGAGGCACCCCACTGTGGCGTGTTGGTGACTAGCTGAGCATGTGGACCACCATAGACGTAGACGATGGCAGGATACTCCTTCATCTCGTCAAAGTTAGACGGCGTGATGAGACGGTAGTAAAGCTCGGTCTTACCATCAGCCGCTAGGAGCGTGCCAGTGGTGATGTTGGGCATATCAAGCTTAACCCACGGATCAGGAGCTTGATGTATCTGGCGGAGCTGCAGCCCGTTATTGTCGTGAAGCATGACAGAGCGTGCGATGGTAGCACTCTGCAGCTGGTCTATATAGTACTGCTTATCGGGACTAAAGATCGCTTCGTGCGTTCCGGCTACCTTGCTCAGCTGTATGGTACGTCCTCGCTTGAGGTCGCTCGCGAAGATGTGTCGCTCGAGCGGTGAGGGGTACGCAGCCTGATAGTATATGCGCTCGCCCTTGGGGTCGAAGCCGTAAATGTCGGTCACCTCGCCCTCCATGTCGGTAAGCTTGCGGATCAGCTTGCCTGTGCTACTATAGAGGTAAAGCTGGCGATAACCCTCACGACGGGACTCCCAGACGAACTGCTCGCCTTTGCTCCCTGGGACAAACATCATCGGGCGCTGTGGCTCGACATAGTGCGCATCAGTCTCCTCAAAGAGCGTCTCGACATGTGATCCCGTCTGAGCATCGTAACCGTTGAGGAAGAGATGGTCTTGCCCTCTATTCAGCTCGGCTATGTAAACCTTCTTGCTGTTGGGGTGCCACGCCACGTTTGTCAAGTAATGCTCAGGGTCACCACCTGTAGCTAGGTAAGTGGTCTGCTGACTCTCGACATGGAAAACTCCTAGCGTCACATGGTGCGAAGGAGTACCCGCCATCGGGTAGCGAACGGGCTGGACAACCGCCTTGTGCGGTGTCATATCGACGATCGGGTAAGGTGCGACCATCGACTGATCCATACGGTAGAAAGCTAGCTGACGACTGTCGGGACTCCAGAAGAGCCCCCCATCGATGCCGAATTCGTTCTGGTGAACAGACTCGCCATAGACGACTGCAGCCTCAGCCTCGTCCGTAGCGACCAGCAGAGGAGCCTGAGGCGTACTGCCTGCGGGCTGTATGGTGTAGATCTGGAGCGTACCCTCTTCGCTCTTGACTGCTAGGTTGCGTTCGTTAGGACTGAGTAGCGAGGCGCGCTTTTCGATCTTACCTGTGGCGAAGTATCCGACGATCTGCTTTTGCTCTACATCTATTAGGTAGAGTCCCTTGGGCAGTTCCACCTCTAGGTAGTGGCATTGTGGGGTGAAGTCGTAAGCGATCAGCGGATAGAGCTCGTCTGTATTATCGTAAGGCTTGAGGAGCTGAACGAGCTCGTCCTGCGTGAGGATGGTCTGCTCCTGTGCTCTCGTTGGACTGTAGACCCGCAGGCTCTTGTAGTCACCACCCGCAACTGTATAGGTGTAGCCACTCTGTAGCCAGGTGAGACCATAGACGGGCTGCGGGTAGAAGTCTGAGATAAACTTCTTACCACCAGATGTGACAGTCTCAAGGTCTAACGGCTGCTTCGTCTGTCCCTGCAGGACCGTTGTGAGCGTGAGCGTAAGAGCTCCGAAGAGCCATAAGGCGTAGTGACGCAGTGTGCTATTCATAGGATCAGTATGGAGTGATAGGTGTTACTTATTCGTTGTCTTTTACTTCAGCTTCATGGACAAACGTCTCATCGCTGCCGAAGGTTTGGATATTGGCCTTGTAACCCGAACTAGAGGAGCCAGCGGGGTGTGGTCCTTTCGTACGCTGTGTGCCACGATGTGCGGACTTGTCGTAAGGCTTTTCGTAAGGTTTGCCATTGCCGCGCCCCTTACTGTAAGCAGGTTTATGGTAGGCTGCCCGATGTCTGCGGGGTTCTTGCCCTTTACCACGGTGAAACGCTTCGCCACGCTCTCTCCGCTGTGGAGTTTCTTCACGCTGAGCGATCTGCTCTTTGTACTCCTTATGCTTACCCTCGAAGAGCGTATAGCCACGCAACTCGCAAGGCAGCGATCCATTGTACAGCTCCTCGCGCAGATCGTGCTTGAGCCCGATCGCGTGAAAGTGCTCTACCTGATGAGCGATGATCCACGCCTGAGCTCCGGCGAACTGGAACTTGAGCGTACGACCGATCATACTATAGAGCTGCTCGAGGTCGTAGTCTGAGAGACGCTCCCCGTAGGGTGGGTTCATCACCAGCAGACACTTAGGATCAGTCTCCGCCTCGGGGTGCGGCAGATGCTGATCTGCGAAGTCGCCTACAGAAAGATCTATGTAGCGAGACATACCCGATCGGGTGACGTTGCGCTTAGCCTTGGCAATGGCTTGAGGCGAGAGATCAGAGCCGTAGATGTGGTAGTCGAAGGAGCGCTCCGACGAGTCGTCATTGTACACCTCGCTGCAGAGCTCACTGTCGAAGTCAGGCCACCGCTCGAAGGGGTAGCTCTCACGGTAGATGCCGGGAGGCGTACCCGTAGCGATCAGCGCAGCCTCCACGAGGAAGGTGCCCGACCCGCAGAAAGGATCCATCAGATCACACTGTCCGTGCCAGCCCGCCTTGAGGAGGATACCCGCTGCCAGCACCTCATTGATAGGAGCACGATCCTGCTCCATACGATAGCCTCGCTTGTGCAGGCTCTCGCCCGAAGAGTCTAGACAGAGTGTCACATGCTGCTCAGCAATATGTAGGTGGAAGATCAGCTGCGGATTGGAGAGCTTGACCGAGGGTCGCTTGGTGCCACCCGTTTGCTCTCTAAAGTAATCGACGATAGCGTCTTTCGTCTTATAGACGACGTAGCGACTATGCTTGAAGGTCGACGAGTAAACCACGGCATCGACCGCAAAGGTCATATCGGCTGTGAGCCATTGGCTCCAGTCGAAGTTTAGCAGCGTCGTGTAGAGGATGTCTATATCCTCCGCGTCAAACTCATAGATGGGTCTCAGCACCTTAAGTGCTGTGCGGAGGTACAGATTGGACTTGTAGAGCATCTTGAGATCTCCTTCGTAAGAGACCATGCGACGTCCTATCTGTATATTGTCCGCACCGAGGGCTGTCAATTCTTGTTCCAGTACTGGCTCCAGCCCAGGGAGCGTCTTGGCGATCATGGGAAAGGTCTTCGTCATGCTTTATAAGTCGATTCTAGCTGTAAAAGTACAAAATAAACGGCTAACGAGCTACCGTATGCGGCTCCGTACGCCTCGCAAAGGGATCTGCCAATGTAGGGGAGAAGGTGATCTGCGCCCAGCGGCGGCTTTGGGGAGTGAGCTGGTAGTCAGCGCTGCGGCACACGCCGACCACCCACAGCGTGGCACCCGTATGGTTGTCGATGAGTTGCACCGTAGACGCTCTGCGTGAGGGGAGCACCTTAGCGTCGCGTAGGAGCTTCGCTAGAGGTTTGCGTCCTTTCATGCCAAGCGGTACGATCCATTGCTCGCCATCGGTAGAGGCTCTGAATTGTAGTTGAGGCATTGCTGCCAGCAGCTGGTCGTAGTCGACCAAATAGCTGTAAGGAGTGAGCGTCCGAATCGCAGGCGGTGGCGTCTCTAAGCAGTCGTGTACCGCCATCGTTATAGATCCTAGCGGGTGATCCAGCACAGCTTTCGCTTGCCAGCTCTCGATCGTTGGTAGCTTTAGGCAAAAGTTGATTGCCTGCGCCAGACGCGCTAGGGTCTCACTGGTCGTGCCTATCAGATAGCCACGATAACGCTCGATGATGCCCCCGCGGCCCTCATAGCGAGCATAGCTGTCGGCACGCTCAGACTTTGTGCAGTCCATCAGAAGCTGCTGTAGCACCAAGCGGTCACAGTCGATTGCTGCGAAGTGTCCATGTAGGAGTGCGAGTGGCGCTATCTGCCGACGAAGCCATGCGATCTCTAGCGGCTGACTAGCGTCTGCGGGAAGGGTACTCCTTATATAGTAGTCTTGCAGCTGCTCCAAGTCACGCAGGATGTGAATCGTCGAGGCGACCGCCTGATCAAAGGAGGGATTGAGCTGGTCAAAGAGCGGACGCAACGTATGCCGGACAAAGTTGCGCCGTATGGTTGTGTCGGCATTCGTCGAGTCAGTCACAAATGACTGACCAGCGATGCTCAAGAAGTCATAGATAAGTCGAGGCGGTGTGTCTATGAGCGGACGAATATACTTGCCCTCCTCACGGCTGGGAAGCATACCCCGCAGTCCTCGTACGCCCGCCCCTTGGGAGAGATTGATCAGGAGCTGCTCCACATTGTCCTCTAGATGATGTCCAAGTGCGATACACTGCGCATCGTACCGTTCATATAGTTCATCGAAGAAGTCGTACCTCAGCTCACGCGCTGCCATCTCTACGCTCACGCCCTTGTGCGTAGCTGCGTAGCCGTAAGTATCAAAGGAGGCTCGCTCTAGTAGCACACCAAGCTGCTCACAAAGCTCTGTGACAAACGCTTCGTCACGATCACTCTCCTCTCCTCGCAGATGAAAGTTGCAATGCGCCGCTACACAGCGGTACCCTAAAAGCGATAGCCCCCACAGGAGTGCCGTCGAGTCGGCACCTCCGCTGAGGGCTATGATGACCACCCGCCCGCTGTCTCGGTCTAGCAGCTCATACTGCTCGATCGTGCGACGCATCTGATGCACCAAAGCATGATTGAGTAGCGTACGTCGCTGAGACACAGTGCGAGGGAGTGAATGTCGTAAAGGGAGAGAAGAGCGACAAACCGTCCGAAAAGACTCGTCGCTGGAAGGAAGAGATTTACTTGTCCTCGCTATCCTTGCTAGCGTCAGCCTTCTTGGTACTCTTAGAGGCGGTCTTCTTAGTAGCGGTAGTCTTCTTGGTCTCCTTCTTCTTTGTGTCGGCCTTTGCCTCGGTCGTCTCCTCTACTGGCTCCTCCTCAATGTCTGGGTCGATGAGTACACGTCCGCAGTACTCGCAGACGATGACCTTGTTGTGTAGCTTGACCTCTAGCTGACGCTGTGGCGGGATATGGTTAAAGCACCCACCGCACGCCTCACGCTCTACAGGCACGACAGCCAGTCCATTGGTAGCGCCCTTGCGCAGACGTTGAAACGCCTTGAGGATGCGCTCATCGATCTGCGCCTCCAGCTCGTTGGCACGATCACGGAGCTCCTCCTCCTCGATGCGAGTCTCGGCAATGATCTGCTCCAGCTCCTCACTCTTAGCCTGATGATCCTCCTCACGCTCCTTGATACGCTCTTGGAGCTTGGCGATGTCATCCTTGCGACCTTGTAGCTCCACATTGAACTCACGAATATGCTTCTGCGCTAGCTGTATCTCAAGCTCCTGGAACTCGATCTCTCGCGACAGATGCTCATACTCGCGGTTGTTGCTCACCGCATTGAGCTGCTCCTTAAGTGTCTCGAGTTTATCATTTGCCGTGGCGATCTTTTGATTCTCACCACTGACTGACTGTGAGAGCTTCTTGGCAGCAGCGTTGTACTTCTCTAAGCGTGTCTTCAGTCCCTCGATTTCGTCAGCCAGATCTTCGATAGCTTGGGGCAGCTCGCCTCGTAATAGCTTGATCTTGTCAATACTGGTTAGCGTCTCCTGTAGACGCTTGAGGGCGATGAGCTTCTCCCTGATACTACGCTCGGCTACTTCGTGGGTCGTTGTATTAATGCTCATAGATGGTATTGCTTAGAAATAGTGAATAGGATTGGTGTCAGCATCTGACGTATGGATGACAAAGTTACGATATTTATCCGACAATGCATCATAGAGCATCGTGCGGGTGCAGTGCTCACTCTCGAAGTGTCCTAGCGTGATCAGCCAGAGACGACCCTGCACGTCGAGATAGTCGTTGTACTTTGCCTCGCCTGTTATATAGACCTCTGCGCCTGAGCGCATAGCCTCACCGATGAACTCGTGACCACCGCCACTACCGCCACAGAGTGCTATGCGACGGATCGGTTGCGTGGGAGGATTCGAATAAGCAATACGCTCCACAGCTGGCAGCGTAGCTAGAAGCTCTAGCAGCTCCTGCGGTGTCAGCGCACTGGGTAGTTCGCCAATGACCCCTAGCCCACTCGTCGGGTGATCCATCACGATCGGGATCACCTCATAAGCTGGCACCTCATAGGGATGCGTTGCTACGAGCGTCGTCACTGCTTGCGATAGTCGCTCCTGCGGCACGAGCACGGAGATCATCTCCTCCTCGACCGCCTCCATGGCGCCATGTGTACCAATGGTCGGATGCGTCTCAGCTCCTGGACGGAAGCGCCCTACCCCCGAGCAACTGTAGCTACAACCTGTGTAGCCACCCAGCGAGCCAATGCCCGCCTCCTCATAAGCGGAGCGTAGCGCGTCGGCATGGCTGTGCGGGATGAAGGTCTGCAACTTGTAGAAGCGACCCCGCTGAGGCATCATCGGTCGCCTACCCTCACGCTTGAGACCGATCAGGTTGGCCAGATAGTGATTCACTCCCTGCGTCGTCTCATTGTCTGCCGAAGTGTGACAGGCGTAGATAGCGATATTGTTTCTCAAGGCAAAAGCCACGCAACGCTCCTGATAGGTCGCGGGCGTGATCCGCTTAAGCCCCCGAAAGAGAATCGGATGGTGCGATATGAGCAGGTTGCACCCACGCTGCAAGCACTCTTCGAGTACCGCCTCGGTCGTCTCCACAGCCAGCATGATGCCACGCAGCGGCTGCGTCACATCGCCCACCTGAAGACCCGAGTTATCGTAGCTCTCCTGATAGCTCAGCGGATAGCACGTCTCTACCGTACGAACTACATCTCCTATCGTGACCATAAGGACTCCTATTGTATATTATAGTGTCTCCCGCACCGTCAGGTGAAGCTCATCGAGCTGCTCTGGGTCTAGTCGTGCGGGCGCATCGATCATCACATCACGGCCCGAATTGTTCTTCGGGAAGGCGATACAGTCACGTATCGAGTCCAGCTCAGCCATGAGCGATACCCAGCGATCCAGTCCGAAGGCGATACCACCGTGAGGAGGTGCGCCATACTTAAAGGCATTCATCAAGAAACCAAACTGCTCTTCGGCACGCTCCTTCGTAAAGCCTAGTGCCGCAAAGACTCTGGCCTGTAGCTCCGCATCGTGAATACGGATAGAGCCACCGCCTACCTCGACACCATTGATCACCATGTCGTAAGCATCGGCGCGAACGCTACCGGGGTCGCTCTCGAGACGATCTTGGTCCTCAGGCTTCGGTGCCGTAAAGGGGTGGTGCATCGCATAGTAGCGTTGCGTCTCCTCGTCCCACTCGAGTAGCGGGAAGTCGACCACCCAGAGACACTCATAGTGCCCCGACTTCATCAGTCCCAGCTCGGAGGCGATGTGTAGACGTAGCGTGCCCAGCTGCTTCTGTGCCGGACGCTTGTCCCCAGAGATCAGGAAGGCTATGTCGCCAGGCTGCATAGACAGCTTATCGGCCAGAGCTTTGAGTTGGTCAGCATCGAGGAACTTGTCGAAGCTACTCTTCATCGTTCCATCAGGCTGATAGCGTAGCCAGAGCAACCCCTTGGCACCCACCTGTGGACGCTTGACAAAGTCGGTCAGCTGATCGATCTGCTTACGCGTGTAGTCCGCCTTGCCCGTGACCACGATAGCACCAATATAGGCTGCACTATCGACCACGCCAAAGCCATGACCCTGTATCGTCTCCGTCACCTCCTCGATCTCCATGCCGAAGCGCAGATCGGGCTTGTCGCTACCGTAGCGATCCATAGCCTCATACCAAGTCATACGACGTAGTGGTGTGGGGAGGTCAATGCCACGAATCTCCTTAAAGAGATGCTTCGCTAGCCCCTCGAAGGTGCTCAAGATGTCGTCCTGCTCCACGAAGCTCATCTCGCAGTCTATCTGCGTAAACTCCGGTTGACGGTCAGCACGTAGATCCTCATCTCTAAAGCACTTCACGATCTGGAAGTAGCGATCCATGCCCGCGACCATCAGTAGCTGCTTGAAGGTCTGTGGCGACTGTGGCAATGCGTAAAACTGCCCTGGGTTCATACGACTAGGCACCACAAAGTCTCGCGCACCCTCGGGTGTCGAACCGATCAGCATCGGTGTCTCGATCTCTAGGAAGTGGAGCCCGTCGAGATAGCGTCGCGTCTCCATCGTCATACGGTGACGCAGCTCTATATTGCTCAGCACGGGTCTACGACGTAGATCCAGGTAGCGGTACTTCATACGTAGGTCATCGCCACCGTCGCTCACATCCTCGATCGTAAAGGGAGGCGTGTCGGCACGATTCAGTACCTCCATACGATCTGCTAGGATCTCGATCTGTCCCGTGGGGATCTTCTCATTGACACTGCTGCGCAGGCGTACGGTACCCGTCACCGCCAGTACCCACTCACGTCCCACCTCACTGAGGAGCCCCTGATGTGACTCATCAAAGAAGATCTGCGTAATGCCATATCTATCACGTAAGTCGAGGAAGGTCATAGCTCCCATGCGACGAATCTTAGCGACCCAACCCGCGAGCGTCACCTGCTGTCCCTCGTCAGAGGCACGCAGAGCTCCACACGTATGCGTTCTGTACATAATCTAATGCTACCTATATCTATATTTATCTTTAGCTTGTATCACAGAGACCAAAGCACCATGCGCTCCAAGTCTCCACTAGCACAAAAGTACACAAAAACAAGCACATGAGTAGGACTACACGGGTTAGATATTAGACTCTAGAAGCAGTAGAGCCACTAGTCTTCTAACCTCTAGCCTCTAATCTCTATCTCCCCCACGGAGCTATTCGTGAATCTTCACGGAGGAAATAGAAAATCGCCACGGAGGAAAGAAGGAATTTCCTCGGACATATCATTTGATTCTTCCGAAGTTTCATCTGATTCCTCCGAAGTATCGTTTGATTCTTCCGAAGAAATTCCTTCTTTCCTCCGTGGCGATTTTCGATTTCCTCGGTAGAAATTTTAGACTCCTCTCACAGTGTAAAGAAAGTCGAGGGTGGCTCGAAACAAATTTCTAAGACCGCTGAGCTAGTTATCTAAATGAACTCAAGCTCAATACTCATCAGATTGTAAGCCTTGCACTATCTATAAAAAATTCCCCATCAGGAAGAGCGAAGTCGTCCTGATGGGGAATCTTGTCAGTGTGATACTAGTCGCTCAGTGAGCGACCACTATCAATTTATTTCTTGTAGTACAGCTCCTCAGCTTCGGTCTTACGGCCCATCATGTCAAGTGCGATAGCTGTGGGCAGCTTAACACGAGAGTCTGACTGCATGGTAGAGAGTAGCTTGTAAGCCTCAGCAGCATTCTTGTCATACTGAAGAAGAGCATTGGCATAGTTAAGCTTGGCAACAACGTCGTTGCGATTCTGCTCGTAAGCTGTGCGATAGATAGCTACAGGATTTTCGCCAGCTGCGATCTTTTGGTTAGCTAGCGTGTACAGCTCATTTTGGCTTAGCAACTTAGGATTCGTCGAATAGATGTGTGCCAACTCTGAGGCCTCAAAGGGACGTACTCGATAGCCCATCGTAAAGGTGGTGCGTCGTAGACCTGGATAATAGTTGTCTAGGAGGTTGCGGTAAACATTGCCTCCGTCAAGAGCCTTGATGTCAGCCTCACGCTGCGTGTCGGTGTCATACTTATCTATGATGTCAAGGATCTCCTGACGCTCAGGCATGTCACTGGCGTCTACGACCTTGCGCAGTCCTTCCCAGTCTTCACCCATACCCTCAGCAATAACATTGGCACGACCGATGAGCTTCGGATAGGTACGCTTGACGTGATCATAAAGTGTTTTAGTACGTCTCTCAGAGAGAGCCTTGTTGTGACTAAAGGAACCCTCAGGTGATGCATATCCTCGGATGTTGACAGACTGGAGCTCTGCGCCCTCAATCTTTGTTGCTCGCTGGACAAACTCGCCTAGGCGGGCTAGCTCCTGTGCATTGCCCTTATAATCTCTACGCAGGTCATCCTTGTCTACTGCAAACTGTACCTTGGCATCAAAGTTCTCAGAGTACTCTTTGAAGGTTGTAGCAGCTGGCTCTATGTAGTTGTACTTGTAGTTTTCCGGACCAAAGACAGACATGGACTGTGGGTCTCCTTGTGCCAAGAAGGCACTCTTAGGACAGTTGCCACAGCTATAGGTCTGTACTTCTAGCTCCATATGACCACGAGCCATCCAGCTCTCGAAGGGGCTCTCATAGACCATGTGAGGCAAATCATTGATGCCACGTGCATAGACAGAGCCTTCTGGACGTGAGTAGACTTCACGTCCGAGAGCCTCCTCATTGCGAAGGTCATGCTGACGCTTGAGGATCTTATAGCGAGCATTGCCTGCTACATATATGTCCTTAAAGCGTATTGAGTCGCTTCTATCTGCAGCCATATAGATCGGAGTAATCCGAACGAGTTGCTGTGCACGCACGGTGACATAAGGAGCTACATCCAGCTCTATGCGAAGCTGGTTGCTATTCATGTCTCGTGTGACTTTGCAGTGCTCTGATGAGAGTGCAATCGTCTGAGTCACCTCTGCCTTGGCGAGTTGCTGAGCACATAGCGTCCCTCCGACGGTAAATAGTAGCGTCGAGAGGAGTATGAGTAAACGGGATATCTTGATATTCATAATCTTGGTGTCTATGTTGTTATATGTGCTACTGACGATTACTTGAAGAAGAAGACATACGAGATAGTAGCCTTCGTGGGTCCGACATAGTTAGCCTTACCCTCGTCAACTTTCGTACCGCAACGCTGGCAGGGGAACTTGTCATATAGTATGCGAGCATAACCTGCACCTAGCGAGAACTCAAGAGAGGAGCGTGTCGAAAGCACCCATTGGTAGCCAACGCTGAGACCACCTCCGTAGAACCAGCCTTGGTAGCGGTGATCCTTCATGATAGAGTTTTTGTTCTCTAAGACGAAGGGGATGTCTATACCTCCCACGTTCATCTGACCTACATGTCCATGTAGACCAAGGAACCACCCATTGAAGACATCGCAGAACCAGTACCTAAGCTCAGGCTGCGCCATCCAGTGAGCCCACTTGGTCTCACTATAGTTTGGCTTGCCTGCGTCTAGGTTGAATAGGAATGCGTTCCATCCAATTTGGGTGTCGAAGGTAAACTTATTGCCCATCGCAAACTCTAGTGAGAGGTTGGGCGTCAGGATGGCATCGTAAGCTAAGTTGTTTTTGAGAGCAACTCGCTGTGCCGTGGCTGCAAGTCCAATAGTTAGGACGAGGCCGATTGTAATCACTATCTTTCGTATCATAGTAAGTGGTTTGGCTACAATTTCAATTATTTCTGTGGGACAAAGTTACGGTATTTGACTCAAACAAACCAGCTTATTAAGGAGAATCGACTTGTCAAAAACGGTATTTCTTTTGACCTTTTCGATATTTAATTCTTCCTTATGGTCGTCATCGCTATAAAAGAGGGCATAAGCAAGGCGACAGCGTACATCCATTCATCGGAATAGTTCGCTGTCGCCTCATTCTTTGCTCTCTTCGATTGATTTATCGACTCAGGGATGCCTTAGCCGAAGTTATCGTAGTTGATTTGCTCGGGCGGTACGCCTAGGTTGTCCAGCATCGTGATGGCTGCTGCCGACATAGGCCCAGGACCGCACATGTAGTATTCGATATCCTCAGGAGCTTCGTGATCCTTGAGGTAGTTATCGTAGATGGCTTGGTGAATGAAGCCCGTAAGTCCCGTCCAATTGTCCTCAGGCAGTGGTGCCGAGAGCGCAATGTGGAAAGAGAAGTTCGGGAACTCACGCTCGATGGCGCGGAAGTCCTCCTCGTAGAAGATCTCACTGCGTGAGCGCGCACCATACCAGAAGGAGACCTTGCGGGTTGTATGCTCCGTGAGGAATAGATGTAGTAGCTGCGCACGTAGCGGAGCCATACCAGCACCACCACCGATGTAGAGCATCTCAGCGTCAGAGTCTTCATGAACGTGGAAGTCTCCGTAAGGACCGCTCATAGTCACCTTGTCGCCAGGCTTGAGGCTGAAGATGTAAGAGGAGGCGATACCAGCGGGTACCTTCTGCCAGGTGTGAGTCACACGATCCATAGGAGGAGTAGCGATACGCACGTTGAGCGTGATGATGTTACCCTCGGCAGGATAGTTTGCCATAGAGTAGGCACGGACGGTCTCCTCGGTGTTCTTTGCCGTGAGGCTCCACATATTGAACTTGTCCCAGTCGCCACGGAACTGCTCCTCGACCTCGTAGTCGCTGTACTTCACCTCGTACTTAGGGATCTTGATCTGGGCGTAGCTACCACTCTTGAAGTCCATGTGCTCACCCTCGGGGAGCTTGACGACAAACTCCTTGATAAAGGTCGCAACGTTCTTATTAGAAATGACTTCGCACTCCCACTCCTTGACGCCAAAGACGCTCTCAGGAACGATCACCTTCAGATCCTCCTTGACTTTGGTCTGACAGCCGAGACGCCAGTGTGCCATCTGCTCTTTACGGGAGAAGAAGCCCTTCTCTGTGGCGAGGATCTCTCCCCCACCCTCTACGACACGACAGCGACACTGTCCACAGCTACCGCCACCACCACAGGCACTAGAGAGGAAGATGCCTTCGTTCTGAAGCGTGTTGAGGAGCGTACCACCCATCGGCACCTCTAGATCCTTGACATCATTGACATTGATGTGTACATTGCCAGAGGGGATGAGCTTACTCTTAGCTACTAGGAGTACCACGACGAGGAGCAGTACGACCAGGAGGAAGACCGCTACACTCGAGACTATTATTAAGGTCATTTGATCCATATCTGTAGGCGATTAGAGTTTGACACCTGAGAAGCTGAGGAATGCGATACCCATCAGACCAGTGACGATGAGCGTGATACCAAATCCTCTCAAAGGCTTCGGTATATTACTATAAGCTAGACGCTCTCTGATAGCTGCTAGACCAACGATAGCTAGCATCCAACCGATGCCAGATCCAAGGCCATAGACCGTTGCCATGCCTGTATTGATGAAGTCACGCTGCTGCATAAAGAGCGAGCCACCGAGGATCGCACAGTTCACAGCGATGAGCGGTAGGAAGATACCGAGCGAGTTGTATAGCGAAGGGCTGTAACGCTCCACAACCATCTCTACCAGCTGCGTAAAGGAGGCGATGACGGCGATGAAGACGATGAGCGATAGGAAGCTCAGATCGACCGAAGCAAACTCCGCCCCGAGCCAGCTCAAGGCTCCCGCCTTAAAGACGTAGGTCTCCAGAAGGTAGTTGATCGGTAGTGTACAGGTAAGGATAAAAGTTACTGCCAGCCCCAATCCCAGTGAGGTCTTGACGTCTTTGGATACAGCTAGGTAAGAGCACATACCTAGGTAGTAGGCAAAGATCATATTGTCGACAAAGATCGACTTGAAAAATAGACTTAGATAATCCATTGCTTAGACTTTAATCTGTGTGTGACCAATGTATTATATGGATTGGAGAGCTTACTGCTCCTGCAGATCCTTGTTTTTACTGCGCTGTATCCATACGATGCAGGCGAGGACGATGAGTGCCATAGGAGGCATGATCATCAAGCCGTGATTGACATAGCCCATATCATAGAAAGACTGCGGGATAATCTGATATCCGAGTAGTGACCCTCTACCGAGTAGCTCACGGACGAAGCCGATGATGACCAAGACGAGTCCATACCCCAGTCCATTGCCGACACCATCGAGGAAGGAAGCCTTAGGCCCATTTGCCAAGGCAAAAGCCTCTAGTCGTCCCATCAAGATACAGTTCGTAATGATCAAACCAATGTAAACCGACAGCTCCTTAGAGACGTCGTAGACATAGGCCTTGAGTACCTCATTGACGATCGTCACAAGCGCAGCGACCACCACCAGCTGTACAATGATACGAATACGATTAGGTATCGTGTTACGCAGTAGCGATATGATCACGTTCGCAAAGGCGACGACCACCGTCACCGATAGAGCCATCACCAGAGCGGGCTTGAGCTGAGCTGTGACCGCCAGCGCAGAGCATATACCGAGCACCTGGACGGTGACCGGGTTATTCTTATTGAGAGGTCCTAGGAATACCTCTTTATTACTTATCTTACTCATAGCTTAGATTACTCTCTCTTGATTATTCTACTGCTACTGCTTGACCACTACGTATCTGCTCTATGTAAGGGAAGTACTCGTGGATAGAGCTCCAGAGCATATTGTTGACACCATTGCTCGTGAGCGTACCGCCTGAGATACCGTCCACATAGTCTTGGTCGGTGCGGGTCTGGCCAGGCTTGACGACTGCGATAGACTTAAACTGCTCGTCACGATAGAGCTGCTTACCGACGAACTCCTGTGAGAAGTGCTTCGTAGCGATCTCGGCACCTAGTCCTGGAGTCTCACCAGCGTGCGAGAAGTCGGTACCATAGACAGTCGACCCGTCTGCCTGCACAGCAAGGAAGCCCCAGATAGCTCCCCATAGACCAGCTCCATCCATCGGGAAGATGTAGAGCTGCTGCCCCTCGACCTCCGCAACATAGACAGGGAGTCCGAGAGAAGGGTCTTGCTGACGGAGCTTAAACTGATTGGCCGTGTTCATTTGGAAAGCCTCATTCTGAGCGATCTGGTCTCCCTCGAACGTAGCAATCACTTCGCCCTGAGCATTGACCAGTAGCTCTTGCTTGATCACCTGCGTATAGGTGGGGATGACTTGATCTTTCGTAGGCTCCAGATGTACAGCACGTAGTATCTGCTGCATCTTGTCGATGCGCTCATTCTCTTGCTGAGGCTTGCGTAGAGCCACAGCCGTGAGCGCTAGAGCTATTGCGACTACGACCACCATAATGGCTGCGTAGAGGATCGTGTAGGTATTACTATCTCTATTCATAGTCGTAAGGAAGATCAATGTTTAGCTGCCGTTGCCCAGCGCTTCTTGCGCTTAGCGACGTTTTTGTTTACTACCACATAGTCGATGAGCGGTGCGAAGACGTTCATCAGCAAGATAGCGAGCATCATACCCTCAGGATATCCAGGGTTGAGGACACGTATGAAGACACACATGACACCCACGAGGAGACCGTAGATCCACTTACCCGTCTCGGTACGTGCCGAGGTAACAGGGTCGGTTGCCATGAAGACTAGACCGAAGGCAAAGCCTCCATAGAGCAGGTGATGCGTGATATCGAGCTGCATCGCAGCGGTCGTGCCGATCGCGTTAAAGAGGAGCGTCATCAGCGCTGCACCCACGACGCCACTCACGATCACCTTGTAGCTAGCTACGCCTGTCCAGATGAGCAGGATAGCACCGAGTAGGATAGCGAAGGTCGAGACTTCACCGATACTACCGGGTATAAAGCCCCAGAAAGCGTCCCATAGTGTAGAGGGCTCGCCCATCGTGTTAACGATCGTGGGGAGCGTATCGCCAGCCGTAGCCACCTGACCTAGAGGGGTAGCCCCTGAGAAGCCATCGACAGCAGCTGTAGCCATATCGCCACTACCACCGAAGCCAAAGATAGGCTCCGTACGAACGAAGACCTTGTCGCCAGTCATAGCTGCTGGATAGGCAAAGAAGAGGATGGCACGGGTGACCAGCGCCACGTTGAAGACGTTGTAGCCCGTTCCTCCGAAGACCTCCTTAGCGAAGATCACCGACATAGCGACAGCCACAGCAATCATCCAGAGTGGCGTACCTATGGGCACGATCATCGGAACCAGCATACCTGTCACGAGGTATCCCTCCTGGATCTCTTCGTGCTTCCACTGTGCTACGGTAAACTCGATACCCAATCCCACTACGTAGGAGACCACGATCTTAGGCAGTACTGCTAGGAAGCCAAACCAAAACATCGACCAGAAGCCAGCCGTCTGACCGATCGCGATGAAGTGCTGGAGTCCCACATTGTACATACCAAAGAGTAACGCAGGCACTAGTGCTAGCACCACGGTACTCATGACACGCTTGCTATCTATCGCATCATGTACATGCACGCCCCCTCGTGGAGCCGCCGTTGTGTGCGGCACATAGAGGAAGGTCTCAAACCCGTCAAAGAGCGAGTGAAACGCATGCAGCTTACCCCCAGGCTCAAACTGCGAGCGTCGCTTATTGAATCTATCTTTTAGTGACATATAATATAGTAGTCATAGTCCATAGCCTTACGATGAGGAAGCTTTGCTCCCCCCGTGAGGCTGTTTTTTTAGTTCATCTCCTTATATAGTAGGTCTAGACCTTGACGCACGATGTGTTGTAGCTCCATCTTGGAAGTGTCGACGAACTCGCACAGGGCGAAGTCCTCAGGTGCCACCTCGTAGATGCCGAGCTCCTCCATCTTGTCAATATCAAAAGCTATAATCGCCTTCAGCAGATACTCCGCATAGATATCTAGCGGGAAGACGCTCTGCAGCTCATGACTCATGATCATCGCACGCTTGCCTCCCTTGAGGCGAGCATCCAGTGTATACTGCTTGCGAGGCATGAGCCAGCTGAGATAGGTACGGCTCTGGCTAAACTCTCCAAATCGGGGCATAGCCCACCCGAGCAGCTCATCACGATCAGCCCCATCAGGGATCACCGTGATCTGGTCGCAGCTCATCGGGAGGAAAGGACGCTCCTCCGTGAGCTGAGTGCCTGTCAGCACATCACCTGCAATGATACGCATCTTACCCCCATCCTGAGCAAGCTTACCTAGTCTCTCTAGGCGACAGCCTGGTAGTAGATTCATATAGCCGTGCTCCGCAGCATGACTACCCGTGATAGCGATACGACGTGTGTAGTCCACATGTCCAGTCATCAGAAGACGACCAATGAGTGCCACATCTGTAGCACGTAGTGTCCAGACCGTCTCCCCCTTATTAATCGGCGCCACGTGGTTGATCAGCACCCCCACATTACCAGCAGGGTGTTGGCCTCGGACCTCTACAGGCACCACTTCTACAGGAAGCGTCAGCGGAGTGCCTTGTGCGACACCGACATAAACCTTGCCAGCCGTCAGACGAGCCAAGGCGCGGAGTCCTATACGTAGCTCCTCCTCACGTCCCTCCAGTAGATAGTCGATCTCAGGAGCTAGAGGAGCAGTCAGATGAGCTGTGACAAATATATCTCGTGGAGCGATCGTAGGATCAGCAATGCGATCGTAAGGTCTCTGACGTATGAGCGTCCATAGGCCAGACTCGAGCAGCAGCGCTTGTAGCTTGCTCGCCTCACCCTCGAGTAGTCCCTCTACTGCGAAGGCGTGCTGTGTCTGACTCTCATCTGGGCGTATCTCTACGCTCATAATCTTACGCTTAGCACCTCGATTGATCGCAACCAGCTCACCACTGACGGGCGCTGTGACCCATACCTCTGGGTACTGCTTATCGTAGACAATCGGGTCGCCAGCCTCTACGTGATCTCCTACATGCACCTTCATCTTGGGCGTCAGCCCTGGCACATCATCGGGCACCCATGCATAGGTGGACGAAGCTCCGCCAGAAGGAGTAGTCAGGAGGGTGCGGGGCGCAGTCCCATGGAGTTTGAGATCCAAGCCTCGCTTGATAGTTATCGTTCTTGCCATGACGATCTCTCTTTAGAATCCAACAATTGGTGCAAAAGTACTCATTTTATTTGGTACTACCTCATTTTGGGTAAAAACCCTCAGGCGTGACACGCTCTAACCTATAGCACTGACAAATCTCCACCGAGGAAATCCTAAATTCCTCCGTGGAGATTTTTCATTTCCTCCGGAGGAAAGAAAAATTTCTTCGGACTTATCATCTGATTCTTCCGAAGTATCGTTTGATTCTTCCGAAGAAATTTTCCTCGCCTCCGTGGAGAATTTTCATTTTCCAGCGAGCTATTTGGAAATTCCTCCATAGAAATTAAAACAAGCCCGCACCTGGCACCGCTTCTTGTCCTTCGAAGTTGAGACGCAGGCGCCTCTGCTTGATGATTGCAGCGCTATTTATTACCTTTGCAGCCGAAAGCGTTCCCTTCTCACCGCTTTTAAACAATTCTGATTATGGAAAACATTTGGAACAGCATCTTAGCTGACTTTTCGCACTTTACGCTATCGAGCTTCTTCGCGACCTTTATGATCCTCTTTGTCTCTATCGACATCATCGGAGCCATCCCGATTGCGCTGAGCCTCAAGGAGAAGGGAAGCATCTTTCACCCCAGCAAGGTGGCTATCATCTCGGGCATCATGTTCATCGCCTTCCTCGTCATCGGGGAGCCCCTGCTCGGCTTCTTTGGAGTGGACGTTTCGTCCTTTGCTGTGGCGGGTTCTATCGTCCTCTTTGTGCTGGCTGTCGAGATGATCTTCGGCATACAGGTCTTTCAAGACGACAACCCGTCGGGGAGTGCAGACATCGTACCGCTTGTCTTCCCGCTCTTTGCAGGTGCAGCTTCCTTTACCGCGATCCTAACGATGAAGTCCTCTGGGACGGCGACCTCGACGCTTTTCGTCGCTATCCTGCTCAACGTCGTCTGTATCTACCTAATGCTACGTACGGTGTCCCTGCTAGAGAAGTGGCTCGGACAGGGCGGGATCTACATCTTGCGTAAGTTCTTCGGAGTCATCCTGCTAGCCATCTCCGTACGCTTCTTTATGGAGAACCTCATGATCATCCTCGAGCCTTTCTTTAACAAGTAAAGGCTGTACACAAAAAGCGTAGAGGCTCTCCCCGACGGGATGAGCCTCTACTTGTTTTGAGACTGCGGAGAGCAGTCTACGGTTCCCCTATTGGATTGACATGTTTATTCAAGGGATGACGCACTTGACCGCCTCGACAGGTGTAGCAACAATGTAGAGTCCCTCTGTGAGGGATGCTAGCGGTATCTCGCACAGCCCATCAGCATCTGACTGAGTCTGCAGCAGTAGCTGCCCCATCATGTCATAGAGCGCAATCGGTGTGTCAGGTGCTGTAGCGATGTGTAGCATATCTAGCTCCACGCTCACTTGTAGCGCCGACTCGACTGTGGAAGTGAAGACAGGCTCGTTCGCTATCGGGAAGCCGATAGGTGCACCTGTGTCGCCACTGTTTCCTCCTAGATAGTCGCTCATCTCCCAGCCCTGAGCATGAGCGAGGTAGAGAAGCTCCTCTTGGAATGCATTGTCAGCACCCGCTCCCTGACTATTGAGCCAGAGGATGGTTGCTTTCTCCTCTTTGAGACGCTTGGGCAGGCTTGCAATGATCTTCTTACCCGCCTCGACGGTCAGCTTGTTGCCATAGCAGGAGAGGAAGTTTAGCAGAGGCGTGCCACTCAACTCGATGCTTGTGAGCTGATTGTCGTGTAGTCTGAGCGTCACGAGGTGTGGTAGATCCGCTAGCTGAATGGTTGCGGGCTGATAGTTGTGCAGCTCCAGCTCACGTAGATACTGCGCCTTGTTAAGCTCTACGCCCTTAATGGTGGCTCCACTGACGATCAGTCTGTAGATGTCCCCACGGAGAAGTAGCTCTGTGCCTTCGAGTGTATAGGAGACTGGAGTCTTGGAGCTGACGACTGGCTCGGTGGTACCTGTGACTTGCATCTCGCCCAGCACACCGACGGTGAGCTGTATGGTACGGCCTGCCTTGTCAAAGGTAATCTTGATCATGCCCTCGCCCAACTCAGGAGCGTCAGAGCCTCGATAGTCAAGCCCCTTGCCAAAGTCGGCAAAGTCTGCATAGTCGACCACGCGCCAGTACTTACCTAAAGCTTGATCGACAAGGGTCTTGGTGCAGACATTGCCCTCCGTCTGGCTAGGCGTATTAATCACTTTAAAAAGACCTCTCGTGAGCCCCGTACGATTAGGTAGCTTGGCGACGATCTGAGCCATCTGAGGCTCCTTGATCTGATTGTCGTAGATCTCCACTTTGCTAAGCGGGGCTCCTGTAGCGAGGGTGATCTCGGTGAGGAGATTATTATTGCAGAGTAGCTCCTCTAGGTGAGTCTGTGCAGAGAGATCGAGCTTGGTAATGTTGTTGTTAAAGAGATAGAGCCTCTTGAGCTCCTTCTGTGCTGAGAGATCTATCTGCGATAGGTTGTTGTGTCCCATCTGCAAGGAGGTGAGCTTGGGATTGTTACTTAGGTCTATCGAAGCTATCTCTAGGTCTCCACAGCTGAGCTCCTCAAGTAGTGGGCAGTGTGACACGTCTAGTCCCCTAAAGGGATTCTTGCTACAGCTCAGTCTGCGTAGCTGCTTGCTGTGCGAAAGATCTAAGCTTGTGAGCTTAGCATAAGCGCAGGAGAGCTCCTCGAGTAGAGGATACTTAGCTAGATCAAGGTTCTGTACCTTCGTGCCATAGATGTCTAGGAAGAGCAGCTTAGGGTGCTCTCCGAGGGTCAGCGTCTCGAGGTCTGAGCAATTTGATACGGAGAGACGCTCTAGCGAGGCTAGGTGCGTTACGTCTAGGGAAGTGATCTGGTTGTCACCACAGGAGAGTGCGCGGAGAGCCCCATTTTGCGTTAAATCTAGCGAGCGAATCTTATTTTTCGCCACATCTAGCTGCTGTAGCTTCGTACACTTGCTCAGATCTACTGCTGTGGGGTAGTAGTTGTCCGAGTAGTCTAGGATCTCTAGGTCGGAGCATTGAGCGAGGGCTAGGCTCTTGACGTAGTTGCCCTTGAGACGCAGCTCCTTGAGGAGAGAGGCTTTGGGGATGTCGAGATGCTCTAGCTGGTTGTAGGTACAGTCCAGGCGTTGGAGCGCCTTGGCGTAAGCGATGTTTAGCTCGGTGAGGTTGTTATTATCACAACGTAGCTCCGCCAGCTCTTTCGCCTGACGTATGTCTAGTGCGGAGAGCTTTTGGTTAGAGAGTGTGATCGCCGTAATCGCTCCTGAGAGCTTCACATCAGCACTCTCAATGGTATAGGCGTGTGGCTTGCCATCAGCGAGGATAGCTCCTGCTAGGCCTTGGACCGTTACTGCACCATCGGCAGAGATGGTGAGTGTGATCGTCGATCCTACGGGCAGAGCCGTGGTAAACAGGATACGCGAAGCTGCGTAGCTCTGTAAAGAGCATAGGGCGAGGCCCATGAGCATAGTCATGAGTCCTCGCCTTATGATAGAGTGAAGCATCGTTTGTTTTGCTTATTGTGTTATGACCACCTTGTCAGTTTGTGTGCTGTCAGATGAGATGGTGCGAACGATGTATAGTCCGTCAGGTAGCTCAGAGACACCCATATCGATGCGCTGACAAGGAGCTGTGTGGTAGTCACGCAGTAGCTGACCCGTGGTGTCGTATACCTGAAGTCCCTCAAGGGCAGCGCCCTCAGCAGTGATCGTACCGTAAGCGTACTGTACCGTCGTGGAGCCTCTGTCTACTAGCTCCTGGAGGTGACGTGGTGAAGCCTCAAAGACATAGATAAAGTCAAAGGTGTGGTTAGGATCACCATAGGATAGTAGCCAGTGCTCAGCCTTTGTGCAGTAACCCTTGAGGTCATAGCTAAACTCGCCGAAGCCTCCGTTTTCCTCTGTAATAGGTAGCATAGGCCAGAAGACCTTGGTCTTAGCCTTGTCGTCGTACTGATAGCGTAGCTCGAAGACGGGGTTAGGCTTACCCTTCTCAGGATCGGTCTCACCCTGATCATACGTATAGTTCATCGCCTTGACGCTGGACATCAGTCCCTGCTCATTCCACGTGTACTGCTCACCCTTCATGTAGAGCCACTTGGTCTGAACGGCTGCATACTTGACCTCTGACTTCTGTCCCTTGTCGTTGTAGCTGTAGAAGGTCTTGCCTGTGGGGGTCGACACTGTGGGGTGATCTGTATCTACTCCTGTAGCCTCTCCAAACTGCTCCTCGATGAGCTGTCCCTTGTCGTTGTAGATGTAGTCATTCATCACTTTGGCGCTCTGCTCTGTCCAATAGTCTATCTGTCCATCGGGACGATAGGCGATCTTGGTGTCAGCCATATCGGTTGTAAAGAGCTTCATCTGGCGTCTTACCATACGACCCTGATCATCGTATGTATAGTGAGTAAACATACTGGGCTTGCCATTGTCATAGGCTAGCGTGATGTCAATATCTGAGATACGTCCCTCCTCATCGTATCGTATATCGTTGCGAGACTCGACAGTTCCGTCGCTCTTCATAGAGGTGCGAGATACCCAATTTTTGTTTTCGTCATAGCCGTAGGTGTAGACAGTAGCTGTGGCGACCGTAGGCTCCACCTTCGTTAGGTAGTACTCGTAGGTTACAGGGCCAGCCTTTGCAAAGGTAGCCGTGATCTTGCTATCTTCAAATAGCTGAAACTCTCGATCCTCTAGGATATCGTCGTCATTGACCTTGAGCTCCTGTAGCTCATAGCCCTCCTCAGGTGTAGCGACCACCTTGTAGGTCTCACCTTGTGGCATAAAGGGCCAGTCTTCCTTGTCGTAACCCTCGATAGCTATCGTCCCGTGCTCTGTCTCGTTGATGGTAACCTTAGCATACTCGAAAATAGGTGTAGGCTCTCCATACTCATCCTCATTCTTGCTAAATAGTGCCCACCCCTTGCGTCTAGCTACACTAGCAGCCTTGGGTGACCAAACATTGCCCTCCTTGTATGTAACCTTAGTGCCAAGAGCAAAGATCTTGTAGGCTGGCATCATAGCATTGTAGTCGGCACTATGATCTGCAAGGCTCTCTACAATGGCTAGCGTAGCCTCCGCAGGAAGTGCACAGAGGTGCAAGCTGAGCAGCTTAAGCTTGGGGCAATTGGAGACGTTTACCTTGGCAAGTTTCTGGCAGCGCTCTAGGTAGACTTGAACTAGTGAAGCATGATTAGATAAGTCAATCTCCTCTATCTGAGACTCCTGTAGGTAGATGTACTGCAGCTTGTCAGACTTAGGCAGCTGGATAGATGACAGCTCGCTACAACTAGAGGCTGTAAGCATCTCCAGTGCAGTACAATCAGAGAGATCCAGTGCGGTAACCTTCGTCTGAAGCAGGTCCAGTGTCGTCAGCTTACTCATTCCCTTTAGGTTGAGTTTCTTAACAGGGTTACGATCCACATTTATACTCTTCAGATTGACTAGCCCCGTTATGTCTAGCTCAGAGACCTCGCTGTTTTGTAGCTCTAGCTCCTCGAGTGCTGTACACCCTGTGAGGGTGACACTCTGAAGCTTCATGTTGGCGTTGCCCTTGAGGATCTTTAGTCCTGTACAGCCCGTTAAGTCTAGCGCAGGCAGGGAGCTGTAGGCACAGTTTAGCTCTTTGAGCGTGGTGACATTCTTAGCTTGTAGGTCGGAGATCGAGCTATTGTTGACGCTAAGCTTCTCGATCGTCTTTGAGTTGGTGATATCTACTACAAAAAGCACGCTAGAGCTGCAACTAATAGACTTAACAGCACCACGGATCGTAATCTCCAGCCCTGTGGGCATATAGGATTTACGATCCGCGGCATAAGTCTCTGTGACTCCATCGATGGTTATTTCTCCCTCTCCCTGTACGTCTAGTGAGAGTGGCATAGGCTCATCGTCATCGTTGGTAGGGAGCTCTATGAGCTTCATAATAATGACGTTTCCCTCGCCAGCCTTTTGAGCTGATAGTGGCGCATAAATAGCCATCCCGAGGAGGGCTAGCAGCGTAGCAATAAGTAATCGGTGATTCATTGTTTTGAGTTTGTTTTGATTAGGACTATTTGTTTCTCAACACGTACACTATCGTACTTGTTGCGGCAAAGGTAGTAATTATTTATTTAGTACACAATAGCAATATATTGGTACGACAATAATCTACTCGGAAGTTCTATTAGGACTTTCTAAACTCTCGGCTTCTATAGCAGGATCGAGAGACTTCTAATCGCTTAGATGAACAGTTGCTACCGAATAAATCAGTAATCTCACGGAAGAAATCGGGAAATTCTTCGGAGGAAATTTGCGATTTCCCTGGAGGAACGAAAAAATTCTTCGGACTTATCAGTTGATTCTTCCGAAGTATCATTTGATTCTTCCGAAGTATTTTCCCATAGCTCACTGGAGATTTTTTATTTTTCAGCGAGCTATTCAGGAATAGCTTCGGAGGAATTGGCAGTTGACGAGATCGGAGACGCTCGAAGTGAAGTCGGATGAACAGTGGGGCTGGAATGACGAACAACCCGCTGATCGTTATGCTATCTTTCTTTCTCCTTCGAGCCCTTATATCTAGTCGTGAGCGCTATTTTTTCGTACCTTCGTACCGAATAATCGAATCTTTAGATAAAGCATAATGATTGATCCAAAAGAACTACAGCAGATGGGCTTCGCTACGCGTGCCATCCATGCTGGTAGCGAGCGCAATCAGCACGGTACGCTGGCTACACCTATTTATCAGACCTCTACTTTTGTTTTTGACTCTGCGGAGCAGGGTGGCAGACGCTTTGCCCTTGAGGAGGACGGGTACATCTACACTCGTCTGGGGAATCCTACTTGCACAGCTGCTGAGCAGAAGGTTGCCTCTCTAGAGGGTGGTGAGGCTTGCGTCAGCGCCTCTTCAGGCATTGGTGCGATCACCTCGGCTATCTACCCCTTGGTGCAGGCTGGTGACCACATCGTCGCAGGTAAGACGCTCTACGGCTGCACTTACTCATTCCTCGAGCACGGGCTCTCACGCTTTGGTGTGGAGGTGACCTTCGTCGATGCGCGCAATCTTGATGAGATCAAGGCTGCTATGCGCCCCAATACGAAGCTGGTCTACATCGAGACCCCGGCCAACCCTAACATGTACCTGACAGATATCGAAGGCGCTGCCAAGATAGCTCACAGCCAGGAGGGTACTGTGCTGATGGTGGACAATACTTACTGCACGCCTTTTATCACGCGTCCTCTAGACCTCGGTGCTGATGTCGTAGTACACTCAGCTACGAAGTATCTGAATGGTCACGGTGATGTGATCGCCGGATTTGTCGTCGGTCGCAAGGAATATATCGACCAGGTGCGTCTCTTTGCTGTAAAGGATATGACGGGATCAGTCCTAGGCCCGTTCGAAGCATACCTGATCGCTCGTGGTATCAAGACTTTGGAGATACGTATGGAGCGTCACTGCGCTAATGCACAGCGTGTCGCTGAGTTCCTCGAGCAGCACCCCGCTATCGCCTCGATCGCTTACCCAGGTCTCAAGAGCTTCCCACAGTATGAGCTAGCTCAGAAGCAGATGCGCCTACCAGGTGCTATGATCGCCTTCGAGCTCAAGGGTGGTCTAGAGGCTGGTCGCAAGCTGATGAATAGCCTCCACCTAGCTACACTCTGCGTGAGCCTTGGTGATGCTGAGACGCTTATCGAGCACCCAGCTAGCATGACTCACTCGCCCTACACACCTGAGGAGCGTGCTGCTTCTGACATTGGTGAGGGTATGGTACGTCTCTCTATCGGTCTAGAGAATGTCGAGGACATCATCGCAGACCTTAAGTGTGGTCTAGACGCACTCCTATAATAATAAGCTAGAAAAGGCTATCGCCACGAAGCGATAGCCTACACCAATAAATAAGCGCTCCCCCCATCGCAGTCGATGTACTGTGATGGGGGGAGCTTTTTTGTTCAGAGTCTGTCGAGTCGTGTGACTTCGTTAGTCGCGTACCTCGTAGGTCTGACCATCTGATATGATATAGTGCATCGCCTCGTCCCACGGCTCTAGCGGGATCTGCTCGACGATCTGTAGCGAGGAGGTGACCGCTGCTCGAAGGGCATGGGGACAGCGTGCGAAGAAGCGATCGTAGTAACCCTTGCCACGACCCATACGTCCACCATGCAGGTCGAATGCGACCCCCGGCACCAAGATAAGCTCTATCTCTGCTGGATCTATCGCCTCCTCAGTAGCTGCTGTCGGCTCAAGGATCTTGTAGTCCTCGCTGGTAATGAGCGACTCGGGCTGATAGGTGTAGAAGTTGATATCGTCACCCTCCACGCGGGGGATGAGGAGTCTCTTGTCGCTCTGGTAGCGCTCTAAGATAGCAGTCAGGTCTACCTCGTCGGGCAGGGCGCAGTATAGTGCTACGCAATGACTACGCACGAAGGGTAGAAACGTCTCTATCTGCCGACAGACACGCTCCGAGACCGCCTGTCGGTACTCCTCGGTCCATTCACTCCGCATCTTAGCACGGATGGCACGGCGTAATGCTTTTTTCTCCTCTCTCACTTTGTCACAACTCATCATCGTGTGTGATAATTTTCCTGTAGATATTGCTCTGCGCTGCTGATCATCGGATCGCCTTGGGTTATCACCTGATAGAAGCCCGTAGCACCGAAGAGATGATTAGCTATCAAGGCATGCATCTGTAGCTGCAAGCGCTGCGTGGCTTGGCGTAGCATCAGTGGCCGCTGGGCTATGCCTTGGTCAGCAGCGTATGCGGCTAGATCGTTGATTAGAGACTTCTCCTGAGCAAGCAAAGCTAGCAACTCCCGGACTGAGCTAATCTCACGGAGGTTCTCTCTATTTAAGTCGACAAAGTAAAAGGCAAACTCCTGCATCGCCCCAGACATGATCAGACGTGCTGCATAAGCATTGATCATCGCTGTGTCTTGCGGTACGAAGATATCGGGCATGATGCCATAACCGCTGAAGAGGAGACGCCCCTTATCGCTATGATACTCCCGCTGCTTTTGCTTAGTCAGTGAGAGCGTATCGGCATAGTCGCCTACGGGCTTGATGCCAGAGACGCTCATAAGACTCTCCTCGATCGAGGAGAGACTCCCCTGCTCATAGGGGCGCTGTATGTTGCGACCCGATGGCGTATAGTAGCGAGCCACCGTGAGACGTACGCTAGAGTGATCTGGGAAGGTAAAGGGCTGCTGAACCAAACCCTTGCCATAGGTCTGTCGTCCTACGATCATCGCCCGGTCGTGGTCTTGCATAGCCCCCGAAAAGATCTCAGAGGACGAGGCACTGTTCTCATTGACCAGCACTACTAGAGGCAACTTCTGCAGCATGCCCTCGCCGTTGGCGACCACATCTTCACGAGGCATCGTGCGACCCTCCGTATAGACGATCAATTGATCCTTGCTAAGGAACTCATTGGCAACAGCAACAGCTGCATCCATGTAGCCCCCCGTATTGTCTCTCAGATCGAGGATTAGAGCTTTGGCTCCAGATCGCTGCAACTCACCCCAGTGCTGAATGAACTCGTCATAAGTAGTACGCGCCCAGGTGGTGATCTGCATCAGTCCAATGGTCGGCGTAAGCATATAGCTCACATCTATGCTTCTAATCGGCACAGGACCACGCACGACACTCACATTTCGTCGTGTATGGCGACGTAGTATCGATAGATGTGCGACCGATCCCTTCGGACCTCTGAGTGCTGAGGTGATGGTGTCTTGGTTGTTGCGCTCACCGAGGAGGCTCTTGCCATCGCAGGTTAAGATACGATCACCAGGCTCTAGACCGGCGGTCTCAGAGGGACCTCCAGCGAACACTTGGTCGACGACGATCGTGTCGGTGATGATGTTGTAGATGATCCCTATTCCCTCAAACTGTCCCTCCAGTCTCTGCTCCTCCATCTCCGACTCTAACGGTGGTATATAAGTAGAGTGCGGATCAAGCGACCCAAGCATATAAGGGAGTATGTCCGTACGTAGCTGCTCGATATCGACAGAGTCTACATAATACTTATCGACTAGCTGCAGTACCTGGTCAAACTTATCTGCGTGCGTGATCCCCCGATAGCGCGAGAATAGCCAAAAAGCACCTGCACCAATGAGCGCCCCCACTAGGAAACAGATTAAATATTTATACTGACGACGCATATCTACCATTTGTTCTTCTCAATATCTAGATAGGTACATATACTAATGGGTCGAGGAGTCGACAGTAGTTGAGATCTCGTCCAGCGGTATGTAGACTACCTCAATGCCAGCACGCTCGAGTAGCTCGACACCATCGGTGAGTCGGTACTGCTCACCATACACGACACGTCGTATGCGACTCTGGATGATCAGCTTAGCACACTCTAGGCAGGGAGAAGCGGTAATGTAAATGGTCGCACCCGTGCAGTTATTGCCCGATGCCGCCACCTTGGTAATCGCATTGGCCTCAGCGTGGAGGACGTAAGGCTTGGTAATCCCTTCGTCATCTTCGCAGACATTTTCAAATCCCGAGGGCGTACCGTTGTATCCGTCTGAGATAATCATCTGATTGTGTACGATCAAGGCTCCTACTTGTCGACGTCGACAGTAAGAGTTCTCAGCCCATATACGAGCCATGCGCAGATAACGGCGATCCAAGATCGTCTGCTTTGAGTCAGAAGCAGAGGGGGTAGTCGGTGTGATTGTCATCGTGTAGTGATTTACTCATAGCGTAAACCGCCACAAAGGTACTGATTATTTGGTACAAATGGTAGTGATAGCGATACTCCGAACGCAGGGCGATTTTGACGGGTAACGATTTTGTAGGGACGCACGGTCTGTGCGTCCGTCCCCGTTAAAAACATGACGCTGTAACATTTGATACAACGGACGCACAGACCGTGCGTCCCTACAAAATCGTTATTCGTCTGTACTCTAGCGGAGAGCGTAGGTAGCGCGGACGGTGACGGAGATCGTCTTGTGACGTGAGGAGGTGTTGAACGCGCCACCCCACGAGTAGTCTTCGCCAGCGTTCTTGCCGACGATTTGGAAGACGCCCATCGAGGCATTCTGCAGCTTACCCACCTTGCCACGGCTTCCCGAGGCGATCTCCTCGGCACGATCTAGTGCGTCCTCGGAGGCTTGGCGGAGCATCTGATGCTTGAGGTCGTCCAGGCTCGTGTAGTAGTAAGCAGGCGCTTGGCTCGTTATCTCGACCCCCTGAGAGATCAGCGAGGAGATACTCTTCGACAGCTCCTCGACACCATCTAGGTCTCCGCTGGTCACGGTCACAGTCTGTGTGAGAACGTAGCCGTTAGGCACCTGCTGATAGTTGCCATGCGTATCGTAGCCACTGCTGTAGTTCTGCGTCACATCTAGGCTCCCGAAGGAGTAGCCGTCAGCCTTGAGACCCGCCTGCTGGAGGTACTCCTGCACCACCGTGCGCTCGCGCTCGATCTCTGCATAAGCGTCGCTCAGCGTAGCACGCTGCACACGGAAGGAAGCGCTCCACACAATCAGATCACTATCGAAGTCTTGCTCCGCATTGCCCGTGACCGAGACGATACGCTGCTTACGCACCGATAGATAGGTCGACCCTGCGATCCAAATGCCTAGTACAAAGGCCACCGCCAGTACCAAGGCAGCCCAAAAGGTCCACTGCTTGTTCATATCCATACCTATTTAGATTAAATG
Organism: uncultured Porphyromonas sp.; assembly: GCA_902490315.1. Lineage (GTDB taxonomy): Bacteria > Bacteroidota > Bacteroidia > Bacteroidales > Porphyromonadaceae > Porphyromonas. The sequence goes on along the minus strand of CABUDK010000001.1, from coordinate 1,483 downwards.
ATTTCTGCAGACGAAGCGAAGCACACCGCTAGCGCAGCATTACAGCCCCTTCTCGAGGAGATACTTCTCCACCTCGAGCGCAGCGCGGCAACCAGTACCCGCAGAGGTGATCGCCTGACGATAGCGTGGATCAGCCACGTCGCCAGCGGCAAAAACGCCCTCCACACTGGTGAGCGGTCTCCCCTCTCGCGTTACGATGTAGCCCGCTGCATCCAGCTCGAGCTGACCTGCGAGGAAGTCCGTATTGGGCTTGTGCCCGATAGCCAGGAAGAAGCCGTCGATCGCTATATCACGCTTAGCCTCCTCGGGCGTTCCCTTCTTGTATACGAGGTGAGCACCCTCCACGCCATTGTCGCCAAAGAGTCCGACCGTGTTGTGCTCGAAGAGCACCTCTATATTCTCCCGTGCGAAGAGTCTCTCCTGCATCACCTTCGAGGCGCGCAGATGATCCTTGCGCACGATCAGGTAGACTTTCTCAGCGAGACCTGCCAGGTAGAGCGCCTCCTCGCAAGCCGTGTCGCCACCGCCCACGACAGCGACACGCTTCTTGCGATAGAAGAAGCCGTCACACGTAGCGCATGCCGAGACGCCCATGCCAGCGTACTTCGTCTCATCGTCTAGTCCCAGATACTTAGCCCGAGCACCCGTAGCAAGTATGACAGAGTGAGCCGTCAACTCCGTAGAGCCGTCTATCTCTACCTTGAAGGGACGCTCCGAGAGATCTATGCGCGTCACCTCGCCTGAGCGAATGTCTGTGCCAAAGCGCTCCGCCTGCTGGCGCATCTGCTCGAGGAGCTGAGGACCCGTGATCCCCTCAGGGAAGCCGGGGAAGTTCTCCACCTCAGTGGTTGTCGTGAGCTGTCCGCCAGGCTGTAGTCCCTGGTAAAGGACAGGCGATAGATTAGCGCGTGAAGCGTAGATAGCTGCGGTGTAGCCCGCAGGTCCTGACCCGATGATGAGGCAGCGTATGGTCTTATCTTGTGTCATATCAGTAATAGATTCGTTAGATGGTGAAATGTATTTACCGCAAAGATATATAAATCTTACCAAGCAAGTCACCATCCAGCAGCCGATCCCGACCCGCAGTGGGCTCGGCGATTTGCATAGTTCAGAATATTACCTTATATTTGTCGTAGCAAGACACCGATAGGTGCCTCGCGACGTGTTCTTCATATATTATATATGTAAACAGCGCAGACCCATAGCCGCACTGCTCGATACGGAAACTCCTCAAATTTAATCGACTATTCCGAGATCATTCTGCTTACCTGATGACCGGCCTCGACATGCTCCTCGTGAGTATGTGAGTACTTGTTGCTCCAGTGGACTTCAGAGGGTGGTAGATCCTCAAAACATGTATGTTCTTCGGAGTTTTTCTAATCCACAGTGCGGCTTTTTTATGCTTGTCGCCATAGGCGGCAGGCTTTTTTTGAGACTGTTGCATAAAGGCGAATCGCTGTGTTGCTTTCGGGATTCGGCTTCG